>CAYTBM010000077.1:0-12382 GCA_964436025.1 uncultured Anaerolineaceae bacterium
GAAGGCCTACCGCAAGCTTGCGATGGAGTACCACCCGGACCGCAACCCGTCGGAGGACGCGGCGGCGAAGTTCAAGGAAATCAACCAGGCATACGAAGTCCTTTCGGACGAGCAAAAGCGCCAGATGTATGACCGCTTTGGGCATGCGGGCGTCGATGGGCAGCAGGGCGGCGGGTTCGAGGGCTTCCACGGTTTCGAAGGCGGATTCGGAGACATTTTCGACGCGTTCTTCGGCGGCGGGCAGCGGGGAGGACGCAGGCGGCGCGGCCCGGCGCGTGGCGCGGACCTGCGCTTCAACCTGCGGCTCACATTCGAAGAAGCGATTTTTGGCGTCGAGAAAGAGATCGAGTTCCAGCGCCAGGAACGTTGCACGCGCTGCAGCGGCAAGGGCGCGGAGCCCGGCACGGAACTGGCGACCTGCCCCGAGTGCAATGGCGCGGGCGAAATCCGGCGCTCCCAGCAGAGCATCTTCGGACAGTTCGTGAATGTGGCGCCCTGCGCGCGCTGTAGCGGCGAAGGCAAGATCGTGCCGAACCCGTGCGAAGACTGCCGCGGCACCGGCCGCATCCGTTCACCCCGCAAAATCGCGGTGAAGGTGCCCGCCGGCGTGGACGACGGTTCCCAGATTCGCCTGGCGGGCGAAGGCGAAGCAGGCGCTCGCGGCGGCGAGGCAGGCAACCTCTACGTGGTGCTCTCGGTGGCGGAGCACGAGCGGTTCCAACGGGTCGAAGACCACATCGTCCTCGAATTGCCGGTGAACGTGGCCCAGGCTGCCCTGGGCGCCGAGCTGAGCATCCCCACCCTCGACGGCGACCTCAGTTTCGAGGTGCCCGCGGGGACGCAGAGCGGGGAGGACTTCGTGATCCGCGGAAAGGGCGTGCCGCACCTGCGCGGCGCCGGACGAGGCGACATGGTTGTGCGCGTCACCGTCGTGGTGCCCGAAACGCTCAGTGACGAGCAGCGCGAACTACTGGAGAAACTCGCCGACACGATGGGCACGCCGACCTTGCCGCGTCGCAACAAGGGCTTCTTCGAACGCATCCGCGACGCGATGGCCGGATGAACCGATTGTGGATTGGGGATTTCGGCTTCGGGCTTGAGCGGCTGTGAGCGAGCCGTCCGCGGGTTCCGGGGCGCTCTGGTACCAGATCACGGCGCAGACGCCGCCGGCATTGGTGGAAGAAGTGAGCGCGTTGATGCTCGGCGTGGCGCCCGGCGGGATCACCGTGGAAGAGCCGATCGACATCCTTGGGCCGGAGATGGGCTTCCGCGTGCGCGGCGGCGAGCCCGTACTTATCTGTGCCTATCTGCCGGCTTCGGAACTCGGGGCAGTGCTGGTTTCGGACCTGCGGACCGGCATGGAGGAGTACCCCTCGGTGCAGCTGACGGCAAAGCCGATTTACGAACAGGACTGGTCGGTCTCGTGGCGAGAGTTTTTCGGCGTGGTCGAAACTGGGGGCCGCATCGTCGTGGTGCCGACGTGGATTGAGCACGAGGTTAAGCCGGGCCAGATCGCCATCAGGCTCGACCCGGGCCAGGCGTTCGGTACCGGCCATCACGAAACGACGCGGCTCTGCCTGAAGGCGCTGGATGAACTGGCCCGCCCGGGGATCACGATGCTGGACGTCGGCACGGGGTCCGGAGTGCTGGCGATTGGCGCCGCGCTGCTCGGAGTGCCGCGGATCGTCGCCATCGACATCGACCCCATCGCTGCCGAGGTCGCGCGGAAGAACTGCCGGGAGAACGGGGTCCTTCCGGCGGTTGAGATCAGCGCCGGGGTGCTCGCGGCTGACCATCCCGGGCGGTACGAACTCGTGCTCTCGAACATCAGCACACCGGCGAACCGCGCGCTCGCCCCGATTTTCGGGACGGTGGTGAAGCCCGCGGGCGACCTGGTGCTCTCGGGCATCCTCGATCAGGATGCGGTAGCGGTGATCAGAGACATGGAGGCAGAGGGCTTCGAACACCTTTCGACGGAAGTCGAGCGGGACTGGGTCTGCATTCGCCTTCGCAAACGCGGGTAACCCCGGGTCAGGGTGTTGCTAAACCCCCAGCGCCCTCGCAATGGTTTCGAGCCCTTCGAGTGCCTCCTCCGTTGAGCGGACCACGACATCGGCCAGTTCGAGCAGCTCGGGAGGAGATTCGGGCCCGCCGGATACGCCGGCGAGAAGGACGTGGACACGGTCGTCCTGGGCGAGGCCCAGCGCCGACTTGAACATGCCAACGTCAGTCAGGTCGTCGCCCATCACGAGCAGAGACTTCGCGTGGAGGTGGCGGCAGAGCGCGGTGAGGGCGAGGTCCTTGCCGCCCCGCGCGTTCGGCAACACCTCGAGTACCATGCGTCCCTCGCGCAGGCGCAGGCCTTCGGGCAGGTCGCCAAGCGCCTCGCGCAGCGTGGTCTCGAGTTCGGGGGCTGTGCGGTAGTGGAAGGCGGTGGAAATCGCCTTGCGCTCAATGTGAAGGAAGGAACTCGGGCAGGCGGAGATGACCTTCTGCTCGATCTGTTCCAGTGCGGCGCTCAGGGCAACGCGGTCCACGCCGGGGATGAGTGGGTCATCGAAGGAAGCCTCAAGGCCGTGGCTGCCAACCACCACCACGCCTTCCACCGGCACCATGCGCCGGGCCGTGTTCAGGTCCCGGCCGGTGATAACGGCGACCTTGGCCACCTGCGACAGGCGGTCCAGCACGGCCAGCGCCCCGGGCGGGACGCGGGCCTCGCTGGCGTGGGCGACGATCGGGGCGAGTGTGCCGTCCAGGTCGGTGGCGATGAGGAGCGGGCCGCGGGCCGCGGCAAGCGCCTTGAACTGTTCGATTGCATCAAGCGTCAGCATGGACCCTCCAGGGTGGTGAGGAACTCGGTAGCCCACCAGCGGGCATCGCGAGCCTGGACGGCGGCAACAAAGTCATCGCTGATGCGGCCGGGATTCCCGCGCAGCGCGGCGCAGAGCGTCTCGCGCATCGCCTCGGCATCAAGCGGGTCGGTGATGGCGAGGCCCTGGTGGGCGAATTCGCCGAAGGAACTGGACACCCCGGCGTCCCGGCCGGAGACGATCACTGCGCGACGGTAGGCGGGCCGGAGGGACTGGGCCACAGCGGCCTGCAACGGCACGAGGTTCTGGCCGTCCGCCAATGATGATGTGAACACCACGTCGGCCTCGCGCTGAAGGGCGACAACATCGGCCCAGCCGACGTTCGCGCGGACATGGGCGAAGGCACCGCCCGCGGCCACGGCGGCTTCCCGGGCGGCACGCGCTTCCAGTTCAACGGCGCTCTCGAGGGCATCGTAGGCACGGACGCCTTCGCGGGTGGGCGCCGCAATGCCCAGGTAGGCGAACCTGCCGCCGCCACGGAAGGCGGCGGCCACGGCCCGCAGGCGTTCGGGGATGCCCTTGGTGAAGTCGCCTCGTTCCAGGCCAACAACGAGTGGAAGGCCCGCCTCTCGCGCGGCAAGGACGCGCTGCGGAGTGCTGGCGACCTTCGCCACATCAAGCACGTCATCCACATCGATGCCAACCGGGCAGGCCCGCAAACGGATGTGGTGATCGCCGAAACGCAGACCGCCTTCCGCTACCTCGGCGCCGTTGAGCTTGACCGCGGCGTGCGTGAAGCGAGCAACGTCGGCGGGCGTCTGGAACCCCAGAAGATCGGCGCCCAGCATGCCTTCGACGACGCGGCGGAAGCTCTCTCCGCCGCCGTCCCCGAGGTACGGCCGAGCCACTTCGATGTCCGGGAAGGGCGTGTGGAGGAAGAAACCGACCGGCGCCGGAAACCCTCGGTCGCGCAAAAGGCCCGGCACAAGCGCGAGCTGGTAGTCATGGATCCAGCACCAGGGCGCTGCGCGCTCCTCCGCAGCCGCTTCGGCGAAGGCGGTGTTCACGGCCAGGAACGAACGCCAGTCGGCGTTCGTCGGGGGAGCGGGCTCCGGGTAGTAGCCGGTTACAGCGGGGAGGTCATAGCGGACCAGGTGAAGCAGCGGCCAGAGGAAGCAGTTGGCGACATCGGCGTAATGGCCCTGCCAGGTGGATGACCCGAAGTAGAGGCGGCGGTGGCGCAGCGGCCCGCGGTTGGTTTCGAGCAATTCGAAGCCGCGACTGTCGGTCCACTCGCGGTCATAGCGGCCCATTCCTGCGCCAATCCAGGTAGTGCCGATGTCGCCGTCCCAGGGCTGGATGATGGGACGCACCGCAGCGAGCAGGCCGCCGCTGCCCGCCGAAGACGGCGAGTCGGCCCAGCGCGGAGACTCATGGTCCAGGAAGGCGCGGTTGGCGAGGATGAGCCCGTCACGACGTAGCACTGCCCCCAGTAGGCACTACCGGAGCAGCGTTTCGCAACCATTTCGCGCGAGTTCGGCGTTGTTCGATAGCCACCTGCAACCTCGGCGCGGCGGCCCGGTGTATCGTTCGGCGGCACATTCACACAGGAGCACGCGACGTGGCCGATGAACCAGTCGTCCTCTACGAAGAGCGGCAGAGCCTGGCGATCATCACCCTCAACCGCCCGGAAAAGATGAACACCCTGACGGACATGGTGATCCAGGGCATCGCGGACGGTATCGACGAGGCGACAGCTTCGCCTGAAGTCTCGTCGATAATCATTCGCGGGGCGGGGCCGTGCTTTACGGCCGGGTACGACCTCAATCCTCGCGCGGATGACCGGGGCCGCGGCCCGCAGCGCCCGCGTTACGGCGCCGCCCACATCGATGCTCGCTCCGGGGCGTGGGACCCGGTGCGGGACTACGCGTTCATGGGCCACAACATGCGCCGGTTCATGAAGCTCTGGGAGTGCCCGAAGCCGGTCATCGCCGAGCTGCACGGTTACGCGCTGGGCGGCGGGACGGACCTGATCCTTTGCGCCGACCTGATCTTCATGGCCGAAGACGCGATCATTGGGTATCCGCCGAGCCGGGTGTACGGCACGCCAACAACGATGATGTGGGTCTATCGCGTCGGGCTCGAACATGCCAAGCAGTTCCTGCTCTCGGGTGACCAGATCGATGCCGCGACCGCCCATCGGATCGGGCTTGTCTCGAAGGTCTTCCCGCGCGAGCAGCTCTCAGCCGAGACCGAAAGGTACGCAAAACGGTATGCGAACATCCCGGCGAACCAGCTGGCCTTGAATAAGCTGCTGATTAACCAGGCGTTCGAAAACATGGGCCTGCGCACCACGCAAATGCTCGGCACGTTCTTCGATGGCGTCACGCGGCACACGGAAGAGGCGTTGCGCTGGCGCGAGAGCTTCGGCGAGATCGGGTTCCGGGAGACGATCCGGCGGCGCGACGGCCCATTCCAGGATTACGGGGAGCGGCCGCGATGAGCATTGCCAAACTCGACTGAGCCCCGTTTGCGCGCCCGCGCCCAATCCGGCATCGTGCGCGAACCTCAGGAGTAGCACATGTCCGACGAAATCCGCCCGTTCCGCATCGATATCCCGCAGGCGCAGCTTGATGACCTGCGGCGCAGGCTGCGCGAGACGCGCTGGCCGGAACGGGAGGCAGTCGAAGACTGGACGCAGGGCACGCCGCTCTCCTACGTCCAGGAAGTTTGCGCCTACTGGGCCGAGAAGTACGACTGGCGGGCAACCGAGGCGCGGCTCAACGCGTTTCCGCAATTCGTCACCGAGATCGACGGGCTGGACATTCACTTCATCCACGCCCGCTCTCCGCACGAAGGTGCGGCGCCGCTGATCATCACGCACGGTTGGCCCGGCTCGATCGTTGAGTTCCACAAGGTGATCGGCCCCCTGACCGACCCCGTGAAGTACGGCGGTAATGCCGCTGACGCGTTCCATGTCGTGGCGCCGTCGTTGCCGGGGTACGGGTTCTCCGGGAAGCCGGCGAAGAACGGCTGGGGCGTGGAGAAGATCGCGAATACGTGGGCGACCCTCATGGCGCGACTGGGCTACGGCCGCTACTTCGCGCAGGGCGGCGACTGGGGCTCGGCCGTCACGAGCGCCATCGGCGCCCAGGACCCCGAACACTGCGCCGGCATCCACCTCAACATGGTGACGGCGCGTCCGGACCCCGAAACCATGAACGACCTTACGGACCTGGAGAAGGGCGCCATCGCGGCACTCCAGTACTACCAGGACTGGGATTCGGGCTATTCGAAGGAGCAGAGCACGCGGCCGCAGACGGTGGGTTACGGTCTGGTCGACTCGCCGGCAGGACTGGCCGCGTGGATTCTCGAGAAGTTCTGGGCCTGGACGGACTGCAACGGCCACCCGGAAAACGCGCTCACCCGCGATGAGATGCTCGACGACATCATGATGTACTGGCTGCCGGGGACGGGGGCGTCGTCGGCAAGACTCTACTGGGAGAGCTTCGGGCGCGCTGGGGGCGCCGCTGCGCCGATCACCGTTCCTGTGGGCTGCAGCATCTTCCCGCGGGAGATCTTCCGGGCCTCGCGCCGCTGGGCCGACAAGCGGTTCCCGAACATCGTGCACTGGAACGAGCTGCCGAAAGGCGGTCACTTCGCCGCCTTCGAGCAGCCGGAGGTGTTCGTGGATGAAGTGCGGACCTGCTTCCGGGGCCTGCGCCAGGCGAGCCTTCGTTAGGCGGCCGGAGGGAGCGCGGGGCCGGCTAGGGCACCGGGACTACGCTTCGGCGCGAGGCGCCGATTCGAAGTTCTCAGCCTTGTGCGTGCCATCGCAGAACGGCTTCTTCCCGGAGTGGCCGCAGCGGCAAAGGGCGATCACGTCCTGTACTTCGTAGGTCTTGCCTTCGGCGTCGGTTACGGTGGCTCCGCCGCGCACCAGGTACGGCCCGTTGTCGCGCACGTGGATCGATATGTCAGCCATTTTCAGTAATCCTCTTCTCTTTTGTAGGCAGTGCGAGGGAGTATAGCCGAGGGCGCGACAGCCGGGCGCGGCCCCGCGCCACACCCTTACCCGCCGGCGGATCAGAGTTTGCGCCGCCAGTAGTCGAGGATCACGTTGAAGCGGTCTACCCGGTGGCTGGGGCGGCCGGCGCGAGAGAGTTCGTGGTCTTCATCGGGAAAGCGGACGAACTCGACATCCTCCCGGCGCTGCTTGAGGACGACGAAGAGCTGTTCGGCCTGCGAAATCGGGCAGCGCAAGTCCACTTCCGAATGAAGGATAAGGACGGGCGTTTCGATGTTCTTCGCATAGGTCAAGGGCGATTGGCGGAGGACTGCTTCGAGGTTGTCCTGGATGGTCGCGTCTGGGCCGAGGTACTGGCGGTTGAATGTCCCACCGATGTCGCTGGCGCCCTGCATGGAGTACCAGTCGTTCACGGCGCGTTCGCTGATCGCTGCCTTGAAGCGGTTCGTGTGGCCGATGGTCCAGGACGTCATGAAGCCGCCGTAGGACCCGCCCATGATGCCGAGCCGGTCACGGTCGGCCCACGTGGCGCGCTCCAGCGCGGCATCGAAAGCCGCCATCACGTCCAGGTAGTCGGGACCACCCATGTCGCCGACTACTGCGCGGGCGAACGCGGTGTCTTGCCCGGAGCTGCCGCGTGGATTGCAGAAGACCACGCCGTAACCCGCGGAGGCGTAGATCTGGAACTCGTCGAAGAAGGTCTCACCGTACTGACCGAACGGGCCGCCATGGACGTTCAGGATGAGCGGGTAGGCTTTGCCTTCCTCGAAGCCGACGGGCTTCACGAGCCAGCAATCAACTTCGGTGCCGGCCTCCGTGTGCACCATGAACTTCTCGCCTAACTGGAGGTCCACTTCCTCCCGGAAGGCGCTATTGAAGTCGGTGAGTTGCCGTTTCGCGCCGGATTCGAGGTTGACGGCGAACAGTTCGGCGGGGCGTTGCTGCGCACCGCAACTGACCGAGGCGCGCACGCCGGCTGCATCCACGGAGTACCAGCCGACCATCGAGGCGTCCTTGGCGACCCAGCGCCCGTCGGCGGCGCCACCGCCAATCCAGATCGAAGCCTCGCCACGGTCGGCGGCAACCGTCATGATCCCGCCACCTGGGAGCCACCTGGGCTGCGCCACCGCGCCCGGCAGTCCACCGGCGCCCATCTCACGGTCGAGCCCGCCGGATGCGTCTTCTTCGCGGCCGTCAGCCACCGTGACCACCCGCAGGAGGCCGTTCGATGGCCAATCCGGGTGCTGGATGTGGGCGATTTTCGTGCCATCCGCTGACCAGGACGGTGCGCTGCGCGCGCCCTTCGTCTGCGTCAGCTGGCGCGCTTCGCCGCCACCGGCCGGAACGATCCAGACGTCACTGGCGCTGTCGAACTCGCGCTCCTCGTGCCTCGCGGAGACGAACGCGATCTGGTTGCCGTCCGGCGACCATGCAGGCTGGGTGTCGTCCCAGTCCCCATCCGTGACCTGCTTCGCTTCGCCCGTGGACACGTCCACCACGAACAGATGGCGCCGCTGGTCGTACGTGAAGCCCTGGCCATTGACGCGGTACTTCATGGAGGTGATCCGGCGGTAGGGCTTTGCTTTCTTCGGGTCGGGGTCCGTGACTGCGCCGGTCTTTGCGCTGACGGCAATGCGCGAACCGTCGGGCGACCAGACCGGCACCCCGGCGCCGAGCGGCAACTTCGTGAGAATCCGGGACTCGCCGCCAGCCACGGGCATGACGGCCAGTTGCGGCTTCTCCTCGCCGCGCTCGCTGGTGAACGCGAGCCACTTGCCGTCCGGTGACCATCGCGGCGAGCCGTCGCGCTTGGCGCCGGCGGTGAATTGCCGCGGTTCGCCGCCTGCGGTGTCGACCAGCCACACGGCCGACTTGTAGCCGTCCGTGTCGCGGTCCATCTGCGTGACTACTACCGCGACTCTGCTCCCGTCAGGGGAAATGTCACATTCGCCTACCCACTTGATGGCGTAGAGGTCTTCAGGGGTCATGGGGCGCATGCGCGGCTCCGTCGGAGAGGTGCGGGCATTGTACCCTCACCTGGCCGGCTCTCCGCGGCTGCGCACGCGCCAGCACAGCGCGCCAGTTCCTAGTTCAGGCCCAGCTCGTGGGTGTAGGAGTCCAGCTTCCGGACGACCTCCCGGGGGTGACTGAGGGCCGCGAGGTGGCCGCCATCGATGAGTTCCGGGGTGATGCGAAGCCGCTCGCGCGCCACGCGCTGCTGGAAGTCCGCCGGAAAGAGTCGGTCGTCGCGGGAGGTAATGACACGCGTCGGGATGTCGGGCCAGCGCTCCAAGGGCCACGGATCCGCGAAAGGCCGGCCGGACTGCGGCTGGACGCGCCGGCCGGCCTCGGCGAAGAGGTCAGCGGGGAGGTCATGCCCGAAGAGTCGTTCCTGGTCGTCCATCGAGAGGTCCGGGAGGCCAATCCGGGCGGCGTTTTCGCGCATGGCCTCAGGCTGGCCCGTGTTCTCCCACCAGGTGCCCCCCGTCTCTCCAGGCTTGAGGATCATCGCGTTGAGAAGCACGATGGCGGCGGCATGCGTCTTCACGGCCACGATCGGGGCTGTCAGCCCGCCCATCGACTGCCCGACGACGACGGCGCCGGTACGGTCGCCCATCGCGTCGATCACGGTTGCGACGTAGGTGTCGAGGCCAGCGGATTCGTCCGAGGCCGGCATTTCGACCGCGATGGTTTCGTGGCCGAGCGCGCGAAGGTCATCTTCCACCAGGTTCCAGTACCAGGCCGAACCGCCGGCGCCGGGGATCAACACGAACATCGCCATGCGCGTCTCCTCATTTCGAGTGTACACACGGCCCCGCCCGATTCGTTTTCCGCGGTGGCATCTCTATACTCGCGCCCAAATGGCTATCCCGACTTACTGCCCACGCTGCTCCATGACCCTCACCAGCAAGCTCGACGGTGGACGCGAACGTCCCGCCTGCCCGTCCTGCACCTTCATCCACTACGGCGACTTCTCGATCGGCTGCGCGGGTGTCGTCATCCGGAACGGCAAGGCATTGCTCGTCCAGCGCGGCCAGAACCCATTCGCCGGTTCCTGGCAGATCCCCGGCGGCTACGCCGAACACGACGAGCCGCTTTCGGAGGCGGTTGAACGCGAGGTGCTGGAGGAATCCGGCATCGAAGCGAGGGTTCGAGACGTCATCGCCTTCCGCCACTCGCTTGGCGGTTCACTGGGCGGGCCCAGCACGAACATCTACGTGGTGTTCCGGCTCGAATCGCTCGGGGGCGAACCGCGCTTCGACGGCGACGAGATTGCCAACGCGGGTTTCTTCAGCCTGGACGAAATGTCCGAGATGGAGGCAGTGCAGAGCCTCTCGCGCTGGGCTATCGAAAAAGCCCTCGCCGCGGAGGACCACCACGGCCTCGCGCCAGACGCAGGCGGTCCCGGCGCCGGCCGGCCGGGCTGGCAGCTCTTCGGCGTGCGCGCCCAGTACTCGATCGATGGGTAGACACATGGAATACGAGAACGTGCTGGTCGAACAACGGGGTCGCGTGACCGTGCTGACGCTCAATCGCCCAGAACGGCTGAACGCCTGGAACAACGAGATGATGTTCGAGTTGAAGGACGCCATCGAGCGGGCCAACGGCGACCCCACCGTCTCGGCTATCGTCTTCACGGGCGCGGGACGGGCGTACTGCTCCGGCGCCGACATCGGCGGCTGGGCGAGGCAGATTGCGTCGGGCGGCGCGGCCCAGGGCTCGGCCACCGCGGGCGAGGACAACTGGCTCGCGTTCCTTCGCCGTATGCCCAAGCCGACGATTGCCGCTGTCAACGGCGTCGCGGTCGGCGTGGGCGTGACGCACATCCTGCCAATGGATATCCGCATCGCGAGCGAGAATGCGAAATTCGGTTTCGCGTTCGTGAAGATGGCGCTCGTCCCAGAACTCGCGAGTTCGTATTACCTGCCCCAGCTCGTCGGGCTGGGCCGGGCTCGCGAATGGTGCCTGACCGCCCGCATGGTGGAAGCTGCGGAGGCCGAACGCGCCGGGCTGGTGTCCGAGGTTGTCCCGCAGGAGCGGCTTCTCGATCGCGCCGTCGAGATGGGCGAGATGATCGCCCAGCATGCGCCTGCGGCCGTGGCCCGGGTGAAGCGGGTGCTGGACCAGAATGCAACGGACTCTGACGTGCAGTCGGTGATGCTACGCGAGAACGCGCAGAACGCCGCGGCGCGGCTGGAGCCAGACCACAAAGAAGCGGTTTCAGCCTTCATGGAGAAGCGAAAGCCCGATTTTCGGCGCTAGTTTCGCCACATGGCCGCAACGCTGGGCCCGAATGGCCGATCACAGCGTTAACGCGCCGTGCCGAAACTGGAACCATGGACGTCGTTTGCAGGCTCGGCGCACTGGAGTTCCGTCTTTCGCGGGTGGTGCACCAGGCGCTGCCTGAGATGGACTCCCACCCTTTCCTGCTCCTCGCCGACGGCACCGAAGTCCGGCGGACGACGGACAGCGCGGCTCCGTACCTTGTCGTTGACCACCGGGGGGACTTCGATGGACTGGCCCGTGTGGAGTACTGGGAGGCAGTCGGCGCGGCGGAGGCGCCCGTCGGCGGGTTGATCACCGTTTGCGAGGCGCTCGGCGGCCTGTATTAGGTGCAATTGTGAGCACCAATAGGATTGAAGTTACTGTTTAACTAATAGTCAATCACTGGCTCACTGAAACGTCTTGAAATGCGCGATTGGCTGCCTAGACTTCCGCGCAATATGAAACTCCTTCTTCTTGCCGCACTGATCGTCGTCCCAATAGCCGCCGGCTGCGGCGGGGGTGGCGACGGGGGAGGGGCGAAGAAGACGAACGCAGCAAGCACGGCCGCCATGGCCCAGTCCTTCAGCGCTGAACTCACCAAGATGAAGCAGTGCATCCAGGACGAGATCGACGGTAAAGGCCAGTGCGCCGGGAACCTGCTCTCAGCGGATCCTGTTTCGAACCTCTGCAACGACGTCCGGACGGGCCGCGCGAACCAGTTCGCCGGGGCGGACTACTCGAAGTTCGAGGCCACCTGCGACACGTGGGGCGACGTGCTGGGGTCTCCAATCAAGGAGCGAAACGGGAAGATTGACCAGATGATCACGGACCTCGCCGCGGTGAAGTAGGTATGAGGTGTGAGTTATGGGGTGTGAGCCGCGATCCGCTCCCGGCTGGGAGCAGTTCCACCGTTCGGCGGTTACTGAACGCCGAGGAGTTCGACCTCGAAGATGAGGTCTGAATTCGCCGGGATTGGGCCATTGGCACGGGAGCCGTAGCCCAGCGCGGCCGGGATGTAGAGGATGCGCTTGCCGCCGACCTTCATCGTCGCGACGCCCTCGTCCCAGCCCTTTATGACCGAACCGGTGCCAATCACGAACGTGAATGGCTGGCCCCGGTCGAGCGAGCTATCGAACTTGGTGCCGTTCACGAGGGTGCCGGTGTAGTGCACGGTGACGCGCTGGCCGGTCTTGGGGCTGGCGCCGGTGCCAACTACTTTGTCTTCGTACTTGAGTCCGCTGGCGGTGGTTGTGGGGTTGGTCAAGGTAATCGGTCCTGT
>CAYTBM010000078.1:0-12165 GCA_964436025.1 uncultured Anaerolineaceae bacterium
GCGGTTGTCGCCCGTCATCATGGCCACCTCGGAATGGAATGGCCAAAATCCATCCCGAACCATGCCGGTTACCCACTCGGAATTCACCAGAGCCACCATTCGCACTGGTAGACGAACGCGTTTTGCGTTCAACGATCGATCGCATTGGCTGGTGCCGGTGCATTCGCCGGTTGCGCATCAAGGCGGCCCGGGCCGCACCACTGGTGACCGCTCCCGGCCCCGGCCAGGCACTCTACGCCCTGCTCCTCGAGACTCTCGGCGGGCCGGCGAACCGCGAACCGTTCGCCGCCCTCGCGCGGCGTATGCCGCTCGCCGCGCTCCTCGACCTGTCCGAGGGGGGCGAGGCGCCACGCGCGCTCACGGTCACGGCGCACCTCAAGGGGGCCGCGGCCAGCCTGGTCCTGCGCCGGGCCGGGTTGCGGCCGATGGCTTCGCCCGCGCGCCGCCTGGAGACTGCAGGGAAGATCATCAGCGGGCTCTGGCATGGAGGCGCCGCGCCGGAGTGGCCGGCACCGCTCGCGCCGGGCGAGGTGCCTCGCTGGGAGCATGCCGGGCGGGCCCTCGGCATCGAATGCATGGTCAACGCCGTCTTGCCGGTTGCCCTGGCCGCGGGCGCGTGGCCTGAGGCGGCAATCGAGCAGGCCTTCCTGGCGCTGCGCAGCCCGGGGACGTACGGGCGCCTCAGGCCGCTCGAACGCTGGCTCGGCGCGGGCGGGGCGAAGCCGTTTCCCGGGGCGGCACGCCTGCAGGGCGGCCTGCTCCTCCACGCGGACTACTGTTCGCGGGGAAAATGCGGCCAGTGTCCCCTGTCGAGTTGAACGGCGGGCGCTGAACGGTAACGGCGTGAAAGAGCCAGCCTCGCTGAACGGCCGGCCTCACTGGAGTGCCGCGATGCCACCCCGCCTCGTGAGTCCCTTTCCCCGCGCGGCCGCCAGCCGCTCCAGCTTCATCCGCAGCCGTGCGCGGCGGTGTTCCAGCGCTTCGACCGAAAGCTCACCGCCGGCGGGCCCCGGGCGGACGAGGCCGCGAGCGGTGAGGCTCAGGGCCTCATCGACCAGGACGTAGGCTCGAGGAAGGTCGGCCAGGCGGTGCTCGGCCAGCTTGGCCAGCTCCACGTAGGGCAGCACCCGGCGGCTGCGCGGTTCATCGATGAGCGCCTGCCAGTGGCCGGCGGCCGCTTCCCATTCGTGGGCGCGAAGGTGGCAGCGAGCCGCCCGCTCAAGCGCCTCGATCCGTTCCGCACGGCTGGCGGCAGCATCGAGGCTGGCCGCGTAGTGGCGGGCGGCGGCGGCGTGCTCACCGGCGTATTCGGCGGCGCGGGCGGCCTGCAAGGGATGGTTGTGGGTATCCTCCACCACCGCGGCGAGGTGCGCCGCGAGGGCGACGAGGGAGAGGATGTCCCAGGCGTTGTGGCGCAGCACCGGGCGGATGTGCGTGGGATCGCCGCTGCGCTGGAAGCGGAAATAGCGCTCGGGCACCTCGGCCGAAGGGCAGTCATCTTCGCGCTCGAAGCCGAGCAGTTCGCGTTCCACCATCGGCAGGCGATGGGAATCGATGACGCCCCTGAAGAGGCGGCGGTTGGGATGGAGGAGGTCCAGGTGGGGCAGCTCGCGCAGGCGCGACCGCTGGCGGGAAAGGATGTACCGCGACTCCAGCGAGGGGATGTCGAACGACTTGCCGTTGTAGCTGACGAGGGCCTGGGCGCCGTCGAGCTCGCCGCTGAGGCCGCCGAGCAGCCCGCCTTCGTACTGGGGGCCGGGGAGCAGATACTGGCGCAGCTTGAGGAGCGAGCCTTCGAAGCGGGCCACGCCGGCAAGGAACACCGTTGACCCGGCGCCGCCGAGCCCGGTGGTCTCCGTGTCGACGTAGAGGAAGGCGGCCGGGGCGGTTTCGGCGAGGCGGGCATCGCGGATCTGCCCGGCCAGACGGCCCGGGGCAATGCCGAGCGCGCGATGAAGCGCGACCTCTCCGTGACAATGGCCGGGTTCGTACACGCTTTCGATGACGTAGCCCGGGCCTTCCGCCGTCTGGAACCAGCGCCCGCCCAGGCTGGAAAGGTCCAACTGTTCGGTGACGCTTTCACGGCGAAGGGCGGGCTCGCCCCGGAGGGGCTGGTTGAGCGCCGAGCGCAGGCGGTCACGCGCGCTCGGTTTGGCGGCGGGAGCGTCACTTGCGAACATTTGTGCGAACTGTAACCCTCGGCCGCCGGCAAGTGCAAAGCGCGCGGCGCGGGCTCGCCTGGCAGACGGCCGGGGCGACGCCGGCCGAAAGATGTGAAAACTCTCATCTCACGCAAAGAATCGTCTCAGGCAACAGGCGCACGATGTGCCCAACACGTCAGAGATTGGGTATGCCAGATGGATGTCAGGACAGCGCTCATTGCCGGCACCGCGTTTGCCGGTGTGTTGATAGCCGGAGCGGTGGCGGCGCCGCGAGGCGGCGGGAGCGACTCCGCCGGCGTTTCCGGCGGCACCGGCCAGCCCGTGGCGACGAACGTGGTGCAGTCACCCCAGGATTCGCTGGTCTCGCTGCCTTCGGGCTCGTCCGGCGAGCGCGAGCACGAGCGCGACCATGACGACGACGACCACGACGAGGACGACGACTGATGGCCGCGGCAGTGCGCTACCAGAAGGCCCGGTTCGCGGTGGCCGCGGTGGTCGCCGCGGGCGTGATCGGCGGGACCGCCTACTTTGCCGGCGTTTCACCGGCGGAGGGCTCGAGCGCGGGGAGTGCGGCCGCGGCGGTCGTGAACGCCGTCACCGGTCCCGCGCCGTCAACCATTCGCCAGTCCCCGGCGTTGCCCGCGCCGGCGAAGCGTTCGCGAGGTTCGTGATGTCGTCGTCGCGGCAATCCCTGCTCCTGATCCTTGCCGCGTCGTTCATCTCGGGGATTGCGCTGCGATCGACGGACCTCGGCCAGCTCCCGTGGGCGGTCAGCCGGGCTTCGGGGATCGCCGCGTTCGCGGTGCTCTCGCTGGCCATGGTGATGGGCCTGCTGGTGAGTACGAAAGCGGGGGACGGGCTGTTCAGCCGGCCGTTCGCGTTCGAAATGCACCAGTTCCTGTCCGTGGTCTCGCTCGTGCTCATGGCGGTGCACGCGGGGAGCCTCCTCTTTGACGGCTTCCTCCGTTTCACTTCGCTCTCGCTCGTCGTGCCGTTCATCGCGCCGTACAGGCCGTTCGCGGTGGGGTTGGGCGTGATCGCGGCCTGGCTGGCGGCGATCACGACGGCCAGCTTCTGGTTCCGCTCTCGCATCGGCCAGAAACGGTGGCGCACGCTCCACTACGCGACGTTCCTCGCCTACATCGGAGCGCTCTGGCACGGGATCGCGGCGGGGACCGACACGCAGCTTGCCCCGGTGTACTGGATGTACATCCTTTCGGTGGCTTCGGTGAGCTCGCTGCTCATGCTGCGCATCATCGGATACAAGCCCGCGCCGAAACGGCGGGCCGCCGCAAAGCCCACCGCCCGGGCCGCCTGAGCCCTACCAGGTGGGCTTGAGCGGCCCAGGCTCCCCGAGGTCGAGCTGCATGTAGGTGGTGCTCAACCATTCGCCGAACTTGAAGCCGGCGTTCCTCATCTCGCCCATGACTTCGAACCCGAACTTCTGATGGAGGCGAATGCTCGCCGCGTTCGAGGAGGTGATGGACGCGACGACGAGCCGCACGCCGAGTTCGCGCAGGGCATCGAGCAGCGCACCGAGGAGACGTTCGCCCACCCGCAGGCCGCGGAAATCCGGGGCGATGTAAATGGTGTCTTCACGGGTGAAGCGCCAGCCGTGCTTCTTGCTGACGAGGGTGACGTAAGCGAAACCGATGACCTGCCCGGCGTGCTCGGCGACGAGCACGGGATTCATCGCATCGTGCTCGCACAACCAGGCGCGGCGCTCTTCGATGGTCCAGGGCACGGTGTCCCAGGTCGCGGTGCCGTGCTCGATCTCGGGGTTGTGGATCGCGTTGATCGCCTCGAGGTCGGTCTCGCCTGCAGCGCGGACGAGGATGTCGGGCGGTTCCATGGCGGCGCAGTGTACGGCGCTTGTGCTACCAGCGTGTTACCGGCACGGAAAACGCCGCCCCCAACGGGTCAACTTGCCTGCAAGAACTCCACCCAGTTGCCGTCGGGGTCTTCGACGATGGCGATGGTGATGCCGGGGCGGAACTCCCGCACCGGTGCGACCACCTTGTATCCCCCTTTCTCGCAATCGGCGACCAGTTCGGCGATATTCGAGACGGAGATCGTCCAGTAGCGGTAGCCGAAGGCCCCGCCGATACCGCCGGGGGCAGCCTTGGCCGGCGGGTTCGAGCCGGAAATGACCTTGATCAGGCTGGTGCCGCACATGAGGCGGTGCATGGTGCTGCCGCCGCCCATGGGCATGTCGCCCACGTGCTCGAAGCCGAGCGTATCGCGGTAGAACTTGAGCGCGGCTTCCCCGTCGGAAACGACGATGCCGAGGTCGATAGAGTCTTTCGTGAGCTTGACGCCCAAGGCGCGCCTCCAGGGTGAACGTGCGCGCGAGCATACTCGAAAGCGCCGGGAGCCGCGCTGAAGGAAGCCTCGATGGCCCGCGGACGGTAGAGTGCACGCGGGAGGGACGGCTATGACCTGGGTAGTGAGCATGATCCTCGCGATGGTGGTTTGCGGGGCAATCTTCTTCGTGGGGCGAGCCGCGCGCGAGGGCGCGAATAGCGGTTCCTCCGAGCGGTTCCGGGGCACGGTGGCGATGGTTGTGGCGACTGTGGTCTTCGCCATCTGGGTTGGCCTGCATACGGTCGCAGCCTCCGTCAAGCCGATCGAGGCGGGCCACGTCGGCGTCGTCTACCAGTTCGGCGAGATCGTCGGGCAGAAAGGCGAGGGCCTGCAGTTCATCGCGCCCTGGCAGTCCATGCGCACGGAGAGTGTGCAGGTCCAACGCCACAAGTTCGAGGACATCAACGCTTTCTCCCAGGAAACGCAGGACGTCTTCGTAATTGCGACGGTGAACTACTCGGTGCTGCCTTCGGCCGTGCAGAAGCTGTACCGCGAAGTCGGGCCGAACTGGTTCGACGTGCTCATCGAGCCCCGGGTGCTCAACTTCTTTAAAGAAGAGACCGTGAAGTACCAGACGGTGGACGTCGGCCCGAACCGCGAGGCAATTCGGCGGGCGGTACAGCAGCGGCTCTCGAACGAGCTCGGCGCGTATTCGATCCAGATCAATGACCTGCTGATCGACAACATCGATTTCCGGCCGGAGTTCAAGCAGGCGATCGAACAGAAGCAGATCGCAACGCAGGACGCCCTGCGCGAGCAGGAGAAGGTGAAGCAGAAGCAGTTCGAAGCCGAGCAGGCGGTTGAGACCGCCAAGGGCGAGGCGAACGCCACCCGCGAACGCGCCAATGGCCAGGCCGATGCGAACAAGGCGCTGGCGGCTTCGCTGACGCCCGAGGTCATCCAGTTCCAGGCGATCCAGAAGCTGGGCGACAACATCCAGATCGCGCTCATCCCCTCCGGCCAGGGCGTGATCCTCGACCCGGCGACGCTTCTCGGCGGGGTCAAGCCGTAGGCAAGGTCGCCCTGGGCCACTCCCGGCGCGGCGGCTCTCGAGGTGCGCCTAGCTGAACCGCACCTCGCTGGTGGCCACGGTCCCCGCCGCGCGGCCGGGGGCCGTCTGGTTCGCCCAGTAAAGGTTGGTGTGCGCGATGACCTGGGCGGGTGGCGGCGCGCCCCATTGCGTCAGGTCCTCCGTCGTGTGAGCGTCCTGGACCAGGGTGGCGTCGTAACCCCGGACCAGCGCGCCGTGCAGCGTGTTGCGGATGCACATGTCGGTCTGCGCGCCGACGACGATCAGGCGGCCGACGCCCAGACCATCGAGCACCGTCTCCAACGGCGTCTCCTCGAACGAGTCGCCGTAGTGCTTCTCCACGAGCGGTTCCTCCGCCTGGGGCTCAAGCTCCGGGACGATCCGCCACTCCTCGCTGCCGCGCTTCAGGCCCTCATCGGAGTGCTGCACCCAGACCACGGGCACGCTTTCGATGCGGGCGCGTTCGACCAGGCTCTCGATATTGCGGACCACGGCCTCGCGCTCGTGGGCGCCGGAAACGACGCCGTTCTGGACGTCGATTACCAGCAGGGCGGTGTTCGGACGGTTCGGGAGTGTCGTCATGGTCTTCCTCCTGTGCTTCCACGATGCGATGTCCAGGCGCGGATGTCACCGGCCGGGACTCAACTCGAGCCCGCGGCCAGCCCGGCGGCGCCAACCTCCGGCAGCAGCAGGGACGGCAGCGGTCCGCCGAAGGCCACAACGGGCAGCGTTTCCCACCCGTCGCCCGACGCGGCGAAGACGGTCACGGTCCGGGCGTCCAGGTCCACCAGCCAGGCCTCGCGCACAGCGGTGCCGGGATACGCGGAGAACTTCACTTCCCGGTCGAAGCGGCCGGCGCCGCTTGAGGTGACTTCGATGACGAGGTCGGGGGCCTCGCGCAGGAACCGCCCGGCCACGCGGACGCGTTCGGGCGCCAGGTAGGCGACATCGGGCTGGACCACGGTGGATTCGCCGAGCCAGCAATCCGGGTTCACGAAAGTCTTGCCGCCGCGGCGCCGGGCACAGCCGTCAACCGCCCGGGCGATATTGAGCACGGCGTCCTCGTGTTTCTCGGTGGGAAACGGACACGCGTAGAGCAGCCCTTCGACAAGATTCTGCGGCTGGCCGGATGGAGCGAGCGTGAAGTACGTCTCGGCGGACAGCCCGCGCATGATGATGGCCGGTTGGCTGCGGTCGTCGACGGAGTAGCGCGGCTCGTCCATGCGGGTCCCCGGTTCAGAGATTGAGCTTGATGCCTTCGTGGCTCTTCACAAAGCCAAGGCGCTCGTAGAAGCGGTGGGCATCGGTGCGGGCTTTGTTGCTGGTGAGTTGCAGACGCTTGCAACCGAGCCGGCGGGCTTCGGCGATGGCCCACGTCATCATCGCCTCCCCGATTCGGCGGCTGCGCATGGCCTCGGCCACGTGCACGCTTTCGACTTCGGCCGTGGGCAGCGCGCCGTTGGCAAGGCTGGGGAGGAGATGGAACTGGAAGGTGCCGACGACTTCGCCCCCGACCTCGGCGACCATCACTTTCGCTTCGGGAAAGCGAGCGAAGCTGCGGAAGGCGTCGTAGTAGGCCGCCGGCAGGGGCGGGCCAAGGTCTTCAGCGCCACGTCCGCCCACGGCGCCGAGGTGGATCAGCTCCACGATGCGGGGGAGATCGGTCTCGGTGGCGGGGCGAATCTGGACGTCCGGCATCGTGGCAGTATATGCGCCAACGGTGGTTCGAATGGGCCACGCGCGGTGGGCCGAACGAACCTTGCCCTCGAGTCCGCCTCGTGCCGACGATGCCCCGAAGGAGGGCCGCCATGTCGTTCCAGGAATCGCCCGAAGCCAACCCCGCGCGGCGCGTGTTCGTCAGCTACATCGACAAATCGCGCGAGTATTACCTGGCGCAGGGATTCGGCAACCCGTATCGCTGGGCGTACAACCGCGAGATCCCTTTTTCGCGGCTGCCCAGGCCAGTCGCGGAAGCCAGGGTCGCGATCGTCACGACATCGTCGCCGTGGGAGGGCCAGGACAACGTCGACCTGGTAGACCGCCCGCCCAAGCGCTCGTATGCAATGGCCTGCGACCCGCTGCCGGAGCGCATGTTCACCATGGACCTCTCCTGGGATAAGGAGGCGACGCACACCGACGACCTGGGTTCGTACCTGCCGATCGCGGCGCTTTCAGAGATGGCGCGGGAGGGCCGCATCGGCAGCCTTTCGCCGCGGTTCTACGGCGTGCCGACTGAGTACAGCCAGCGCAAGACCAATACGATCGATGCCCCGGCGATCCTGGACTTCTGCCGCGAGGATGCGGTCGACGCGGTGGTGCTGGTCGGCCTCTGACCGGTGTGCCACCAGTCCGTGAGTCTCACGGCACGCCACCTCGAGGCAGAAGGCATCCCTACGGTGGTCGTGGGTTCGGCCCGCGACATCGTGGAGCAGGCGGGCGTCCCGCGCTTCCTGTTCAGCGACTTCCCGCTCGGCAACCCGGCGGGTGTGCCGTATGACCGCCGCATGCAGCGCGAAATCGCAGGCATGGCCCTGCGCCTGCTGGAAACGGCGGAGTACGCCGGCACGACGGTGCAGACGCCCTTCCGCTGGCCAACGGACGAGTGGCGGGCGAACTACATGCGCGTCGACGAAGCGATGCGGGACGAGCTCCGGCGCGCGGGCGAAGACCGCAAGCGGCGGCAGGCGCTGCGCAAGGAGAAGTTCGGCGAGAGCTAATCGAGCCTCGTCGTCCCGGCCTCGTATACGAGCAGCACCACGCCGTTGTGGTAGGTGACGGCATCGCGCAGCTTGAGCTCGAGGGCTTCCGGCGTTTCATCGAACAGGCGCCGGCCGCTGCCGAGGACCACCGGGAAGACCATCAGCCGGTATTCGTCGACCAGGCCGTGGCGGCGCAGCTGGTTCACGATGGAACGGCTGCCCTGGACGGCGATTTCGCCAGGGATCTGGCGCTTGAGCTGTGCTACCGCCGTTGCAAGGTCACCCTCGAGCACCGTGGTGTTGTTCCACTCGGGATTCTTGAGCGTGCGCGAGGCGACGAACTTCGGCATGGCGTTCATCTTGTCGGCCATGGGGCCTTCATAGCCCGGCCAG
Organism: uncultured Anaerolineaceae bacterium; assembly: GCA_964436025.1. Classification (GTDB taxonomy): domain Bacteria; phylum Chloroflexota; class Dehalococcoidia; order Tepidiformales; family Tepidiformaceae; genus Amarobacter. The sequence continues at coordinate 8,649 of CAYTBM010000078.1, forward strand.
GCGCCGGCGAAGGATTCGTAGGTCACGCGTCCGATGAGAAGCGCCTCCTGCGGGAGGAGGGCGTTGAGCAGAAAGTCAAAGGGCTCCGGCTCCGGGAAACGGGCTACCCAGCCGGTGTGCGGGTAATCCGGTTCACCGCCCGGAGCCTCGCTCACGCCGTCAACGGACACGAATTGGGTGACAATAATCTTGCCCATGCACCACTCCTCGAGAGGCCAGAGTCTACCGAAGCACCGAAAACCGTCCTATGGCGTGGAGGAAGGCGACGGAGAAACTGCCGCCGTCGCGGAAGGCGACGCAGTCGCAGCGGGCGGCGTCCCGGAGACGCGGAGGACCTGGCCAACGGCGATGGCGTCCGGGTCCGGCAATTGGTTGAGGGCGACGAGCGCGGCCGTGTCCGTGTTGAAACGGGCCGCGATCTCCGAGAGTGTGTCGCCTTCGACCACGGTGTATTCGCCGGGAGGCGTCGCCTGGGCGGAAGGGGTAGCCGATGGTTCGTCTCGCGCTCCGAGGACCTGCCCCGTGGGCGTGGCGGTCGCCGTGGGGTCCTGGCCGAAGCGGCTGCCGGGAGACGCACCACCTCCTCCGCACCCGGCGAAGAGCAGCACCACGACGAACCCAGCAAAGCGGTACACCCGCAGCCCCTTTTGAGGGCGCGACTGTATGGCATAGCGGGATGCGCTGTAAACGGGCGGGGCTTAACTTCCGGTGGCTTCGAGTTCCGCGTGCGCGCCGCCCCAGCGGTCGGCCCAGCTGCTAATCGCCGTGACGATGGCTTCGAGCTCGTGGCCTTTCTCGGTCAACTCGTACTCGATGCGGACCGGGACTTCCGGGAACACCGTGCGTTTCACCACGCCGGCCGCCTCCAGCTCGCGCAAACGCTCGGAGAGCAGGCGGTCGGAGAGCCCGGGGATGCGCGTGAGGATCTCTCCGAAGCGGGTGGACCCGGTAAGCAACGTGCGGACGATGGCGCCGGTCCAGCGCCGGCCGATCAGTTCGACGGCGTCCTGGAAGACCGGGCAATAGGCGGAGAGCACCTGCGTTTCCTGCGATTTTGCGGCAGCCATGGGGCGAGTCTACCACCTTCCTTACTAACTTTCTGTAGCCTGCTTGACACTTCTCAGTTACACACTGTACTTTAGCAACATACAGTAGCAAAGCTACAAAACGTAAGGAGACCCCGCAATGACCACCGTCGCCGAGCCCACCCTGAGCACCTACGTCCTCGAACCGAGCCACTCGTCCCTCGAATTCGCCGTCAAGCACATGTTGATCGCGAAGACCAAGGGCCGGTTCCAGGACTACAACGTCGTTGCCCAGATCGATGAACAGGACTTCACGCGCTCCAGCGCCACCGTCACCATCCAGGCCGCGAGCATCGACACCCGCCAGCCCGACCGGGACGCCCACCTCAAGTCCGCGGACTTCTTCGACGCAGAAAACCATCCGACGCTTACTTTCGTGAGCCGCACGATCGAACCGGCGGGCGGCGACTGGAAGGTGACGGGTGACCTCACCGTCCGCGGCGTCACCGCGCCGGTTGTGCTCGAAGGCGAAGTGACGGGTCCCGTGAAGGACCCGTGGGGCGGCAGCCGCATCGGCCTGAGCCTGAACGGCAAGGTCGACCGCAAAGACTTCGGCATGGTCTGGAACGCGGCCCTCGACGCCGGCGGCTTCGTCCTCGCCGACGATGTGAAGCTGAACATCGAGGTCGAACTGCTCAAGCAGTAACTCCGCACGACGCACTGCACGGCCCGCGACTACTCTTTCGGTCGCGGGCTTTTTGCAGCCCCGGCTACTCAGACGAGCCGGGAGTGTTGCCTGGTTCATATGCATCCGCCATGAACTGGCTATACTGCGCGGATTCCTCGGGGGTGAGGTTTCCATGACCACAATCGAACGCACGTCGCTCGCGGACGCGGTCCAATCGGTCGCGCCAACAGTCCGCGAGTACGCAGACCAATCGGAGCGCGAGAGGCGGCTCGCCCCGCCGGTCATCGAAGCAATGAAGGACGCGGGGCTCTTTCGTGGGCTCGCACCGGAGTCACTTGGCGGGGCGGAAGCGGATCCGGTGTCGTGGTTCCAGGCCGTTGAAGCAGCGGCCCGGATCGATGGCTCGTTCGGCTGGTGCCTCTTCATCAACGGTTCAACCGGGCTGATCGGCCGGATGCTCGCTGAGGCGGACGCCGAGCAACTGCTTCGAAACCGGGACACGGTCCTCGCCGGCGCGGTCTTCCCCTTCGGCAAAGCGACGGTCACGGACGGTGGTTTTGTGGGCTCTGGCCACTGGACGTACGCGAGCGGCATACCGTTTGCCTCGCACGTGTTCGGGTTCGCCGTGATTCATGACGGTGAGACGCCGCGCATGCTGATGCCCGGCGTGCCGGCCATCCAGGCGCTGCTCACGCCGGTGGAGCGCGTGGAGGTACTCGACACGTGGGACGTCAGCGGCCTCTGCGCGACCGGAAGCCACGACTTCGTGATGCATGACCTGTTCATACCGCAGTCGAACGCACTGGGGCTTATGGGCGGTCCGCCGAACCGCTACTACACGGCTCCGGTCTACCGGTTGCCGTTCATGACGCTGTTCGCGCTGCCGATGGGTGCGGTGGCGCTTGGGATCGCGCAGCACGCCATCGATGAAGCCCTCGAATTGGCCGGACGAAAGGTCCCGGCGGGCGGCAACGCGGTGCGGCTGGGTGAACGGCCGCTTTTCCATTTGCAGCTCGCCGAAGCCCAGGCTGCCGTGAATTCGGCGCGGGCCTGGCTGCATGCCCAGGTGGCCGAGCAGTACGAACTGGCGCAGGCAGGCCGGCCGGCGGAACTGCCACAGCGGAACCAGACCCACCTCGCGGCTTCAAACGCGACGCGCAGCGCTGCTCACGCCGTGGAGTTGATGTACCTGGCAGGCGGCGGGACGGCGAACTTCCGGCGCAGCCCGCTGCAGCGCTGCCTGCGCGACGTCCACGCGGTGACCCAACACGCGGGCACGAGCCCTGCGACCTGGGAAATGGCCGGCGCCATCAGCGCGGGACTTCCGCCGGCCAACCCGTTCATCCTGCTCTGACCGCGATTAACCACAAAGGGCACGAAGAACACGGAGGCGCTGAGTGTTTTGAAATTGGGCACGCGCCATTGCCGAACCCCAGGGCTTGGTGTCCTTCGTGTCTTTGTGGTTGAACTTTCTAGAACTTGGACCAGTCCGGCTCGCGCTTCTCCAGGAAGGACTTCACGCCCTCCTGGAATTCGGGCGCGCGCAGGCACATCTTCTGGTTCACCCATTCGAACTCGAGGTGCTGCTCCAGCGTGGCCGTCAGGCTGTTGTGGATGGCCCGGCGGGTGAGGACCATGGCCGAAGGCGGCGAGTTGGCGATGGTGTTGCCCAGTTCGAGAGCGGCGTCCATCAAGGACTCGTGCGGCACGACCTTCGAGACGATACCGAGGTCCTTCGCTTCGTTCGCGTCCACCATGCGGCCCGTAAAGAAGAGCTCGGACGCGCGCTCGGGGCCGACGAGCT
>CAYTBM010000079.1:0-12158 GCA_964436025.1 uncultured Anaerolineaceae bacterium
CTCGCGAACAGCTTCGACTGGGACAGCGCCATCGCGCTCAAGACCCGCAAGCAACTCGTTGACCGCCTCATCAATGACGGTTCCCTCGTGGGCGCCAGCCACCTGCCCGCGCCGGGCCTCGGCCGGTTCGTCCGGGCGAGTGGCAAACAGCACTGGCAAGGGCTGTAAGCCGCCCTGCACGCCGGCGTACCGGGCGCGGCCAATAACACATCGAATTTACATATACATCTATCGACTTCGGCGCCACGCGCACTACAATCCCGCGTCCCACTGACGCCCGGGACGCACACCGGGGCGCGCAGCCCCGTAATCGAGGGAACCGATGACCACCCGACTGCCTCTCACCAGGCTACTCCTCGTACTGAGCGCCATCTTCGTGGCGCTCCTGGCCGTGGGCTCGCACACCGGCCCCGCCACTGCCAAACCGCCCGCCGACAAGAGTGCCGGCACGCGCGAAATCAACCCACAGCTCCGCAACAGCAAGGCGCCCATCAAGATCGATGACGCCAACCCCCTCCCGCCGAAGGCCCAGGGCGACCAGAACCGCCCGCCCAAGGTCGGGGACCAGCGCATCATGCTCGCCCTTGATGACTTTCACGGCCAGTACATCTTCAAGACGTTCACCTTCCGCGGCTCGAACAAAGCCGCCGAAGTCTGGGTCGCCAACAATCTGAACTTCCCGACGGGCGACTGCCGCAACGGCCCGCGCACCACGATCTCGAACGACCAGGTCAGCTACCTCCTGGGCCAGTTCGCGAACAACATCCGCCCGACCGACACGTCCTGGTTCGGCGAGCCCGCCGTCCGCACCGGCAAGGACGCCCTCCTCGATGACCTTCTGACAGATCTCGGGCTCTCCACACCCGCCATGGCGTACTTCAACGGCACGGGCAAGGATCTCATCCTCGTCGATAACGTCCGGGACGATAACTACTTCGACACCAACAACGCGAACTCCCTGTCCTACATCGCTGGCTTCTTCAGCAGCACCATTTCCTTCTACACCGACCGCAACGTGATGACCGTCGATGCGTTCGACTGGCTCCACCGCACCGGCGCGAACCCTCCCCACTCCCCCACGGCGGACCCCTGCACCAGCGCCCCCGCCCGCCCCTTCCTCTACGAAGGCGTCTTCGCCCACGAGTACCAGCACCTCATCCACGCCGACTACGACCCGGACGAAGTGAACTGGGTCAACGAAGGCATGTCTGACTTCGCGGAGCTCCTCACCGGCTACGCGGACACCACGAAGCACGTCAACGAAAAGGGCTACGACTCCCACATCAATAACTTCCTCGGCTGGGCCAGCGTCCTCGACGCCGATTGGAACCCCATCCCGAGGCCCAGCGGCCCGGAGAACAGCCTCACCGTCTGGGGAGACCAGGGCGACGGCCAGATCCTGGCTGACTACGGCCACGCCTTCTTCTTCATGGAATACCTCTACAAGCACGGCTACGGGAAGTCGTTCTTCACCGCGTGGCACCACAACCAGGGCAACGGCATCGACGGGTTGAACGCCTCACTCGCCGCGGCCGGCAGTACCGACACCTTCCAGAGCCTCTACCGCGACGTCGCCGCCTCTGTCCTCGCCGATGGCTATGCCGACCAGCCGGGCGTCTCGGTCACCGGTGACGCCACGCAGGCACGCCTCCAGAACGACGCGACCGATGCGACGGTGTACTTCTCTGCCCACGCCTATGCCAGTCCCGGCGCGCCGCCCTGGGGCTCCGATTACATCCCCCTCGGTTCTGGTGACACGCTCGGCGCGGTCGCGTTCGATGGCGGCGAGCAGGTCACCTTCCCCGGCGGCCCCCAATGGACCACCGCCGGCGGGTACTTCGCTGTCACCGCGGCCGCGAATTACCTCCCGAACCTGGACGTCAGCATCGTCCACGCCATCACCGCCGGCAGCACCCTCACCTTCGATCACTACATCGATTCCGAGGACCAGTGGGACTACGGCTTCGTCCAGATCTCCGACGATGGCGGCGCAACCTGGCAGTCGCTCGCCTGCACCGGCACCACAACCTCGCACGACCCAGGGGCAATCGAAACCGTCGTCGAAAACATGCCCGGCTACACCGGCGCCCAGGGATCTGCCGGTTCGCCGCTGGCGGCGAGCTGCAGCCTGGCCGGCTACTCCGGCCCGGTCCTCCTCGCCTTCCGCTTCGTCAGCGACCCGTCCGTCCAACAGGCCGGCTGGTTCGTAAAGAACATTCAGGTCGATGGCACGCCGGTCGAACCCAACCTCGCGAACTGGGACAACCAGAAGTTCTATGACCCGGCCCAGCTCGACTTCCAGCTCCAGTTTGTCGGCTTGAACGGCACGGTCAGCACATTCGGCGACGTCACCTCCGCCACAGGCGTGAAGGTGATCCGCGCGGCCATGGGCCCGGGCCACACCTACAACCTTCCGGCTGGCTCTTTCGCCGGCTACGCGAAGGTCATCGCAATCGTGACAGGCGTCCCTGAAGAGGAGGACAGCGGCATCTATTCGCCCTACGTCCTCACGGAAGGCGGCGTCCACTGCGAAGACAGCGACGTCTGCGGGCCATAACACCGCTGGCCCGCTTGCCAACCACTGCAGGGGCAACATCCAGGATGTTGCCCCTGTTTCCTTTGATCTCGGGGCTTACTTAGCGCTTGCTAAGCGAATCAAGCAATCGCGACATTCCAATGTCGCAAAACGCACGTCAGAGCGTAACGAGTAACTCGTACGCGACGTTGTACTGTCGGGATAGCCATCACACAGGCAGCGCTCACCGCCTGGTCGTCTCCGGCGGCGCGTTCGAGGGGCTGGCACTCGACAACGCCAGCTCCTCGCCCACCCCACCATCCCGCCGCGACGGTGGCCCGTCGCTACAGCAGCGTGACCACCCCGGTGTCCCCGTCGACCCTGATGCGCGCCCCGTCGGCAATGCGTTCTGTCGCATCCACACAGCCAACGACCGCCGGGATGCCGTACTCCCGCGCCACCACTCCGCAGTGGCTCAACCTGCCGCCCGCATCCGTGACGACGGCCGCGGCGATCCCGAAGAGCGGCGTCCACGGAGGAGAAGTCGTCTTCGTCACAAGGATGTCCCCCTCCTCGATTTCGTCGGCATCTCGGAGCGTCAGGACGATTCGCGCGATGCCCGTCACCACCCCGGGCGAAGCCGGTTGGCCGTGAACTTCCCCCGCAACAGTACTTACCTCGTGGCCCCCGAACACCACCGCCATCTGGTTCGCTACTTCGGCCGGGAGCGTCGCCCCGAGTTCGAGCGGTGGGGGCGTCTGGCGGAACCGTTCCATCTCCGTCTTTCGCTCCGCGACCACGCTCGCGCGCGAATCAAGATTCCCGCCCAGTGCGGCCACGATCTCCGCATGGGACAGGTGGAAGATGTCGTCACGCTCGCCAATCACGCCCCTCTCCACCAGCAGGCGCCCCGCGGCGAGGTAGTTCTGTTGCATCCAGTAGCTGATTTGCTGGTCGATCCAGTAGTTGTGCGTCTCGTTGAGCTCGGCCGCTCGACGCGCATGCGTGAGCTCCCGCGCGAAAGCATCGCGCACCGCCTGGGGAGCGCCGGCGAGGAGTGCCTGCGCCTCTTGCTCCGCGGCCAGTCGCGCGTCCACCAGCCGCTGCCGCATCGCCGCGTGGTCCCTCGCCGGCTGCGAGATAGACGCCCGGATCATCGCGATGACCGGAGTTGGATCGTCGCGCCAGGAAGGGCTCGAAGGGTCGAATTCGTTGTCGTTCCTCCGCCCGAATTCTTCCAGGAACCGCCCCAGTCCCTCCCGGAACGTCACGCCATCGTCGTCCGATGGGATCTGGTCCAGCGTCTCGGCTGCCGTGTTCTTGAGGAAGATGGGCGCCAGCGATGCTGAACCCCGCACCAGTTCCGTAAGCTCCCGCAGCCGCTCATCCGACTCGAGGCTCTTGTTCGTTTGTCCGGCCAGCAGCCGCTGGGTTGTTGGCTCGTCCCAGCCCAAATGCTCGCTCGTGAAAGCGAGCAGCCCCTCGACCCCGAAGTGCAAACGGTGGTGGATCTCCCAGCAGCGCACCGCCATTTCAACGGACTCCTGGATATGCGCGAGCAGTTCGGGAGCCGTGGCACGGCGGCGGTCAAACGCTTCCCAGCGGGCGTGGTAACCCTGGACCTCCGGTAGCCAGACTCGGTCCCACGTCGCGTGGTTCTCGTACGGAGCGGGTTGCGGCTCCACGTTTTCGAGCCCTGCCGGCCCGGCGAGTGCGAACGGCTTCGGCGCCAGGTACAGATGCCCATGGATCCGCTGGAACTCCACGTAGATCGGCGATCCGTTCGCCTTGAACGCCCGCTTGAACCCCCGGCTGACGACCGTGGCCAGGTCCCCCGCGAGCGTCGTGATCGCGTTCGGCGCGTGCCAGCGGTCGCGTCGCCAGGCGAAGTTCGCGTCGGCCGGGTCTGCCCATGCAACGCTGAAGGTCTCGGTCATCGCTGCCTCCCTGTGGCCCATCCAGGTCATCGTCCAGCCCACAACCTGGATGCCGCAAAGCGAGGGCCTCCGGGTTCGTGGAGTCCGGGACTCTAACACCCCTCACCCCACGGTGCCTATCGAAAAGTGGTCCAGGTCACACCGAACAGTCGCCTGGTTCACACACCGCCCGCCATTGAGCTCGACCATTCAGGCGAAGGTCCCAGCGCGGGATCGCCTGGCGTCGCTTCCCATGCGAAACTCGCCACCTGGGAACCCGCCTCTCGCCGCCCCCCGCCCATCCGGGAGAGGCGTGCTCCCCGCCAGGATCATGGACCTTCTGAAGAACGCCAACCTCGCTCTCCGCTTCCTGCTTGAACTTGCCGCCCTCGCCGCGCTCGCAGCCTGGGGATTCCAGGTCTCAGAGTCGTGGCTTATTCGCCTCCCGGCGGCAGTGGTCGCGCCGTCTGTCGCAGCGATCGCCTGGGGGCTCGCCGTTTCCCCGAAGGCCCGGTTGTCCCTCCATTGGGCCGCCCGGCTGGCGGTGGAGGGCGCGGTATTCCTCGCCGCAGCCGCGGGCCTCGCACTATCCGGCCAGGCGTCGCTCGCTGCGGGGCTCCTCGTCATCGCCTTCCTGAGCCGGGCAATCAAGGCGGCCTTTGACCTGCGCGAGGGTCCGGACTGAGGCGTCTTTACCGGTCTCACCACATAAGCCGATCTCGCTCCATTCCCACTGTTCTGTCACCTCCAAATCCACCCAACGACGTAACTCAGGCCGGTTTCTTCAAGGCTTCGTGAACCTCGCGGCGATGCGTCATAACTCGCTTGGAAGTCCGGCCCGCCGCCGATACATTTCGCGGCGTTGGAGGCGGGGTGGTCGAGAGCCACACCGCAGGCGGGGAAGGGCCTACCGGCCCGGAAGCGCCGAAGGCGAAGCGGTTCGGGGTCACGGCCCCGGATGCGCCGCCGCCACCAGCGGGGCCTTCGCCCGGGCAACCGGTTCGAAGGCAGGGTGGTACTGGTTGTGAGGCGCCGCAAGGCAGCCCGGCCAGGAAGCCCCCGGCGCCGAAAGGCCCGGCAGCGCGCAGTGGTGCGAGCCTGCTCATTTGTCCCGCGTGAAGGGCGCAAGCCCGAAGCCGGGGCCTCTCCCGGGAGGAGAGCTTAAGCCCGCAAGGGCCGTCTCGCCGCCCGGTGACAAGAGTTCGCAGGCAGGGTTCCCGGCAGACACCTCCACACGCCAAAGAGGCCGTCACCCACCGCAAGGCAGGGGACGGCCTCTCGGCATTTCTGCCCCCTCGCCATCGCGCGCCGCCGCCCGCCGCGGCTGCGCCGGATTCCCCATCGAACCTCTCGATGTCCCCCTAGCCAAATTCCGGGCGGATGCTCAGAATCGCCCCGTGAATCTCCTTAGCGATCACTTAGCAGCGATCCACGATCGCGAAATGGCCAGGTCTCGCGCACTCATAGCCGCCGCAGAAAGGCTCGTCCGCGACGCCGGCGCCATCCGCCTCGACTGCCTCAGCCGCCCCCACCTCCTCTGCGACAGCCGGCGCCGCCCCGTCCTCGGCAGCGATGTCCTCTCCAACGATGGCCGGCTGCTCGGAAAAGTCGCCCGCATCCACGACTGCTGCGTTGAGCTCAACGGTCCTCGCGGGCAATTCTCCGTGACAACGAGCTACTTTTCGGTGGGACCGCGCGGCGTGGAAGTCTCCTTCGCGGAGGCCAACGTCCAGCAGCACGGCTGTGCCGAACACACGCCGGCCTGGCGCTCCGCCCGCGCTCCGTCCCGCATGGTTGACCTCAGCTACCTCGATCGCGAACTTCTCCTGATGCTTTTGCTCGATGCCAACGACCGCACCATCGCGCTCCGCCTCGAACTGCCCGATGCCGACATCCGCAAGGCGCTCGCCCGGCTCGCCGAACGCCTCGGAGTCGATGGCCGCGATGGCTTGAAACAGGCCGCCCTCCGCCTGCTGGGCGCCCGCCGTGCCCTTCGCGCCGGTTTCGCGGTGAATGATGTGAACGCCCGGTTCGTCGGCGCTGTCGGCCGCGTCAACGACGACTGTTTCGAACTCCGCCGTCCCGAGGCGCAGCCTCGCTGGCTGGTCTTCACTGCCGTCGGCTCCGTGCACAACTCGCTCGTAACGCTCACCTGCCGCGACGGCGACTGGGCCGCGCTCATCTGCGGCGTGCACTCGGGCTAATGACCGTGCTGTGCCGCCGCTCTTCGGCGCAGCCTCCCTTTCGGATCGGCCCTGCTTGAAACGGCGAACGCCCGGCTTCCCGGGCGTTCACGGATTTCGTCCGCTGTGTCGTTCGGCCTCAGTGGTCGTGCTTTGAGAACATGGCGCCCAGGAACATCCCGGCCACCAGCCCGGCGATCGCGCCGCCCGTCATCCCCACGCCCCAGCCAACGAGCCCCCCGGCCGCCGCACCCGCGGTGCCACCCGCGGCTGCCCCGCCTACGCCGCTCGCGATGCCCGCCGCCGCGCCGGTGCCCGCCATTCGTGTCGCTTCCTCGTTCACAACCAAACCCTCCACTGTTTTCGACATCGTGCGACGGTTCGCCTCGCATTCGTTCGCTGTTGAGGGCGAACCGTGTTGCAGTCCAATAACGTCATTCCCGGGCATCTCGCGTGAAGCGCTGCAGCCCGGTCCTCCGCCGCCTCCCGCTCAGCGCGGCTCGTTGCCAGCCTTAACCTCGCGCCTGCTCTCCGCGACAAGCCGCGTGATGACCTGCGCGTTTGCCCTGGCCTCCCGCGCCCGGTCCTCGAAGTACTCCGAAGAACGCTCCGCGCCCCGCTCCCGCAGCTTCTCCGCGATGCGGCTCGCCAGGTCGTGCCGCTCCTGCAGCACGCGCACCGCGGCCCACAGCGCCACTTCCACCGAGCCGTCCATGGCTTCCAGCAGGAACGCCGGCGAAAAACGGTGGCCAACGCGGCAGGCGTAGGCGCCGTCACCCGTCTCGAAGAGCGTGCCGTGACAGTCGGGACAGGTGAACGGAGTGAGCGCTGCCCCCGGCGACGGTTCCTGCGCGTCGTCTCGGCCCTCCGCGCTCCCGCCACTCGGCTCTCCCCTTGCCGGCTCTCGCAGGCGCGCCGCTATCCCCTCGATGTTCATGATCTCTGCTCCTGGCACGGCGTCGGCCGCGGCACGCGGCATCGCCGAAAACGCCGCCTCTTCCGGCTCCTGGATGAGTCCCCGTCCCCCCGCCCCGACGATCGCGCGAAGGCCCATCGCTCCGTCTCGCAAACTCCCCGAGAGCACCACGCCGGTTGTCCGCCCGTCATGGGCCGCGGCTGACCGGAACAGCCGGTCGATCGATGGCCGCTGATGGTTCTCTTTCGGCCCCGAATCCACACACACCTGCTCCCCGCGCACGAAGAGGTGCGAACCGGGCGGCGCGACATAGATGTGGCCCTCCCTCAGCGGTTCGCCTCCGTTCGGGTGGGATGCGGTCATGCTCGACCGCCTCGCCAGCAGCTGCGGAAGCGTGCTCCGGGCGTCCGAAGGGTAATGCACTGCCACCAGGAACGAGGCGCCCTCCATGCCGTCCAGCTTCCCGAACAGGCGCATCAACGCGTCGATCCCTCCCGCGGAGGCGCCGATTGCAACGAGCTGCGGGCCACCAGGGCCACAGACTTCCACCGCTCAATTTGACCACGGCCGTATAGCGCTTTTCGCGCCTCGCTGGAGTATCGGCACGAATCTGCAACATCGGCCCGGAGTGCGTAGGCTTCCGTCATGAGTACCCCGGCCCGCGCATCCGCCTCAACCGCGCCGGCTCGACATCTCCCGGGCGTCGTTGTCATCGCCGCGTCAGCGGGTGGCCTGGAGCCCATCGCCCACCTCCTTTCTCAGCTGCCGGCCAGCCTCCCGGTGCCCGTCGTGATCGTCCAGCACCTTGACCCCCGCCACGTATCGCACCTTGCTCAGATCCTCGAGCGCCGCTCCCGCTTGCCAATCGTCGTCATCGAAGCCGGGACCAGCCTGGCGCCCGGCGTGGCCTACGTTGCCCCGCCGGACCACCACGTCCAGCTCGACCGCGCCGGCCACGCGTCCCTCAGCCAGGAACCCGAGGTGCACTTCGTCCGCCCCTCGGCCGATGTGCTGTTCTCCTCCGCCGCGAAGGCCTACGCTGGCCGCGTTGTGGCCGTGGTGCTTTCCGGCATGGGCGTTGATGGTGCCTCCGGCGCAGTGGATATTCGTGCCGCCGGCGGCGCTGTGATCTGCCAGGACGAGGCGACCGCGAAGTTCTACGGCATGCCCGGCGCGGTCATCCGCGAGGGCGCCGCCGACGCCGTCCTGCCCCTGGCCGAGATCCCCGCCGCCATCGTCGAACTTCTCGAAGGGACGCCAGGATGACTCAGCCCAGCGCGCCAGACCCCGAATTCGAGGCACTCCTCCGCTATCTCGCCGCCTCCCGTGGCTTCGACTTCACCGCCTACAAGCGCAGCAGCCTGATCCGCCGCACGCGCCTCCGCATGCAGAGCGTCGGCGTCCTCAGCTTCGGCCAGTACCTCGATTACCTGCAGGCCAACGCCGAGGAGTTCTCCCGGCTCTTCGACGCTCTTCTCATCAACGTCACCAGCTTCTTCCGCGATACCGCCGCATGGGACTTCCTCCGCGCCAACGTCGTCCCCGAGATTGTCGCCCGCAAGTCGCGCGGGCGGACTGACCCGATCCGCGTTTGGAGTTCCGCCTGCAGCTCCGGCGAAGAGGCCTACAGCGTCGCCATGCTGTTCGCCGATTTCCTTGACGGCGAGTCCGTCGCCGACCGCCTCAAGATCTACGCTACCGACGTTGATGAGTCCGCCCTCAGCATCGCCCGCGCTGGCATTTACAGTGCAAGGGCTGTCTCGGCCATCCCCACAACCGCCCGCGAGAAGTACATCGAAGGCACGGACAACCGCTGGGTGGTGAAACAAGATCTGCGGCGCTCCGTCATTTTCGGCCGCCATGACCTCCTTCGTGACGCGCCTATCGGCAAGCTGGACCTGTTGCTCTGCCGCAACGCGCTCATGTACTTCAACAGCGAGTCCCAGGAAAAGGTCATCCCTCGCTTCCTCTTCGCGCTCAACGAAGGCGGCGTGCTCTTCCTCGGCAAGGCCGAATCCCTGCTCGTCTCCCACAGCGGCTTCGCACCACTCGACGCCCGCCTCCGCATTTTCAAGAAGGTCGTCCCAGGCGAAGGCCGCGACGGTTACGGCGGCCCCGCCTTCGCCAGTGACGATCCGCCAAGGACCGCCGGCCCCGTGGAACCCGATCGCCTGCGCGCCATCGTCCTCGACGCCGACCCCTCCGCCCAGGTCATCATCGACCCGAGCGGCGTCGTCGTGATGATCAATGCCGCCGCCCGCCAGCTCTTTCATCTCACCCAGCGCGATGTCGGCCGCGCAATCCACGAGCTCGAGCTCTCCTATCGCCCCGTCGAGCTGCGTTCGATCATCGAGCGTGTCCGCGCTGACCGGCGGACCATCATCACCAGCGACATCAAGCTCGCCGTCGGCTCCGAAGAACGCTGGTTCGAAGTCCAGGTGGTCCCCCTCGTTTCCGGCGATACGCTCATGGGCGTCCGCGTCGCCTTCATCGACACCACGGTCCAGAAGCGGCTCCAGGGCGAAGTCGAACGCTCCCGCGGCGAACTGGAAACCGCCTACGAAGAACTCCAGTCCTCGAACGAAGAACTCGAAACCACAAACGAAGAACTCCAGTCCACGGTCGAAGAACTCGAAACCACCAACGAAGAGCTCCAGTCCACCAATGAAGAACTGGAGACCATGAACGAGGAACTCCAGTCAACCAACGAGGAGCTGGAGGCGGTCAACGAAGGCATGCGCGCCCGCGGCGGCGAGCTCGACAACCTCACCGAGTTCCTCCAGTCCATCCTCCGCAGCCTTCGCTTCGGGATGGTCGTCCTCAGCCGCAACCTGGATGTCGAGGTCTGGAACCCCCAGGCCGAAGACCAGTGGGGCCTCCGCTTCGATGAGGTCCGCGGACGTTCGTTCGCCAGCCTCGATGTCGGCCTTCCCGTCGATGCCCTCCTACCCGCCGTCCGCGAGTGCATCAACGACCCTTCCAACGAGCGCCGGCTCTCGCTCTCCGCGGTGAACCGCTGTGGCCACCGCGTCATGTCGGACGTGGCGATCGTCCCTCGCCTCAACGATGACCGCTCCGTCCGCGGCGTGATCCTCCTGATCGAAACCCGCGACGGCGAACCCGAACCGCATTAAGAATCCATCGCAATTACCGCGGGGCCGCTCAATACCCTCCGCGAAGGCGTACGCTGGCCGCACTCAGGGGAACGCGAGGGATCGTTTCTGGTGGCCGACGAGGCAGTCCTCGAAGAGCTTTACGCGGAATCCCAGGCGCTCGCGGCTGAGGCTCTCCAGGCTGCCGAGGCCGAAATCCTCGCCCAGCAGGAAGAGCTCAACGCCGCCTCCGCCCGGTTGGAAGCCGAGCACGCCCGCTACCGCGAGCTGTTCGAGGGCGCGCCCATCGCCTACCTCGTCACTGACCGCTTCGGCATCATTCGCTTCGCCAACCGCCGCGCCGCGGCCATGCTCGATGTCCCCGCCCGCTTCCTCATCCCCAAACCGCTGCTCGTGTTCTTCGAGCCCGGTGAGCGTGCGCTTGTCAGGCGCATCCTCGGCCTCGTCGCGCAGGACGGCGTTTCCCGGCAGTTCGTCTCCAGGATCCGCAACCGCGTCGGCGAATCCGGCCCCACCGATGTCAACGTCGCACGCGGCATCGACACCAGCGCTGAACTGGAGCTGCGCTGGATCATCCGGGACAACGCCGACCGCGAGAGGGCCGAAGTCGCCGAAGAAGCGGTCCGTCAGCTCAGCGCCACCGTGCACTCGCGCGAGGAGATGTTCGGCCTCATCTCGCATGAGGTCCGGACCTCGCTCACCCTCATCAGCGGCTGCCTGCACGTCCTCGCACGCACCGAAGAAGCGGCCGATGTCCTCGAGCTCGTGCATGACTCCGAGCGCGAAGCCCACCGCCTCCAGGCGACGATGGCCAACATGCTCGCCATCGCCCGCGACGGCCACCTCCCGGACGGCGAGCCTGTGCTCCTCCAGCGTCTCCTCCCCTCCGTCGCAGACCGGCTCAGCGAATCCCTCGGACGGACCGTGCTGTTCCAGTCCCACGGCGACCTCCCGCCCGTCCTCGCCAACTCCGAAAGCGTCCGCCAGGTCGTCGAAAACCTCGTCGGCAACGCCGACAAGTACAGCCCTCCCGGCGATCCGGTCATCGTTGAAGCCACAGCCCGCGGCCCAGACCTCATCGTCTCCGTCGCTGACTCCGGGCCAGGTTTGGCGGCTCATGAGTACGCCCGCGTCTTCGAGCCCTTCTTCCGGACCGGCACCGCCCGCGCCGTCCGAGGGCTCGGCCTGGGCCTTACCGTCTGCAAGCGCCTCGTGGAAACGTACGGCGGGCAGATCTGGGCCGAACCCGGGGCCGAAGGCGGCTCGCGTTTCAGCTTCTCGCTGC
The DNA here is from genome assembly GCA_964436025.1 of uncultured Anaerolineaceae bacterium. Taxonomy (GTDB): domain Bacteria; phylum Chloroflexota; class Dehalococcoidia; order Tepidiformales; family Tepidiformaceae; genus Amarobacter. The sequence continues at coordinate 11,929 of CAYTBM010000079.1, forward strand.
CGTCCGCCCACGGCGAGGAGGCCGAACCCGTCGATCTCCAGGCCCAACCGAACTAGCTGTCAGCCCGAGTTTCGCCGCCCGTCGAGCGCCGTGTTGCCAGAAGGTGTTGCGTCAGCAGGATGCGCTCGCGCGAGCTCCGACAGAGTTCCGCAACTTCCGCCATCAGAGCCCGGGATTCCCGCATCCGCTGGCTCGTCCGGCTCAGGACCGTCGCTCGCGGCGACTCGACG
>CAYTBM010000080.1:0-12134 GCA_964436025.1 uncultured Anaerolineaceae bacterium
CTTCGGCGAGCTGGATGGCCTTGGTGGCGACACTCTTGAGCGGCGTGAGGTCCGTTGTGCGGTTCACGATCAGGCGGAGACGATTCCGCGCTTCAAGTTCGAGCGGGGCTGGTTCAGTGGTCACGCGGCACTCCTCTGGTCCTCACTCCCGGTGTCATCCTTGATGACGCGATTGCGCCCTGTGCGCTTGGCCGCATAGAGACGGTCGTCAGCGATGCGAAGGGCTTCGTTCAAGCTATCGGCGCACGAGGGTATGGCGGCCACTCCCCCCGAGACTGTGATTGAAAGTGATAGCTCGTCGCTAATTGGGACGCGGGCCCTTTCGATGGCCATACGGACACGTTCCGCGAATCCGGCAACGGCCGCGAGGTCCGCGCCGGGGAGGAAGGCGACGAACTCTTCGCCCCCGAACCTGCCGATGATGTCGTTCTGGCGGGCGGCTCGTCGGAGCGCGCCGGCGATGGTGGCGAGCACCTTGTCGCCCACGAGATGGCCGTAGGAGTCGTTCACCATCTTGAAGTGGTCCAGGTCAAACAGAGCGACGCCGAAGTCCGGCCGTTCGAGGCCGGAGGCGAGCAGGGCGTCCTCGGCGGCTTCCACGGCGCTGCCACGGCGGAGCAGGCCGGTCAGCTGGTCGTGGTGGGCGAGGTGGTCGAGCTTGGAGACGAGGTGGTTGAGCTGGGCGTTCTTGCTGCGCAGGGCGTCTTCAATTTCGCGCACCTCCGAGTGGTCGCGGATATAGAAGACGGTGCCCAGGACCGCGCCGTAGCGGTCTTTCATCACAGCGGCGGAGACGGCCGCGGAAAACGGTGCACCACCCTTGCGCAGCGCCGGCACTTCGTAATTGGAGACGATGGCGTTGAAGGTGAGTTCATCGCGGAGGCGTTCGAACGAGCGGTCGTCCGCTATCAGCGCGCGATAGTTGCGCCCCATGACCTCGACCGGCTGGTACCCGAACATCGCCTCGCTCGCTCCGGCGTAGAGCGCGATGTCGCCCATTTCGTCGGTCACAATGACGCCGTCCGGGCACGCGAACAGCATCAGCTGTAGCAGGTCCGGGTCCGTCAGGAGCGCGATGAAGTCGGTCTGGCCGGTCAAGGGCCTCCCCATGGGCGAAGTCTCTCCCATGGGTATCGGCCCGCGAGTGCAGTTCGGTTAGCGCGGGAAAACCCCCGCACGCAATTTATTCGGGCGAGAATGAATTCATCGCCATCATCCACGGTTTCACCTCGACGCGAAGGAGACCGTTGGCCACGGTGGGGTCCTCCTCCGCGATGGCGACGGCTTCCTCCTGCGTCTCCGCGCGCAGCACCATCATGCCGCCGGAGTCATCGAGAAACGGCCCACCCAAGAGGAGTCGTCCCGCCTGAAGCTGCTGGGCCATGTATTTGACGTGCTCAGCGACGCCCGGTTGCTCGCGAAACCCGACGCCTTCGACCCAGCGCGGCCCGGGCGTGTGGAAAAGGGAATAGAAGATGGCTGGTTGGCTCACGCACCCTCCTGGATATGCCGTGTCAGCGGACGCCGTCGCCGGGCATCGCCATGCAGCCCAATACTTCGAAGGTCACGCGGCCCGCTTTGACGCCGGGGTCAGCGGCGGTGAGCGCGGTCGCTTCGTCCTTGCCCATCGGCATGAGCGCGATGCCGACAATCTCGCTGCCGGGGTCCATTACGGGGCAGGTCAGCACCTGTTGGCCGGCAAGGCGGAGGGTGAAGATGTGCTTCAAGTGCTCCATCTGCAGGTGGGCGGTTGAATCGAAGTTCGGGCCGCGCCTCAGCACCACAAGGGAGTACGGCTTCGCCGCTGCGACGGAAGAGCGGATGAATTCCTCGGTGACTTCGGGCACGGCGCACTCCAGGACGGTGGAATTGAGAAATGCTACGCAGCTTCGGCGGTGGGGGAAGGGGATTCGGCCTCCATCTTCAATGCGAGGAGTGCCTTGCGCCATGCGCGTCCGCAAGGGGTCTCAATGGCCGGAGGTGAGGGGCGGTCGTCGTCGGGGTAGTGGGCTGGCACGGCGGTCAGCTCGCGAGTACCAGCGGCTCGCCCGTCTCGAGCAGTGATTTCATGCTGCTGAGGATCGGCGCCCAGCCCTGGGAGATGGAGCGGTACGTGGCGGTCTCGCCTTCGAAGCCGTCGTGCGTCAGGCGCACGAGGGTGGTCGTGCCCATCGGCGTGATGTCCCAGCTCACGCGGCTGGGTTTGTCTTCGGCGAATTCCGGCCCCCAGTGCGCGACCCAGGTGTGGACAAAGCGCGACGGCGGGGTGCACTCGATGACTTCGCCTTCCACCGCGGTCGAACCGTCCCCGGTGAGCAGGCTGATCTTCGCACCGGGCTTGAGCTCGCCACTGAGGGTGGTGCCGTGGAACCAGCGCTTCGTCATTTCACCGCTGGTTATCGCTTCCCAGCAGCGCTCGGGTGTCGCGCGGATGTAAACGTCGTAGACATGTTTTGGCTTGTCCATGGCTTCGAACTCCAGGGTGTACTTGAGCCCGGTGAGCGCGCTCACGAAGGGCTGCGCGAACTTCGAAATCCAGCGGTCCGCGATCTGCTGGATCGGGACGGGATTGAGGTAGTGGAACTTTTCGCGGCCGATTTTCGCCGTGCTGATCAGCCCGGCATCCTCCAGGACGTCGAGATGTTTCATAACGCCAAAGCGCGTCATGTGCGGCAGGCACGTTTGCAACTCCGCGAGCGATTGGCCATCGCGCTCGAAGAGCTGGTCCAGCAGCTGCCTCCGATTGATATCGGCGAGGGCCTTGAAGACCTGTTCCACTGCTGCGCGGACTATATGTGAGTGATTAGTCACATGTCAAGAGGCGTCCGCCGGGTTTCCGTCAGGCGCTGCCCGGCCGGAGGGTGACTTGCTCCCAGGCCGGCGAAATCTCGCGCGATGGGATCGCCGCCCACTCGGCGGACATGCCCTGGAGGGGGTTCGGGACGATAACCCGCCGGCCGGGCCGCTGGCCAAGGTACCCGGCCCACCAGCTGAACGTGCCGGCGGAGAGGATGACGTGATCACAGGCGACGAGCGCGAAGATGTCGAGGATGGGGTCGCGGCCTTCGCCGAAGGTGAGCGCCGCGGCGCCGGCCAGCCCCAGGTTGGCCCGGGACCATTCGATGTCGTCGGGTGTGTCGGAAAAGATGAGGAAGTTTGCCTCCGGCGGAAAACGAGCCGCGGCTTCGCGGAAGTAGGTGGGCGGCAGGGTAGAGAAGGGAGCGAACGCACCGCCCCCGGGCGCGCGGTCGCCGCGGCGGAGGTGCACACCGATGACCGGGCCGGGATTCTGGCGAGCGCGTTCGATAAGGGAATCCGCTCGCTCGCTCACGGCCGCGTCACGGGGCTGGAAGCGACGGGAGAGGGTGGGCAGGATGTCCTGGAAGTACGCGCTGTCTTCCCAGAACCCTGTGAACCAGGCGCTGCCGTGGTCTTCGAACATGAACGGATCGAGCGCTGCGCCGCGCTGGCGGTGCGGCCGGAGCCGGGCCAGCGCCACCTCGAACGAATTCGCGCGCCGGACCGGGACGCGCAGGCGGCCGAGGAGGAACTCGCGATCCTGGTTGCGCCCACAGTAATTCGCCAGGTCCAGCCGGAGCGGTAGGCGCGCCCGCCGGGCATACGCGAGCGCGGCGGCGTACTGGAACATCTGGTTGCCGAGGCCGCCACTGAGGCGGACTACCACGCGGCGCGGTGGCAACGCAGGTAGCTGGCGTGGCGGGGAGAGAGCGCGCTCGGGCGCCATTGAGTCGATGCGGCTTCGCAGGGTCGCCGCGAACGCGTCCCACCCGGCATCGAGGGCGAGGTCGCGGACGGCGGCGCGGGGTGCCGGATCGAGAGCTTCCAGCTGGCGATGCAGCCGCGGCACGGCGTCATTCAGTTGTTCGAGCGTGTAGCAGAGCGGGAGGAAGGCGAGCAGTCCTTCGGCGCGCGGGCGGTCCCCGGAGGCTGTTGCGAGGACGAGCGCAGCGACCGTGACGTCGATCCCCTGCTCTACGTCGATGGCGCGGCGAAGCATGCGTTTGACCATGGTCCGGGAGGTTCGATCGTTGGTGATGCCGCGGTACAACGCTGCGAGGTCGAACTCCCCAGGCGCCGACCGCACTTTGCCCGTCCGGCGCCGGAGCACGTCGAGCACGTCCTTCGCGGCCCATTCGATGCGAGAAACAAGCTGCGGCGAGACGGTCCCTTCCGGGTGCCACTCCGGAACGGAACGACGGGGGCTGTTCACCGCGTGGTCAGCCAGGAGTCGAGCGAGCGGGCCACTTCTTCGCGGTCTTTCGTGGCGAAATACCAGTCCAAAGTTCGGCGCAGGCCTTCGCTGAACGGCACTTCCGGCCGCCAGCCGAGGAGGCGGGCAGCGAGCTCGTTGCTGGCGACGCGGTTGAGCGGACCGGTGGGCATGGTGGGCTGGAGCTCGATGCGCGGGCTGTAGCCGGCGATTTCCAGCACCTGGCGCACTGCATCGATGACCCTGATGCGCTCCATCGTTCCGATGTTCACCGGCGAGCCGTCGCGGATGGTTTCGGCAGCGCGGATGGTGCCTTCCACGATGTCGGCTACGTAGGTCCAGTTGCGGATTTGTTCGCCAGTGCCCCAGACGAAGAACGGGTCCTGGCGGATGAACGCTCTCGCGATCATGGCGATGACGGCGTGGTTCTCGCGGCCGCGCTCGCCGTAGACGGTGAAGTAGCGGCAAGAGGCGGATTGTAGCTTCCCCTCACGGCAGAGCGCCTGGAGGGTCATCTCGCCCATGAGTTTCGCCCAGCCGTAGAGGTTGTCGGCGTCGTAGGGCGGGCCCGCCGTGTCCTCGGTGAGGAAGAGTTCTTCGGTCGGGTCCATCTGGCGAAAGTTCGGATATACGCAGCCGGACGAGGCGTAGACAACGTTCTCGACGCCGGCCGCCACGCTCGTGGCGAACACGACGCCGTCCAGTACAAGGTTGGTGGCGCAAGCCGACTGGTTGAGGTCGACATAGCCGCGGCCGCCGTGGTCGGCCGCGAGGTGGAACACGGTCTGCACGCCGCGGAGGCAATCGGCGGCGAACGCGGCATCGCGCAGATCGCCCTCGCGGAAGTCGATGCGGCCGGCATCGAGATGGACCCGCAGGTTGTCGACGGCGCCGCTGCTCAGGTCATCGGCGATGCGGACGTGAGCGCCGCGAGCGATGAGGGCGTCGGCGAGATGCGAGCCAATGAACGAGGCGCCGCCGGTCACCAGCACCCGGCGGCCGGTCCAATCGATGGTCATACGGGTTGCCGCCCTCCGGGATGGTCTTCGGCGCCGGACGCCCTGACTGTGTTCGTTGCGAGTCTACTGAGCGACAGCCACGCGGGCCACCGTTGGCGCCGGGCAACAGCAGGGCGGGCGTCCCCGCACCAGAGATTCGCCGGCGGTGTACCATCCGCGCCACTCAGAATGGGAGGCTGCAACCATGCGCGCTGGCGTCCACTTCAACTTTCAGAACTACGCCGACTGGGATCGGTTCGACGCGCACGGCTCGGGCGACCCGCAAGCGGGCGACCAGCGAGTCTACGAAGAAGAGCTCCACCTGGCCGGGCTGATCGAGCCGCTGGGGTACGACTCGTACTGGGCCATCGACCATCACTTCAGCCCGTACATCATGACCGGCGGCGCCGTTCAGCACCTGACCTTCATGGCGGGGCGCACCAGCCGGATCGATTTCGGGACGATGGTCGTCGTGCTGCCCTGGTACGACCCGGTGGTCATCGCCGAACAGATCAGCGTCCTGGATAACCTGCTCCAGGGGCGGAAGCTCACGCTCGGTCTCGGGCGCGGCGCCGCCAAGCGGGAGTTCGACGCGTATCGGGTCGCGATGGAGGAATCACGCGACCGGTTCGCAGAGTCGCTGGAGGTCCTGCGCAAGGCGCTCACAAACGAGTGGTTCTCGCACGACGGCGACTTCTACCACATCCCGGAAACGACGATCCGGCCGCGGCCGCGGAACCCGCAGGCGCTGCTCGACAAGATGCGCGTGGCCTGGACCAGCCCGCAGACGTTGCCAATCACCGCCAACTCCGGTCTCGGGATGCTCATGACGAACCAGAAGAGCTGGGAGGAGTACCGCGAGGATGTGCGCCAGTTCAACGAGACGCGCGCCACGAGAGGCTGGGGCCCGACGCAGCCGACGGTGGTGGTGAACGTCTCCTGCTTCGACACGGAAGGAGAAGCGTGGGAGGTCATCCGTCAGCATTCGATTGAGGCGCAGGACAGCGTCTTCCGGCACTACGGCTGGAAGGAAGCGGACCGTTTCCGCCAGACGAAGGGGTACCAGCAGTACGCAAAGTTCAGCGACTACGCGAACGCGAAGCCACTGGAAGAGGTGGGCGCGAATCACGCGCGGCCGCAGGCGTGGGGCACACCAGACCAGGTGCTCGCGAAGCTTCAACATGCACAGGAGATGACGAGCGCGGAAGAGTTCGTGCTGAACTTCCGCTACGGCGCGATGCCGGTGGAGACTGCGGAGCGTTCGATGCGGTTGTTCGCAGCTGAAGTGCTCCCGAAGCTGCACGCGATGGCCGCGCCGCTGCACACCGCCGTCCCGGCCGGATAGATCGCGAATTCCGGCGCAGCCACGGGGGAAACACGGGGACGGTAGACTCGTTGGCAAACAAAGGCGAGAGCGCCCACTGCATCGCAGCCCGGGCGGTCCCGCAGTTCGCTCAGGAGTTCGCGATGACAACCGTTGAAAAGCCGGAGTTCATGGTCATTGGGACGCGTCCGGTCCGTCACGACGGCGTGGACAAGGTCACGGGGCGCGCCCAGTACGCGAATGATCTGCAGATCCCCGGCGCTCTGGCCGGGAAAGTGCTGCGCTCGCCGCACGCGCATGCTCGCATCCTGTCAATCGACACCAGCCGCGCGGAAGCGCTGCCGGGAGTGCATGCGGTGATTACCGGCGCGGATATGCCGGACGTGTCTGCCATCCTCCGAGAGCAGACCGAGGGCAGCCTGGTCAATCTCGGCCTGATGAGCCGCAATTCGATGGCGCGTGAAAAAGCCCTCTACCGGGGGCATCCCGTGGCAGCCGTCGCTGCCGACAACGCGCGCATTGCTGACGAGGCGCTGGCGCTTATCGACGTGCGGTACGAGGTGCTGACTCCTGTGCTCGACGCCCTGGAAGCGATGAAGCCGGGCGCGCCGATCCTGATCGAAGACTTGCGCACGAACGCCGGCTCTACGTTTCGGGGCGGCGGCCTTCGCGCCGCGGACGAGGCCGCGTCGAATTCCAACATCGCCACGACCTTCACGATGGAAATTGGCGACCTCGCGCAGGGCTTCGAAGACGCGGACATCATCCTCGAACGGGATTACCACACGACGGCCGCGCACCAGGGCTACATCGAGCCCCAGAGTTGCACCGCCCACTGGAGCGCGGACAAGCAATTGACCGTCTGGACAACGACTCAGGCTCCGTTCGGCGTGCGCGATTCCCTCGCGACGGTACTGAAGCTGAACCCGGGGCAGGTCAAGGTCGTGCCGTCGGAGATTGGTGGGGGTTTCGGCGCCAAGCTGCAGATTTCGATTGAACCGGTAGTGGCGCGGCTCGCGCAGTTATGCGGCCGGCCGGTCAAGATCACGCTCAGCCGGACCGACGTGTTCGACGCGATGGGCCCGGCTTCGCCGGCGTACGTCCACCTCAAGATGGGCGTAACGAATGAAGGGCGCATTACCGCGGCCGACGCCCGGTTGATCTTCGAGGCCGGCGCCATCCCGGGTTCGCCGGTGGCGGGCGCGGCGAACTGCATGTTCACGCCCTACGACATCCCGAACGCGCGGGTGGAGGGCATCGACGTCATCGTGAACAAGCCGAAGACGCTGTCCTACCGCGCCCCGGGCGCTCCTTCGGGCGCCTATGCGGTCGAGCAGATGATCGACGAGTTCTGCGAACAGCTCGGTATGGACCCGTTCGAGTTTCGCCTGCAGAACACCGCCGCCGACGGCGCGCGGCGCGTGAACGGCGTGGCCAACGCGAACATGGGGTTCCGCGAGACCCTCGACGCGGCCCGCACGACAGAACACTGGCGTTCCGAACTGAGTGGCGCGAACCGTGCGCGCGGCGTTGCCGCGGGATTCTGGGGCAACGCAACGGGGCCCGCGTCCGCCATCGCCGGTCTGCTTCCGGACGGCCGGATTAGCTACATCGAGGGCTCGGTCGACATCGGCGGCACGCGGACCACCTCCGCGATGCAATTCGCTGAGGCGCTGGGTATCCCCGCGGAGAACGTGAAACCGTCCGTGACCGACACCGACTCCATTGGATACACGTCCAACACCGGCGGCAGCAGCGTCACGTTCAAGCAGGGTTGGGCGGCCTTCGAAGCCGCGAACGACCTGAAGCGGCAGCTCGTCGAGCGCGCAGCCAGGATCTGGAACGTGCCGTTGGAGCGCGTCGGCTACGACGCCGGTGTGCTCGCGAACCTCGACGATGAGTCAAAGACGCTCACCATTGCCCAGATTGCGGCGCGGCAAACGGGGACTGGCGGGTCGATCGTCGGACATGCGAGCGTGGTGCCCCGGGGCGTCGCCGGCGGTTTCGCCGTCCACATCGTCGATGTCGCAGTCGACCCGGAGACGGGTAAGGTCACGGTCGAGCGGTATACGGCAGTGCAGGATGCGGGCCGCGCTATCCATCCGAGCTACGTGGAAGGGCAGATGCAGGGCGGCGCGGCGCAGGGCATCGGCTGGGCGCTCAACGAGGAGTACGTCTACTCAGACGATGGCCGGATGCTGAACTCCAGCTTCCTTGACTACCGGATGCCGACCTCGCTCGACCTCCCAGACATCGAAACGGTCATCGTCCAGGTGCCGAATCCTGGACATCCGTTCGGGGTGCGCGGGGTTGGCGAGGCGGCCTTCGTGCCGCCTTTGCCCGCGGTCGCGAACGCCGTTGCGCATGCGATTGGGAAGCGGATGTATGAGCTGCCGATGAGCCCGCGCCGGGTGCTCGAAGCAATGGGCGAGATTCAGCCATCTTCCCAGCGGTAGCGGATGGCAGTCGTATTCGTGTCTTCATTCCTGCGGCCGGTGGTGCCCGTGAAGCGGCTGGAGCTGCCGGGCGCGACGGTGGCCGAGGTCATCGACGCGCTCGACGTGCTCTACCCGGGCGCAGCCGCCGAGCTCACCGAGGACGGCGACATCCGTCCCGGCATCGCGGTTGTCATTGATGACCAGGTGAGCCAGCTCGGGCTGTTCGATTCGCTCACTGAGCAGTCGGAGTTGCACTTCCTGCCGGCGCTCTCGGGTGGGAGCTAGATCTTCCCGGTCAGCCGCGCGCGTTCGAGCGTGACTTCGAACAGCCGTGCGGTGGCGGCGTCGATCATCACGCCGCCGGCGGCTGCCGCACCCGTGCCCGCGGCTTCGGCCTCGCGGACCTGCTCGATCATCTTCTGGGCGCGCGCGATTTCGGCGTCTGTCGGCGAGTACACGTCGTTCGCCAGCGGAACCTGTGACGGGTGGATGGCCCACTTGCCGACTGCGCCCAGCGCCGCGGCCCAGGTGGCTTCGCGGCGGTAGCCTTCCTCGTCGCGGAAGTCCGCGAACGGCCCGTCGACGGCGTCGAGGCCGTTGGCGCGGGCGGCGACGATCATGCGGTTGCGGTGGTAGCTCCAGGGGTCGCCGGGGTACTTGCCTTCGCCTTTGCCGTGGAGGCTGAGGCGCATGCCCTGGCTGGCTGAGAAGTCGCCGAACCCCAGGATAAGCGCTTCGATGCGCGGGCAGCAGGCTGCGATCTCTTCCACGCGGGCCAGGGCTTCGGTCTCTTCGATGAGCAGTTCGAGCCCGATCTTGCCCACTTCAAGGCCCAGCTGGCCTTCCAACTGGGTGAGCAGCGTGTCGACGAACCAAACATCGCGAGGGGACTTGGGCTTGGGGACGATGATCACGTCGATGTTTTGTCCGGCGCCGGTCACGACTTCGACCAAATCCTCGTAGCACCAGTGCGTGTGGGTGCCGTTGATGCGGACGGCGCGGGTCTTTCTGCCCCAGTCGTGGGTGTTGAGGCCCTCGATGATGAACTTGCGCGCGGGCACCTTCTCGTTCGGCGAAACGGCGTCTTCGAGGTCGAGGAACACGAGGTCGGCGTCGCTCGCGGCGGCGCGCTCGATCATCTTCGGGTTCGAGCCGGGCGTGGAGAGCTCGGAGCGGCGCAGGCGAGTCGGGCGTGTCATTGGATCTCCTCGAACTGGATTTCGGCGAAGACTTCGTCGTTGTGTTCACCGAGCTTCGGCGGGCGGCGATAGATGCCGGTTGGGGTGGCAGTCATGTGGATCGGGCTATTCGGCAGGACCACCGGGCGTTCGCTGCCGGGGTGTTCGACCGCGACAAGCATGTGGCGGGCGTGGAGGTGGGGGTCTGCGAAGAGGGCTTCGGCGTCATTCACAGGCCCGACGGGCACGGCGCCACCGAGGATCTCGACGATTTCCGCGGTGGTGCGTGCGCCAGTCCAATTCGCAATGACGTCCTTTACGAACGGCGCGTTGATGACGCGGTCCTTATTGCTGAGTGTCCGGGGATCGTGGATGAGGTCGGGGCGGTCGATATGGGCGCAGAGCAGTGCCCAGTGGTTCTGTGTGGGCGCCGCGATCGCGCAGAAGCCGTCGGCGGTTTTGTAGACATCGAACGGGTTGAGTTGCGGGTGGCTGTTGCCGAGGGGCTTCGTGACCGTGCCGGCGTAGGTGTAGCGGTAGACCGCGGCTTCGCAGAGGGCCGTGACAGCGTCGACCATGCCGATATCGAGGAACTGGCCCTGCCCGGTGAGTTTCGCGTGCAGCAAGGCGCTAACAATCCCAAGCGCGGCGACCGTGCCGGGATAGAGATCCCCGACACTCGCACCGACCTTGAGCACCTGGCCGTCTTCGGTGCCGGTCATGCTGACGATGCCGCCCATCGCCTGCGCCACGACATCGTAGGAGGGCCATTCCGCGTAGGGGCTGGCGCCGGTGCGCGGGTCGCCGAATCCGCGGATGGCGGCGTAGACAAGCGCGGGGTTGCGCGCGTGGAGCGTCTCGAAGCCGAAGCCGAGCTTCTCCATCACGCCGACGCGGAAGTTCTCGACGACGCAGTCGGCGCTATCGACGAGCGCGTGGACCTTTTCGAGTTCGTTCGGGTCCTTGAGGTCGACCATGATGCCGCGCTTGTTGCGGTTGATGCTGGCGAAGTAGCCGCCGAATGCCCTTTCTGTGTCGTCCTCCGGGTACGGTTCTGAGAAGCGGCTGAAGTCGCCTTCCGGAGGCTCGACCTTGATCACGTCTGCGCCGAGGTCGGCGAGGAGCATGGTGCAGAACGGGCCTGCGAGGGCGCGCGTGAAATCGATGATGCGGATGCCGGCGAGCGGGCCGGTGGGGCCGGCGGCCATCGGCGCAGCGCGTTCGTGGGCGCGTTTGTAGGCGTCCGGCTCCCTCACCGGTCGGCCCAATGGGAACGGCGCTTGATGAGCACGGTGCGTTCGCCCTCGAACACGACCTTGCCATCCTGGTTCAGCCCGCGGTGGGCGAAGCGGACGATGCCGGCGTCCGGGCGGTCGCTGTCGCGGGTTTCGAGGACTTCGCTGAAGGCGTAGAGGGTGTCGCCGTGGTGCACCGAGACGCGGAAGCGGATGCCGGTCATGCCGAGTTCGGCGAGGGCCTGTTCGCCCGTGTCCTGCATCGCAAGGCCGATGACCATGGACGCCGTAACGCCGCCGAAGACGATGCGCTGTCCCATCGGCCCTTTGGACATCTGGTCTTCGTTGAAGTGGCCCTGGGCGGTATTCATCACCAGGTTGGTGATGAGCACGCCGTCCATCTCGGTCACGGTCTTCCCGCGGGCGTGCTCGTACTTCGCGCCAACAACGAAGTCCTCGAAGTAGTTGTTGTTTCCGGTGAGGGACGAGATTGGCCCTGGCATGCGCGCGATTCTACCAACGTTCGTTCGTTCCTTGGGGAGCCCAAGCCGAAGGTCATGCCTGGCGCTGGGCCGGTTTCGGAGAGCCGCTTCCTTGCGGACGCGGCTCGATGCCCCCGCCCGCCCTCGCAATTCGTAATTCGCAGTTCCTGTAGCCTTGATTGCGTGCTGAACGTGCCCTGGGACCTCTGGTTTAGCCCGTTGCCGCTCGCGCCGGGCCTCTCGCTGGA
>CAYTBM010000081.1:0-12099 GCA_964436025.1 uncultured Anaerolineaceae bacterium
GTGTAGGTGTAGTGAAGACCCCTGATGCCAGGGTGAACGGATCGGCGATGCCGATGCCCGTTGCGATGTCCCTTCCGGAGGATAAGAACGCAATGCCAAGCTGCGCCTCGACAACCAGGGAGAGGACCGGCGTCAATCTGGTTGCAAGGTCCACACCGGTGATGACGGCGCCCGCGCATACGCCCGGGTCGAACTCGGCAATGGCTGAGCTCGTTGCTTCCGGCTGCCAGTGAGCGGGCACCGCGAGGTAGACGAAGTGCTCCACGCCCGGCATGGGTGGAGGGCTCCAGCGGCCCGCGGGCGCGTCAACAAAGATGCACGCGCCCTTGGGAGCGCGCGTCACGGCGTGCACGATGTCCTGCGGAGCGAAGGCGTCGAGGACCGCCAGGCCGATGGCTTCGCCATAAGCGTGGACCTGCGCGCGCCCGCCGGCGTGCGATGAATCGGCTGCAACGAGGACGGCCTCGCGGCCCGAGTCCGCGCAGTCCAGCGCCATCCTCATCAAAGCGGTGGTGCGGCCCGAACCTTCGGCTCCCTGGATGGTGATGATGGCTGTGCGGCCTTCCGCCGGATAGGCAACGGGGGCGTTCGCGAGGGCCTGCTCGAGCGCCTGCTGCGGCGACGCGCCCGCGGCTGCCTGCCGCGATACGAAGCGGGCGGCCAGGGCGCCCAGGCCGGCAGCGCACAAGGCAGCCGCGACCCCGCCATCCGCAGGCGAGAACTGCCGCGGCATGGACGCGGCCGGGATCTCTGGCTCGGCGCCGGGGGCCGGCTCCGCGGGCTGCGGGCGAGCCAGGATGCGCGGCCTCGGATTCCACTGCACCGGTGGGGGCGGCACGACGCTGGGCGCCTGGAAGGGAGGAAGCGTGTCCTCCAGGTCGAAATCGTCGAAGAGCGCCCGCAGTGCCGGATGGTCGTCGATGGAGCCTTCGGGTGAGGTTGACACGAACCCTTCGAGCCAGCCCGGCGCGGGTTCCGGAACTGGCCCCGCGCCCAGAGCGCGGTCAAGTTCCTCGAATGCGCGCACATCCGCGTCCTCACGTGCCGCGATGTCTTCGAGGTCGCCAATGGTCATGCGCGTCGAGGCAGCCGGGGTTTCGACTCGGTCCAGCGTGCTCTCCACCATCACGCGCTGGAGGGCGAGCGTGAGCGCGTCCTCTCCGCCGCCGGAGGGCGCGGCGAGGACTTCGATCAGCGGGTCGGCGCCTTCTCGCAGGAGCGAACGCGTCTGCACGATGACCGCGTCCGCACCAAGCTCACGGCGCACCCGCGTGAAGATGCGCGCCATGTCATTACCGATGAATCGCTTCGTTTCCAACGTTCACCTCGATGTTTCCGACCGCTTCGACCTGGGTTTGGGGCGTGACTTCCGCGAAGGAAAGGACGACAACGTTCGGCAGTCGCCGCTCGAGCATCCGCCGGAGCGCCAGCCGAATCCGGGATGAGCAGAGGATGACGGGGTCGCGTCCGGTGGATGCCACCTTCTCGACCTCCGTGCTGACCACTCCGAGCAGCCGCTGCATCGCCCATGGCGCCAGCGCGACCTGGTTGCCCCGGTCGCCTTGCTGGATGGACTGCGCAATCTCGTCCTCGGTACGCGGCCCTACCGTAATGACGTGGAGAGCGCCGTCCGGCGCGTATTGCCGGCTGATCTGCCGCGCGAGGGACGCCCGCGAATACTCCGTCAGCAGGTCGATGTCGCGCGACACGCGGCCCTGCGTGGCCAGCGTCTCGCAGATCGTAACCAGGTCGCGGATCGAGACCCGTTCGTTGAGGAGGTTCTGGAGGACCTCCTGCACTTCGCCCACGGTGAGGGTGGATGGCACCAGTTCTTCCACCAGCGCCGGGTACTCGCCACGAAGGTTCTCGAGCAGGTTCTGGGCGTCCTGGCGGCTGAGCAGGTCCGGCGCAAATCGCTTCACGAGCTCCGTCAGGTGCGTGGCGAGCACCGACTCGGCGTCGACAACGGTGTAGCCGAGCAATTCGGCGCGCTCCTTGTATGCGGGCGTAATCCACTTCGCCGGCAGGCCGAAGGCCGGCTCCTGGGTCTCGATGCCCGGAACTTCGCCTTCAGCCGTCCCGGGGTCCATCGCCAGGAACTGCCCCGGCTGCAGCGTGCCGCGTGCGATCTCCACGCCGCGCAACTTCACCACGTAGGCGTTCGGCGCGTGTTGGAGGTTGTCGCGCACCCGCACGGTCGGCAGCACGATGCCGAGGTCCAGCGCTACCTGCCGGCGGATCATAGTGATCCGGCGCAGCAGCCCGCCGCCCGCCTGCTCGTCCACGATGGGGATAAGGCCGTACCCAACTTCCACCTCGAGTGGGTCGATGTTCATCATCTGGATGACCTGCTGGGGCCCGAGCGTCTCCGGTTCTGGTTCGACGATGGGGACGAGCGATGCCGCCAGCGCAGCCTGCTGCTGTTTGCTTCGCGAAATGAACCAGCCCGCAGCCGCGCAGATCGCCGCGATCATGAAGAACGGCAGCTTCGGCAAGCCCGGCATCACGCCGAAGAGCCCGAGCATCGCCCCAGCGATGTAGAGCGGCCGCGATTGCGCCGTCATCTGCGAGAACATCTGCGTACCGAGGTTCGTCTCGCTGGCCGCGCGCGTCACGATGATGCCGGTCGCGGTGGAAATGAGGAGTGCCGGGAGCTGGGAGACGAGCCCATCGCCAACGGTGAGGTTCGCGTAGATGTGCAGCGCCTCGCCGGGGCTCGTCCCCTGCTGCAGCACGCCAATGCTCAGCCCACCCACGATGTTGACGAGGATGATGACGATGCCCGCGACGGCATCGCCCTTCACGAACTTGGAAGCGCCGTCCATGGCGCCGTAAAAGTCGGCTTCCATGCCGATCGAACGGCGGCGCTCGCGCGCCTGGGCCTCATCGATGATCCCGGCGTTCAGGTCCGCGTCGATCGCCATCTGCTTGCCTGGCATGGCGTCCAACGTGAAACGTGCAGCCACTTCCGCCACGCGGCCGGCGCCATTCGTAATAACCACGAACTGGATGACCACGAGGATAAGGAAGACGACCAGACCAACGACCAGGTTACCGCCAACCACAAAGCTCCCGAACGAGTGCACGACCGAGCCCGCATCGCCGTGAAGCAGGATGAGCCGGGACGTCGAGACGTTCAGGGCGAGGCGGAACAGCGTCGTGACCAGCAACAACGACGGGAAGACCGAAAACTTGAGCGGCTCCTCCGTGTAGACGGCGACGAGGAGGATGACCACTGAGGCAGCAATGTTGACCGTCAGCAACATGTCCAGCAGGACCGTTGGCAACGGGATGATCATCATCCCGACGATGGTGATGATGCCGGCCGCGAGCAGGATATCGGTCTGGCCGAGGAGCCGGCCGAGGCCGGCGGCCGGCGCTGGGCGAGCCTGTGCCTGGACGGTCATGCGTTACCCCCGGGAGTGGCTGTGACGAAGCGGCGTCGAGCTGCCGCAGACTTGTTGCGCAGCGCGTAGACCCAGGCCAACACCTCTGCGACGGCGTGGAACAGATTGGCCGGGATGTACTGCCCCACCGGCGCGGCGGCATGCAGCGCGCGCGCCAGGGGCGGCTCTTCGAGCACCGGCACTCCGTTCTTCATGGCGATTTCGCGGATGCGCTTCGCCAGGTGGTCGGCGCCTTTCGCCACCACCATCGGCGCCTGCATGTTCACCGGGTCGTACTTCAACGCGACCGCGAAGTGGGTTGGGTTGGTGACCACCACGTCTGCCGTCTTCACGGCGGCCATCATGCGGTTCATCAGCTGCTGGCGGCGGCGGCGAATGGCGGCCTTCACGTGCGGGTCGCCATCGTTCTCTTTCATCTCCTGCTTGAGCTCTTCTTTCGTCATCATCAATTGCTTGATGTGGCGGCGGCGCTGCCAGGCGTAGTCCACGACCGCCATCAAGAGCAGCGCGCCAACGGCCTTGAACGCGATATCGAAGCCGAGCGAGACCATCCGCCCGGCCCCTTCGCCCACAGAGAACTGGGACAGAGAAGAAAGCTCGTTCATCTGAGCCTTGAGCGTCATGTAAACCACGATCGAAACGACCGTGAACTTGAACAGCGAGTTTCCCAGCCGCATCAGGCCTTCCATGGAGAAGAGGCGTTTGAACCCGGCGCCGGGGTTGAGGCGGCTCATGTTCGGCTTCAGGCCGTTCCCGCTCAGGAGCAGACCCGTCTGAGCAACGTTGAGGGTGACCGCCCCGATGGCCAGCAGTCCCAGCAGTGGCAGCATCGCCGAGATGAGTTGCCACGCCGAGTCCTTCCCCATCTGGAAGGCACTTTCACTCGTCAATTCGCCGGACGCCGGGTGGGCCAGGCCGTCATGTAGAAGCTTCTCCATGTCGCCCCAGAGCTGCGGGCCGAGCATCTTCAGTCCCGTGATGGCAAGAAAGAGCACGCCGATGGTGACGAGCTCTTCGCTCTTCGCGACATTGCCCTTCTGCCGGGCGTCTTTGAGCCGTTTTGGAGTTGGAGCCTCAGTCTTCTCGCCGGCCATTAGTTCGCGCTCCCGAGCAGGACTTTGCTGGACCCTGCGAGCGACGTGCCAAGCACTCCGTGCAGCAACGTCACTGTCGCCGGGAGCGCAGCACCCAGGACCAGGACACCCACGAGGATCTTGATGGGGGCGCCCACCACCAGCACCTGCATTTGCGGCACGGTGCGCGAGGCGAGGCCCATCCCGAGGTCGGTCAGCACCAGCGCCGCCATAACCGGCATCGCGAGACGCACCGCCGTGACCGTCAGCCCTGCCATCAAGCTCGTAATCCCGTCTGGGGTGACCACGAACGGGTCGAAGGTGCCAAGCGGCACCGCCCGGGTCGTTTCGGCAAGCGTTTGCACCACCAGGTAATGCCCGTTGATGGAGAAGAAGACCAGCGTGACGAGCAGGCTGTAGAACTGGTCGAACGTGCCGAACTCCGCCCCGGTGATCGGATCGAACACCGCCCCGAGGCCGAAGCCCATTTGCAGTCCGATGATCCGCGAGGCCATTTGCACGCCGATGAACACGAGGTTCATGACCGTGCCCAGCGCCAGTCCGAAAACGACCTCCCGCGCAGCATCGTCAATGAGCGGCGCGAACGTCGCCGGCGCGGGCGGCGGGTTGTCCTTCTGCAAGGGCACCAACACCAGCGAGAAGAAGATGGCGAAGCCGATCTTGGTGTACGCGGGGATACCCTTGTGGCTCAGCAGCGGCGCTGCCACCAGCATCGAGCTCGTCCTCAAGAGGATGAGGAAGAACGCGTAGGTGTACTCGGGCGAGACGGTGAATCCTTCCATATCAGCGCCCGTAACTCGCGGCATTGGCGAACAGGCCCGCTGAGAAGCTCAGCAGTGTTTCCATCATCCACGGCCCGAAGATCAGCATCGCCACGAACACGCCGATGAGCTTCGGCACGAACGTGAGCGTCGCTTCGTTTACCTGCGTCACGGCCTGGATCAGGCTCACAACGACGCCGATGACCAGCGTGGTCGCGAGGATTGGCGCGCCCACCAGCAACGCAGTGGTGAGCGCTTCGCGCATGAGGCCGATGACGACAGCTTCGTTCATGCGTCCGTCCTACTTCGCGAAACTGCCCACAAGGGAGCCGATGATGAGGTACCAGCCGTCGACGAGAACGAACAGCAGGATCTTGAAGGGCAGCGAAACGATGACTGGCGGCAGCATCATCATGCCCATGCTGAGCAACGCCGAAGAGACGATGAGGTCGATGATGAGGAACGGGACGAACATCACGAATCCCATCTGGAAAGCCGTCTTCAACTCGGAAATCGTGAATGCCGGCACCAACACATAGGTCGGGACATCGTCAACCGTCTCGGGCTTGTCTGTGTCGCTCAGCTTGAGGAACAAGCCCAGGTCCTGCTGGCGCGTCTGCTTGAGCATGAAGGTGCGCAGCGGCGCTTCGCCCCGGTTAAACGCTTCCTGCTGGGTGAGCGTGCCGTTGAGGTAGGGCTGGACCGCTTCGTTGTTGATCTGCTTGATTGCGGGCGCCATTACAAACGCCGTGAGGAAGAGTGCGAGGCCGATCATCACCTGGTTCGGCGGGAGCTGCGGGATACCAATCGCGTTCCGGACCAGCGAGAGCACGATGATGATCCGCGTGAACGACGTCACCATGACCAGGATGGCCGGGGCCATCGAGAGGACCGTCACGAGGAGCAGCAGTTGGATCGCGGTCGAAACGTTCTGCGGGTTTTGCGTGTCGATCGTCCCGGCGGTTGTCTGGGCCTGGGCGTTCGGGTCCGTGGCAGCGACGCAGCTGGTGAGCGTGATGAGCGCGAGCGCGAACACCGCAAGCAGGACGAGTACGCGCCTGCGCCTGGAGCCCGATACACCCCGCCTGATTCCCACGAACGTCCCCACCAGTTACGAGTGGCTTCACTCTATGAAGGGGGCTCTGTGGCAAGTATTGGGGGACTCCCGCCGCGCCGGTGGCGAAACCCTGACGGTCCCCCGACGCGCGCCTGATTCGCTGCTCAGCCCCACCGAGGGTCGCCTGAGACGACCCTCGGCGGGCGCGTTCGCAAGACTCACTTGGCTGGAACGATGCCCGGCGAGAGGTAGTAGAACTCCAGAGCGATGCCGTCCGGATCTGAGAAGTTCAGGCCGGCGCCGAACGGGGGCTGGTCGCTGAGCCCGCTGTGCGCGATGCCGCAGGTCTCAAGGTGCCCCGCCCACCGCTCCAGCTCTGCCCGGTCAGCGACCGCGAACGAGAGGTGGTCCAGGCCGGTCGTGCGTGGGTTGAAGGCCGCTACCGGCGGCCTGTCGTGTTTCACGAGCCCGATGACCATGCCGCTGGCCGGTTCGGCCAGGTAGGCGACTTCGAAGCCTTCCTCATCGTTGCGGCCGCGGAAGAGCTGGGCGGCGCCCAGCACGCGCGTGTACCAGGGGATGCTTCGGTCCAGGTCAGAGACCGTGAGGTCGACGTGGGAGGTTCCGGTAAGAGAGGGCATTCAGCTACTTCCTTGGTGGTGCTGGAGAAAGCATGCGTAATCTACGTATGTATCCTCCAGCACCACTTGGCTCTGGGTGCGCTGGACCAATTACCGGCGAAGGGAGTCAAGGAGCGCGTTCAGCGCGGCTTCCGATTGTGCCGCCGCGGCAATGCCATCCTCCGCTGTGGCAACGAACAGGGCCATTTCGCTCAGCGCCCCGAACAGCCCCGCCGCGAACGCGTCAACGGGCACGCGCGGCAGGAGCCCCGCATCGACCAACTGCTCGACAACTGCCCGGGTCATCCCGAGGCCGTAACGAGCCATGATCGCGTGCCACTCCTCCCAGCCGAGCACAGATCGCCCATCAATCAGCACAACCTGGCGCACGTCTGGCTCGTTTGCGGCCGCGATGAAGGCGCCCGCGGCGAAGGTGAACCCCCGCCAGGGGTCCCCGGCCGAGGCGGCGGCCGCGCCAATCCGCTCGGTGAGCTCCGCTTCCACCGCTTCGAAGATCGCCAGGAAGAGCCCTCGCTTGCTGCCGAACTGGTGATACACAGCCCCGGTGGTCACATTCGCCGCGACGGCCACCTGTTCCGCCGAAACGCCGGAGTAACCATGCCGCGCGAACAGTTCGCGGCCCGCCGCGATGAGTGCCGCTTTCGTCCGTTCAGACTGTTGTGCTTTCAGCGATGGGCGGGCCACGCCGTCGATTGTGAAAGCCAGACCGTTTTGCTGTCGAACCGGCGCCTACGCGTCCTCCCCGATGACCGTTTCCACGCGCGGGGTGGATGAGCGCCCAGTCGTCCGCTTCATCTGTTCGAACAGTTGCACGGCGAACTGGCTGAGCGGCTGTTCGTCCGGCCTGGCGGTCTGTTCGTTGACCCTCGCCGCTTCGTCATCGGTCAGCTCGTTGAGGAGCGTGAGCTGCTGGGCCGTCGCCCCGACGGCAATCACCCGGTCGCCAAGCGCGACGAGGTGGATGGTCCGGCCGTTGCTGATCGCCAGCGTGTCGAGCACCCTCAGGAAGCCCGTGGTGCTCCGCGGTCCGGTGGTTCGCTTGCCCCACCAGCGCAGGCCGGCGATAGAAGCCGCAATGATCACGACGACCAGGGCCAGCCGCCACGCGAGCGAGAACAGTTGCCCCCCGCCCAGGCTGAAGCCTTTTGATCCTGCCTCCGTGTCCGCCTCGTGGGTGTCCTGGCCCGGCGTCGCAGCTGGCGAGTTTAGCAGCAGCGCGCCGGACTCTGACGTCGTGATGCGCGGACTCTCGACCGCGGATGGCGTTGACGGCGCGGCGAACGAGATGAAGACCAGCGAGCAGAGCAGCGCGCCGCCGAGGGCGGCTGCCCAGAGCAGCTTCTTGCGGGCCTTCGGGTCGCTCATCCGACGCGTTCTTCCTGTTCGGCACCCCGCCGGACCACTTCCACAACCCGGACGCCGAAGTTCTCATCGACCACGACGACTTCGCCGCGGGCGATGAGCCGGTCGTTCACGAGGATGTCGACCGGTTCGCCGGCCAGCCGGTCCAGTTCGATCACGGAGCCCGGGCCGAGGCCGAGCACTTCCGACACCGTGAGCTCGGTCCGCCCCAGTTCCACTGAGACGTTCATCTGAAGCCCGGCAAGAAGGTCGATTCCGGAGCGATGGGCTGGGCCGTCCGGCTCAGGTAGCGGCGCAAAGCGGGCGCGGCTGGCGGTGGGGCTGATGGGGGTGGGGCGCGCCGGTTCCTGCGACCGTGCTCCCCCTGCGCCGGAACGGCTGCCCGCGCCGACGGTCGCGAAGATCGGCTCGGGCTCGTCCTCTTCGATTAGCTCGGCCGCTTCGAGTTCGTCCTGCGTCAGTTCGAACGCGAAGCTTGCGGGCGCAGCCGGGACGGCCGGCTCTGGCGCCGCCACAACCACCGGAGCGCTCGCGGTCGCGGAAACGAAGCCCTGCATCGCGCCCGCCATGATGTCGAGGAAGGTACCGGGCAGGACCAGGCTGAAGGGAAGAATCCGCGTGCCGCCAATCGTGGCGGTCAGCAGCATGCACGGCTCATCCATGCTTCCGAGCGTCTCGGGCATGGAGTTCGCGAGCACATCGTCCACAGCCACAACCAGGCCCGCGTCGCTGCGCCCGAACAGCTGGCTATTGAGCGCCTGGACCACCTGTCCGAGGACAGTGGAGGCAATCACGAGCGTTTGCTGCTCTTCGTCTTCGGGGTTGTCGGCCTGCGAATCCAAGAACATGGCGGCCACGGCGGTCGGGACGACCAGGTACGCGGTGCCGTTCTGGTCCTGGCTGGTCGAGAGCTCTAGGGTGACGGCCAGATGAGGATCAGCGAAGCGGCCTGTAATCTCATCAGGCATCACGAGCCGCGCGTCGACTTCGCTCACACCCGGAGCCGACCCCTGGAATGCTTGGATCGCAGCGGCGGCCGCCGTCCAGCCCTCCACGCCGGTCGCGTTCAGCGTCTCGGCCTGGGCTGACGAGAGCAGTTGACTCAGGATTTCATGGGGTGTCGGCATGGCGCGGCCTCACTGGGTGATGAGCGTTTCGAAGTAGATGGTCTCGACCTTCTCTTCGGGCAGGTGTTCGTTGATGGCTTCGATGAGGGCGTTCTTCAACTCTTCGCGCCCCTCTACCGTCGCGATTTCGTCTGCGGTCTTGGACGCGAAGACGGTGGCTACCGCGTCCAGGATCTTGGGCATCTCGTGCTCGAGGTGGTGGGTGAACTCGATGTTCTTGGCGGTCAGCGCGTCGCCGGTCACGCCGATCCACGGCTTCTCCGGGCGCTCGAATTCGAGGGCGATGATCGTCTTCACGTAACGGGGCGCGCTGGCGGGGGCCTTGAGGTTGAGGACCAGGCCTTCAGGAGCGTTGCCTTTCTTCTCGCCCACCACTACCTCTTTGCCGAGCATGACGGTTGGGTGCGGCGAGGCTTCGATCTGCTCCTGGGTAATCGGCGGCGCCGGCTTCGCGTCCATGTAGTTCGGCTTGATGTAGAACCAGAACGCCGCCAGGAAGAGGACCGCACCCCCCGCCAGCACTTTCTTGTCTTTCAACATGGCTAGTTCCCCTTTGCTCCCTGGAGCGACTTGTTCAGTTCTTCGATCGTTGGGTAGAGGATCACGATGTCGGCGCGGCGGTTCAGCGCGCGACCCTCAGGCGTGCTGTTGTCGGCGACCGGGTGCGTTTCCGCATAGCCAGCGAAAAAGAGGTCGTTCTGGGTGAGCTTGCCCTGTTCTCGAAGGAAGCGAAGGACATGCGAGGCGCGCGCGCCCGAGAGCTCCCAGTTCGTGGGGAAATCCGCGCTGTTCACGGGCACGTTGTCGGTGTGGCCCTCGATGCGCATCTCGTTCGGCAGGCCGCGGAGCGCGTCGGCTACCTGGAGAAGCACGTCCTGTGCGCCGGGCTTGAGGTCTGCGCTGCCGGAATCGAAGAGCAGGTTGTCAGCCAGACTGATGGTGATCGAGTTGGCGTCGCTGCGAATCTGGATCTTGCCTTCCAGGTGGTTCTCCTGGGCGAAGCCGTTCAGCGTATTGCTCAGGGCCGCCAGGTTGTTCGACTTGATTTCGGCAAGGCTGGGCGTGATGCCGCCGCCATTGTTCAGCACAGCCGACGAGCCGTTCGACCCGTTGAGGACGCCGATGCTGAAAGCCGCATCGATCGAGTGGTGGACCGCCTGCAGCTTCTGGGGGTTGGCGTCGCTGGTGGCGTAGAGCACCACGAAGAGCGCGAACAGCAGCGTGAGCATGTCCGCGTAGGACACGATCCATCGTTCGTGATTCTCAGCGTGTGCCGGCTCAGGCGCCTTCTTCTTGCTCATGCCGCCTCTCGCATCGAGTCATCCTTCTTCTGACGCTCGGACGGCTGCAGGAAGCCTTCGAGCTTCTCGCGGACGATGCGCGGGTTGTCTCCGGACTGGATGGACATCAGCCCTTCGATGACGACGTTGAGGGCGTGCAGCTCGTGCTTGGAGTTATTCGAGAGCTTCTTCGCCATCGGCAGGTAGAGGACGTTCGCGGTGAACACGCCGTAGAACGTCGCGACGAACGCCGTGGCGATGCCGGGGCCGATGTGTTCCGGCTCGTCGAGGTGGGCCATGACGCCCATGAGGCCCATCACCGCGCCAAGAACGCCGATGGTAGGGGCGATGCCGCCGAGGAACTCGAGTGCCGCGAAATTGCCCTCGTGCCGGTGCTTCATGGCGTCGGCTTCGATCTCCATGATCTCGCGCAGCAGTTCCGGGTCCGTGCCGTCGATCATGAGCTGCACGCCCTTGCGCGTGAACGTGTCATGGATCTTGTCCACGTCGGCTTCCAGGGCGAGGAGGCCTTCGCGGCGGGCCTTGTCGGCCATGGTCACGAAGAGGTCGACCGTTTCCGCCGAGTTGTGCGCACCACCGCCCATAATTGTTTTGAGGATGAACTTGGGCAGTCCGATCATGACTGGCAGCGGCTGCGAAATCATGAGCGCGCCGAACGACCCGACGAACACGATCATGAGCCCGGGGACGTTGAACAGGGCCGCGGGGTTGCCGCCTTCCAGGACGTTACCGCCGATGATGCCGCCGAACGCGAGCGCGAGGCCGATGACGGTTGCGAGGTCCATCAGGCGCTCCTCCGGATGGCGCCCATGCTCATGCGGCGAAACTCGGCGATGCGGCCCACCACCACGTCAGGCTTCTCAGCGCAAACGTAGCGATGGCCGTTCGTCAACGTCACGTGCGTGTCGTGGGTGGCTTCCATCAGCTCGATGAGGTCAGGGTTCAAATAGAAGACCGTGCCATCGATGCGTGTCAGTTGGATCATGAAAGGGCCTCGACCCACGGAGAGTTGTGACCATTCTGGGCAGGCGGCTCTGGTGGGGTTATCGGGAAAAGCCCCCTCGCCTGAGCGCGATTCCCTTAGCCGTGGCCGGGAAAAGCGCTCAGGTCCCGGGCTGGAAGCGTGGCCATCATGCCGATTAGCCCGCTCGGCGAAACGGGCAACCTGGCCCGCGAGAAACAGGAAGGGCTCTCCTCACGGAGAGCCCTTCTCTTTATGACTCGGACAGTACTCGAGAGCTACGCTTTGACCAGCGTCCGCAGGCAGCGCGTGCAAATATTGAGGCGAATAGACTCGCCGCCGATGTGGATGCGTTGCTTCTGCACGTTCGGCTTGAACGTGCGGGATT
>CAYTBM010000082.1:0-10671 GCA_964436025.1 uncultured Anaerolineaceae bacterium
CTGAACGCAGTCGTCACAGCCGAGACCTGGCGCTCGCCGTCGAGCCTGCTGACGGTGCTCAAGGAGATCGAACACCGCCTCGGGCGCCGCCCGGAACGCCGCTGGGGCCCGCGCCCCATCGACCTCGACATCCTGTTCTACGGCCGCGAGCGTGTGGACACACAGGAGCTCACCGTTCCGCACGCCGCCATCCTCGAACGGTCGTTCGTCCTCGCGCCGTTGGCCGAAATCCTTCCAGGCGAACTGCCCCACCTCGGCATGACCGCCATGGAAGCGCTACGCCGCGTCGGGACATCCGGCCTCCGCCGCCACTCAGCCCTCTAGCCGCCAGGCGTTCCATCGCTCAGCTCCCCCTCGCCCGCAGCGCGGGAGAGGGGGCCGGGGGGTGAGGGTCTAGCGGCTTCCCTGCACCAGGCTCAAGAACTCCGCCCTCGTCACCGCCGACTGCTTGAAGTCGCCGCGCATGGCGCTGGTCACCATCCGGCTTCCCGGTTTTTTCACGCCGCGCATCGTCATGCAAAGGTGTTCGGCTTCGATCACCACCGCCACGCCGTCCGGCTTGAGCACCTCCATGATCGCCTCGGCGATCTGGCTGGTGAGCTGCTCCTGGATCTGCGGGCGCTTCGCGAAACCTTCCACCACGCGGGCCAGCTTCGAAATCCCAACGACCCGGCCGTCCGGTATGTAGCCGACATGCGCCTCGCCGTGGAACGGCAGGAAATGGTGCTCGCACATCGAATAGAACGGGATATTGCGCAGGATAACGAGTTCGTCATGCTGCACCGCGAAGACCACCTTGAGGTGCTCCTTCGGGTCGTTGAACAGCCCGTCGAAGATCTCGCCGTACATCTCGGCGATGCGGCGAGGCGTCTCGATGAGTCCCTCACGCGCGGGATCGTCGCCGATGGCTGAGAGCAATTCGACAACTGCCGCCTTAATGCGGGCCTCGTCCGGGCCGGGAAGATTGGTCAAAACACGGGGCTCCGAGAGGGGTCAGGAGATCGTACCAGCTTTGCCGGCCAGAGCGCGCTGGGCGTGGAGCCTTTGGCAGACGATGGCGGACGGCGGAGGCAGCGGTTAGATTGAGGCTGTGACGCCGGAACAATTGGCTAACCTCGCGCACCTGCGGCGGGCACGGGATCTGATGGACCGCGAATATGCGAGCCAGTTGAACATCGCAGCCATCGCCCGGGCGGCGCTCATGTCCGAAGCCCACTTCTCCCGTGAGTTCCGCGCGGCCTACGGCGAAACGCCGTACTCGTACCTGATGACCCGCCGCATCGAACGCGCGAAGTGGCTGCTCCGCCGGGGCGACCTGTCCGTGACCGAGGTGTGCCTGGAAGTCGGCTGTACGTCGCTGGGTTCCTTCAGCGCGCGCTTCACGGAGCTTGTCGGCGAAACCCCGACTGCCTATCGAAACCGTGACCATAGCTCGCTGGCGGTTGTCCCCGGGTGCGTCGCGCGGGACATCACCCGCCCGCGACGGACACTGAGCAGGATCGAAGAAGCGGCGGCGTCAGCCGCTGGCTAGCATGGCCACATGAACATCACGCTTGCTCGCTGTTTCGTCCAGGTCCATGACGCCGACCTCGCCCTCACGTTCTACCGCGATACGCTCGGTCTCGAACTACGCAACGATGTTGCGAACGACGGGTACCGCTGGCTGACAGTGGGTTCGTCCGCCCAGCCAGACGTCGAGATCGTCCTCACCAACTACGTAAACGGCAGCCCGGCCGACGGCGACGTCGTGGCAGGCCTGCTCGCCAAAGGCGCTCTCAACGGCGTGCACTTCCACGCCGATGACCTGGACGCGACGTTCGCGAAAATCAAGGCCGCGGGCGCCGAGATCGTGCAGGAACCGACGGACCAGCCCTGGGGCGTGCGCGATTGCGCCCTGCGTGATCCTTCGGGGAACCTGGTCAGAATCGATCAGTCACGCGCCTGACGGCTTAGCGCGCGCTCAGCATCACGTGGGCGACAATTTGGGGGCGGGGCACAGGATTCCGAGCGACCAGACACCTGACGGGGGGCACCATGACTACTGCCGCACCATACGCCATTACGAGCACCGGCGGCGCCGACAGCCACGACATGATCCGCGTGCACGGCGCGCGCGAAAACAACCTCAAGAACATCAGCGTCGAACTGCCCAAGCGCCGCCTGACTGCCTTCACCGGCGTCTCCGGCTCGGGCAAGAGCTCGCTCGTCTTCGGGACCATCGCGGCTGAATCCCAGAGACTGATCAACGAGACGTACAGCGCGTTCGTCCAGGGCTTCATGCCGGCGATGTCGCGGCCGGATGTGGACGTGCTCGACGGTTTGACGACGGCGATCATCGTGGACCAGGAGCGGATCGGCGCCGATCCGCGCTCGACGGTGGGGACGGTGACCGACGCGAATGCGATGCTGCGAATCCTGTTCAGCAGGCTCGGCGACCCTCACATCGGCCCGCCGAACGCGTATTCGTTCAACGTCCCATCGGTGAGAGCGACCGGCGGCATCACGGTCGAGAAAGGCGCAAGCACGAAGACCGTTGCGCGCAGCTTCAACCGGCTTGGCGGCATGTGCCCACGTTGCGAAGGGCGCGGCGCCGTGAACGACATCGACCTCACCCAGGTCTACGACGAAGAGAAGTCACTCAACGAAGGGGCCCTCAAGATCCCGGGCTACAGCATGGAAGGCTGGTACGGGCGGATCTTTCGCGGCTGCGGCTTCTTCGACCCGGATAAACCAATCAAGGACTTCAACAAGAACGAACTCCACGACCTCCTGTACAAGGAAGCGACGAAGATCAAGGTCGACGGCGTCAACCTGACGTATGCGGGACTGATCCCAACCATCCAGCGCTCGATGCTCTCGAAGGACATCGACTCGCTTCAGCCCCACGTGCGGGCATTCGTCGAGCGGGCCGCGACTTTCACCACTTGCCCGGATTGCGCTGGAACGCGGCTGGCGCCGGAAGCGCGCTCTTCGAGGGTCCGGGGCAAGAACATCGCCGACGTCTGCGCCATGCAGATCAGTGACCTGGCGGGCTGGGTGCGGGGGATCAAGGAGCCGTCGGTTGGGCCGCTGGTGGAGGCCCTGGGCAAGTCCCTCGGCTCCTTCGTTGAAATCGGCCTTGGCTACCTCTCGCTGGACCGGCCTTCCGGCACACTCTCCGGCGGCGAAGCCCAGCGCACGAAGATGATCCGCCACCTCGGCTCGTCCCTGACAGACGTCACCTACATCTTCGATGAGCCGACGATTGGCCTGCACCCGCACGACATCCAGCGGATGAACGCGCTGCTCTTGCAGCTTCGCGACAAGGGCAACACCGTCCTCGTCGTCGAACACAAACCGGAGACCATCGCCATCGCCGACCACGTCGTGGACCTGGGCCCGGGGGCGGGCACGGCTGGCGGCGAGGTGATGTTCGAGGGCACCTTCGAGGGGCTGAGAGCGAGTGACACGATCACCGGGCGGCACTTGAAATACCGGGCGGCGCTGAAGCCCGGCGTCCGCAAAGCCTCTGGGGAACTCGAAATCCGCGGCGCGAACACCAACAACCTGAAAGACGTGGATATCGACATCCCGCTCGGCCTCCTCGTAGTGGTGACGGGGGTGGCGGGCTCAGGCAAGAGCTCGCTCATTCACGGCTCTGTGAGCGGACGCGACGGAGTGGTCGCGATCGACCAGGCGCCGATTCGAGGGTCGCGACGGAGCAATCCGGGGACGTATACCGGCGCGCTCGACCCGATCCGGAACGCGTTCGCGAAGGCCAACGGGGTCAAGCCGGCGCTGTTCAGCGCGAACTCGGAGGGCGCCTGCCCCACCTGCAACGGCGCGGGAGTGATCTACACCGACCTGGGGATGATGGCGGGTGTTTCCTCGGTTTGCGAGGACTGCGATGGCAAGCGATTCGACGCAGGGGTGCTGGAGTACCGGTTCCGGGGCCTGAACATCGCCGAGGTGCTGGACCTGCCGGTGGCCGAGGCGGCGACGTTTTTCGGAGCCGGCGAAACGAAGACGCCGGCCGCCCACGCGATTCTCCAACGCATGGCCGACGTTGGCCTGGGATACCTGAGGCTGGGCCAGCCCCTCACGACGCTCTCCGGCGGCGAGCGCCAGCGCCTCAAGCTCGCGACGCACATGGGCGAAAAAGGCGGCATCTACGTCCTCGATGAGCCGACGGCCGGGCTGCACCTCGCGGATGTCGAACACCTGCTGCAACTGCTGGATAAGCTCGTCGATTCCGGGAAGTCGGTCATCGTCATCGAACACCACCAGGCGGTGATGGCCCATGCCGACTGGATCATCGACCTGGGCCCGGGCGCGGGACACGACGGCGGGCGCATCGTCTTCGAAGGCACTCCGGCAGACCTTGTGGCGAAGAAGGCGACGCTCACGGGCCAGCACCTGGCTGCTTACACGGCGGGCTGATTGCGCGGCTGAGCGGCGTACTCCCGGACAAGCGCTTTTGGCGCCTGGATGTGCCAGGCATCGATGAGCAGCGTTTCGAGCTGTTCGACGGCGATGTTTTCGAGCCGGATCAGGATGGCCGGGAAGCCGTTGTAGTGCGGTTCAGTGAAGAACACCTCCGGGGCGGCGTGGATGAGGAAGTCCTTCGCCCCTTCGCCATTGACTCGCACGGCGATCACATCCGGCCGGGGAATGCGCGGTTTCTTCGGTTCCACGCGTTCGTTCCAGACCCAGGCGATGCCCTTCCACTTTCCCCGGTTGAGCACGGAGAACTCGAAGCGTTCCGCGCCTTCGGCGACGGCGGGAAGGGCGAGCGCGATGCGGCGGACGTCGTCCTGGGTTGCCACGTTACCGTCCGAGGACGCCGCGTGTGAGGGTCTCGAGATCCCGGAGGGTGCCGGGCTTGTCTTCTTCGCCGGCCCAGTTGCCGATGCCCAGCATCGCGAGCATGACGGTGCCGACAAGCATTCGCACCGCGGCATCGACGGGGAGGGGCCGGAATTCGCCGGCCGCGATGCCGGACTGGATCATTTCGCGGAAGCCTTCGTGGAGCCACTCAGCCTGCGCCTCGTCAACCTGGCGGTTGCGCGCGCCCACCTGGAAAGCGGCGACAAGGATCCGCCGGTTCTTGCGGAGGTACGTCGCAAGCGAATTCACGGCCATGACCGCGCGGTCCATGTAGGGCGTCTGCTCGTGGATGCTCGCGAAGTACTGATCGAGCGCTTCGTCCCGTTCGGTTTGGAGCACTTCGCGGAGGATGTCGTCCTTCGAATCGAAATAGCCGTAAAGGGTGCCAACTCCCGTATCGGCGAGCTCCGCGATGTGCTGGATCGAGGTTTCCTCGAAGCCGCGTTCGTGGAAAAGCTTGCTGGCCGCCGAAATGATGGCGGCGCGAGTGCGGGCTTTCCGGCGCTCAAGGCGTCCCGGCACTTGAATAGCAGGCGCGGTCATAACTCCTCCAGTGAGCTCACCCGCCCGTTCCGTTTCGAACGGAGAGTCCCCAGGGCTCAATTTCGAACGGAATCTACGCCTGATTCGATCGCGAAGTCGAGTGGTAAATGTGTCTTTGCGACGCGGTTTCCACGGCCACGTCCATAATCGTTGGGATGCGCTGGACCTGGGTGGTGCTCTTGGCCGCGATGCTGCTCGCCGGATGCTCCGGGGCGGACGGCAAGAGCCATGCGGACGCCGCGACGCCAGAAGATGCGCCGCGGATCGTCGCTGTCAGCGAGACTGACTCGGACACGACGCCAGGACCGGTGCTCGCCTGCTACCAGCGCGGTCCGGGCGACTACGTCGATACCGTCCAGCGGGACGACGGCGTGCGCAGCTTCCGGCTGCATGTGCCGGCGGGGTACGACGGGCGGACGCTCGCGCCGGTGCTGTTCAACTTCCACGGCCAGTCGCGCACGGCCAGCGAACAGGACGACTACAGCGGCATGGCGGCGCTTTCGGACGAAGACGGTTTCATCCTCGTTTCCCCGGAGGGTGGCAGTTACCCGCAGCAGTGGGACATTGTGGGCGTGTACGCGGAAGACGGCATCGACGATGTCGGCGCGGTTTCGGCGATCCTCGCATACGTGAAGTCGCAATTTTGCGTCGATGACGGCCGAGTGTTCGCCACAGGCATTTCCAACGGCGGACAAATGGCCGCGCAGGTGGGGTGCCTGCTGCCGTACGAATTCGCCGGCGTGGCGCCCGTGGCTGGGATTGTCTACCAGGGCTGCGACGGGCCACCGGTGGCGGTGATCACCTTTCACGGCACGGCCGACTGGAACGTGCCGTACGACACCGCGCCTGAAGCGGTGGCTGAGTGGGCCCGGCACAACGGCTGTCCGGAAGAGCCAGAGGTTGAGTGGGTGACGGAGGCTATCCGGCGGGAGTCGTACTTCGGCTGCGAAGGCGCGCCGGTCGTCTTCTATACCATCGAAGGTGGTGGCCACACGTGGCCCGGCGCCGCGGACAACACTGGCGGCGTCGGCGCGACGACACATGACATCAGCGCGAGCGAACTGATCTGGGACCTCTTCGGACGCATCCGCCGGGAGCCGTGAATGTGACGCGAGCCGTACTGAGTACGTTGGTTTGCCGTACACTACTGGGAACGGAGGATTATTGATGGCTTCACCTGCAAAGAAGGCCGAGCGAAAGACAGACCGGCTCGAACTGCGTGTCACGCCTTCCGTCAAGGAAGTGATTCAGCGCGCCACAGCGATCACGGGTCTCACTCCCGGTGATCTCGCATATCAAGCAGCGCAACGAATCGTCGAGCAGCATGACGTGCTGCACCTGGAGGGAGAGGACGCACGACGGTTCGCGGAGACAGTCATCAATCCCCCGGAACCCAGCGACTCACTTGCCGCCGCGTTCAGCCGCCACAAGGAGTTGTTTGGATAAGTGGCTCTCAAGATCGAGCCACTCGCTGACCACGACCGCACTTCGTTTAGCTCGGGACAGCCGGATCTCGACACGTGGTTCCGTGAGCGCGCCGGACAAGATCAGCGGCGCAACCTTGCCCGCGTCTTCGTTGCCGTGGACTCTGACTTCGGTGTCGTCGGCTTCTACAGCTTGAGTTCGTTCGCCATCGCGCTTAACGACCTCGATCCCGAGACCCAGAGGAAGCTCCCGCGTTATCCAATGATTCCTGCCGCGCTCATCGGGCGTTTGGCCAGGGATGAGCGAAGGCGAGCGGAGGGCCTCGGCGAGTTGCTTCTGGTTGACGCACTGAAGAGGATCCTCGACGCGAGCCGGACAGTCGCGATTTTCGCTGTGGTGGTCGATGCGCTCGACGAGGCCGCCGCCGATTTCTATCTGCGGATGGGGTTTCTCCGCACGTCTGGCACTCCGCTGAGGCTCGTACTGTCGCTGGCCACGGCGTCGCGAGCGGCCAAGCGGCCCTCATGAGGAGCGAGGCTCAACCACTCTCTCCGAGCCGCTTCGTCGACTCACCATCTTCTCGACGGCATTACAGGTTCGCCAGCCGGTCCCTCAGCCCCGCTATCTTGTCCCGCGTCTCGCTGAGCGTGTTCTCCATGCCCTCGATGACGTGGGTGGGCGCCTTCGAGCGGAACGTCTCGTTGGCGAGCTGCTTTTCCAGCCGTTCCGCGTGGGCCGAAGCCTCGCCGAGCTCCTTCTCGAGCCGGGCGCGTTCCGCTGCGGCGTCCACCTGCGGCAGCTCGAACGCGATCTCCGTGTCCGCCACGCGCCCGAAGGCCCACTCGCCGACGGGCACAGACCCGGCAGCGTCCAGGATCTGGAGTTCGACGCGCGACGTGAAGTTGGTCGCCGCGGCGGTCTCGTCGAGTGCGCTTCGGTAGCCGCCCGCCCGAAGGACAACTCTCGGCCGCGCGCCCGCGTCAAGCTTCTTCTCCGCGCGGATGTTCCGAACCGTCCGGTTCACTTCGATCACATGCTCAATCGCCGACTCCGCATGTGCCTCCTTCCAGTTGCTGCCGCTCTTCGGGAACCAGGCCACGATGAGCTGGTTCGCCATGTCATCGTCAATGTGCTCCCGGAGCGTCTGCCAGAGCTCCTCGGTCACGAACGGCATGAACGGATGCAGCATCCGCAGGCCGTGGTCCAGGACATGGACGAGCACCTTGAGCGGGCGCTCGTCCCCTTCGTTGAGGCGTGGCTTCACCATCTCGATGTACCAGTCGCACAGTTCGCCGCGCAGGAAGTCCTCGATCTGGCGCGCACACTCGCCGAGCTGGTAGGCGTGCATGAGCGAGTCGACATCGATCTCGAGCTGTTCCAGCCGCGACATGATCCAGCGGTCTTCAATCGCGAACGTCTCCCGGTCCAGCGGGTGCGGGCGCTTCACGCGCCTGTCGCCAACCTTCATGAGGACGAACCGCGCGGTGTTCCAGAGCTTGTTGGCGAAATTCCGCGCGGACGCGAGGCGTTCGTCGCTGTACTTCTGGTCGGCGCCGAGCGTGGCGCCCGTAAGCACCGCGAACCGGAACGCATCCGCGCCGTAGGTCGCGGCAGAGACCAGTGGGTCCACCACGTTGCCGCGGGACTTGGTCATCTTTTCGCCCTTCGAGTCCCGGATGAGGCCGTGGAAGAGGACGTTGCGGAACGGCATGGACTCGGCTTCGCCCAGTTCCCGCATGTTGTAGAGGCCGAACATGATCATCCGGGCGCACCAGAAGAACATGATGTCGTAGCCCATCTGCATGTCGGAGGTGGGATAGAAATAGCGGAGGTCCTCGGTGTCGTCCGGCCAGCCGAGGTCGGCGTGCGGAGCGAGGCCCGAGCTGAACCAGGTGTCGAGGACGTCTTCGTCCTGGCGGACCGCGGCGCCGCACTCCGGGCACTTCGCCGGGTCGTCGACCTGGCAGATGGTGTGTCCGTTCTCGCAGTACCACACGGGGATCTGATGGCCCCACCAGAGCTGCCGGCTGATGCACCAGTCACGGATGTTCTCCATCCAGTTGAGGTACACCTTCTCGAAGCGTTGAGGGACGATGCCGATGCGTCCTTCAGTCACCGCGCGGATAGCGTCGCCAGCCAACGAATGGCCGCGCTCGTACTCCTTGTTCACGTCCAGCCACCATTGCTCGCTGGGGAGCGGCTGGAGCACGGTCTTGCAGCGGCTGCAGACGCCGACGCTGTGGCTGTAGTCCTCGACGTGGTCCAGGAAGCCTTCGTCTTCGAGGTCGCGGAGGATCGCCGCGCGGGCTTCATCCGCGGGCATCCCCGCGTAGGGGCCGGCCTCGTCGTTCATGTTCCCCTTGAGGTCGATGGCGACGATGACCGGCAGGTCATGGCGCTGGCCGATTTCCCAGTCGTTCGGGTCATGGCCCGGGGTCACCTTGACGGCGCCGGTGCCGAATTCCGGCTTCACGGCATCGTCGGCGACGATCGGGATCTCGCGGCCGACGATGGGCAGCAGAAGGTAACGCCCGATGCGCTCCTCGTAGCGTTCGTCGCCGGGGTTCACGGCCACGCCGGTGTCGCCGACCATGGTCTCGGGCCGGGTGGTGGCAACGACGACGTAATCTGGCAGCGGCATGCCGCCTTCTGCCACGAGCGGGTAGCGGATGAAGTAGAGCTTCGCAGCCTTCTCTTCGTAGTCGACCTCGAGGTCGCTCAGGGCGGTCTCGTGGTTCGGGCACCAGTTGATCATGCGCAGCCCGCGGTAGATGAGGCCCTGCTTGTAGAGGTTCACGAAGGTGGTGCGGACCGCTTTCACGATGCCCGGGTCGAGAGTGAACGTGTTGCGCGACCAGTCGGCGCTCGCGCCGAGCTTGCGGTGCTGGTCCGAAATGCGGCTGCGGTACTTTCGTACCCACATCCACGTGCGTTCGACGAACGCCTCGCGGCCGAGGTCGTGGCGGGTCAGGCCCTCCTTCGCCAGTTCGCGCTCGATGACGTTCTGCGTGGCGATACCCGCATGGTCCTCGCCCGGCAGCCAGAGTGTGGGGTCGCCCTGCATGCGGTGCCAGCGGACAAGGGCGTCGGTGATAGCGTCTTCCAGGCCATGGCCAAGGTGCAGCTCGCCGGTCACGTTCGGCGGCGGCATGACGATGGTGTAGGGCTCGCGGTCCGGGTCGATTCTCGGCTGGAAGTGGCCGGCATCTTCCCACATCTGGTAGACGCGGCTTTCTACGCTCGCCGGCTCGTAGGCGGGGGGTAGGATCGAGCCTGGCGTCTGCGTAGTCATTTCAAGTCCTTGGAAGCGGGTGGATCGCTCGGGGGAGCGGACTGCCAGTGTAAGCGGGGAGGAGTTGAAAGTGGAAAGGACTCAGGAGCACGACCCATGCGGCTGCGTCGGAGGCGTGGGGTTAGCGCGGCGGCAGGCCGACTTCGAAGTAGCTCTCGGTCAGCCATGCTTTCAGTTCGTCATCAATGTCGGCGGCGGCCGTGACGCGGACGGCATAGTAGGTGCGCGCGGTCCTGGAGCGCATGGTGCGCGAAATGCGCGGGCTTTCGAGTGGGCGGTTGAGGCCGAATGTGATGTCGATCCAGCGCGCTTTCGGCCGTACTTCCACGAAGTTCCGCTGGCCTTTGAAGAAGATGCCCACGTTTACGGGCTCGACGATCAACGGCCCAAGCGCTTCGAGGTACGCCCGGACCCCTTCATAGACCGGGCGCTCCGCGGCGGGGCGGCCGGCGAGGTAGGCTTCGAAGGAGAGCGCTGGCGCGCAGACGTGAGAACGCGGGCGAGCGAACTCGCGGCCGCAAGCAGGGCAAGACCAGGTCACAACT
>CAYTBM010000082.1:10771-12011 GCA_964436025.1 uncultured Anaerolineaceae bacterium
CAGGCCGATTCCGGCAAGACGGTTTCGTTGGCCCGCGGCGGCACGCTGATCGTGGCCCTGACTTCGAACCCGAGCACCGGATACGCCTGGAGTGTAGTGAGCCCGGAACCGAAGAACCTCGAACTTGATGGCGAGCCGAAGTTCGTGCCGCCCGGCTCGACTTCCCCGGTTGTAGGCGCGGCAGGGACGCAGGTATTCACGTTCAAGGCGGTCGCAACGGGAAAGTCGACGCTCAGGATGGAATACCGGCGCTCGTTCGAACCGAACGGACCGGCGCAGGGCACGTTCACGGTGGAGGTGGAGGTGAAGTGACCTGCCTGGTGGCGGATTTTCCACACCGGCGATTCGTCCCAGACTGCGCGCTGTGAAGCTCCTCATCCTCGGTGCGAGTGACAGCGAAGGTTCGCTGCTTCCCAACTTTGCCGACTCGTGGCGCGAGAGGCTCCGTCTCGGACTCCCTGCGCTGATTGGTGAGGACGTTGACGTCGTCCATCGGCGGTTCTACGTCCACGTTCCCGGAGTCGACGGCTACGTGGAAAGGGTGCTGACCGAGGACCAGCCGGACTTCGTCATCGTCGGTGCGACGGGGTATGCGTTCACAACCTCGTCAGTGGGCAATCGGCTGCGGCGGCTCCTTGGCCAGCGGGCCGGGACGTGGCTCGAGCGGAAGTCCGCCGGCTTCGACCGCGCGACGGAAAAAGCCGAGGGCACGGCCGCTGAGCGGATGAACTACTCCGTCCACTGGATCGCCGGCAAACTCATCGGCCGCGATTCGCTCTCCACCTACGACGAAGTGTTCGCGGCGTACCGGCGGACACTTGACCGCCTGGCTCGGGATGAACGCCTCGACGCGGTGGTCCTCGGGACGACCTACAACGGACCGCGCGTGCAGCGGCGGTTGCCACATCTGCGGATGCAAGCCGACCGGTTCAACGCCGAAATGCGCTCGCTCGCTGAGTCACGCAGATTCGGGTGGCTGGACCGCCAGGCAATCATCAGCGCGCTGCCCGCTGCCACTGCGCGGCCAGATCAAATGCACACTGGCGCCGAAATCCACGCGGCGTACGCCGACGCCCTGCTCCCGCTCGTTGCCACCCGGGTCGGCGCCCGAGTCCGCTGACGCGCGGACAGGCAGGATCCAGGCAAGCTAGACTGGACCGGCCATGAACCTCCTTATCCTGGGCGAGAGCGACAGCATCGGCATGGCGCTCACGGACCCGTCGCAAGCGTGGGGACATCG
>CAYTBM010000083.1:0-9136 GCA_964436025.1 uncultured Anaerolineaceae bacterium
CGCTTGAGGACTACCACCCAAAAGCCGAGGAACACGGATATGCCGAACCAACCCATTTTGAGCCAAAGCCAAAGCACGCTCTGGTGTGGTGTGTATGACTGCATCGGCCAAAAGGTCCCCAGATACGGTAACCGTTGGAACTGGATGAAAGGCCGGCCGAATCCAACCCCGAAGACCGGGCCCGATCGGATGGTCTCAATCACGTCGTAGCGCTCGGTTTGCCGGTAGGTGTCTGACGATTCGTCGCGCAGCGTCGGGTCGAACTCTGACCGTATGGCCCGTGCGGGCTGCGCGAGAGCGCCATACTCCTTGTTCCAGTAGGCGCCTAAGTAGGCGACGCCTGCGAACAGCACGGGCACGCCCACCCCGACCACCAGCAGGGGCCTCCGCGGCAGGAGCAGTGCTGCCATTGAGAGCCCGCCGATGAGCAGCACGAGGGTGGCGGCGCGCCTGCCGGTCGCGATCATGGCCATGAAAATGACGGCGCAGTACAGGCCGAACCAGAACGCAGCCTTCAACGACTTTCGGTCGACAATCACTATTGCCCCGAGGAGGAAGCCGATGCCCAGGAGGACTGAGTTCTCGTGCGCGAACTGGAACTCAGGGGGGACATTGGCGTTCCCGCCGCGCGTGTAAAAGGCATACCGGAGCAGTACGAGCACCGCGAGGCAGAAGGTAGATGCCATGGTCACGCGGACGATCGCAAAAAGGTGCTTTGGGGCGAGCCGGGCCGCGATGACGAACATCACGACGCCTGCGATGAGCCCGCGCATCTCCGTGTAAGCGAGGTTTGTTGGGGCGCCCTTGGCAAGGCCATACGCCAGGCCAAGGAACATTGCGAACGGCACCGCCCACGCGATGGCGGGCAGTTTCGGCAGCCGTTCGCCGCGAGCAATACCCTGTGCAGTCAGCGAAACGGCCACGAGCAAGGCCACCACCTCGAGCGGCGATGTGGTAAGCCCGAATGCGTTCTCCCAGCCTGGCGGGAGTCGAAACAGCGCGGCGCTGATGGGGCTGGTGAAGTCGAAGGCGCCAGACTCGAACGTGATCCCCAGTCCGAGCGCGACCAGGGCGGTCTCTTTCGGACGGGCGACGGCCGCGAAGAGTGCCCCCGCATAGATTGGCAGCAGAAGCGCCCAGAATCCCATGACAGCCAGCGCCCCGGCCGAAACGGTGGCCGCCCCGAGAAGGACGACCAGGACAAGAGCTTGGGTGGGGAATGGGATACTGCGTGTTCGTCGTGCGGCGGCGAGCCCGGTCATCCGTCAGCCCAGCTTTCCAAACTGGAAGAGGGCCAGCGCCGTGACTGCCACGGCCCCGAACGCTACCAGCGATTCGAATGGCAACGCGGCACGAACGGTCTTGCTCGAGAGCAAGAGGGAGAGCAGCACGAGCGTGAAGACGAAGAACACGACGGTTACCCGCGAATGTTCAGCGAGCGGCGAACCCACGCCGGCACGGCTGAATGGTTCCGGTTCACAACCACGCCCAACACGTTCACGCCCGACAGGAGATGCAGCGTGCGTTCAAGGTCAGTTTGCGACGTCCGGCCCGACCTGACCACGACAATCACGCCATCGCAGCGCTTGGCCAGGACAGGTGCGTTCATGGAATGCAGCGTGGCTGGCAGGTCGATCACCACGTATTTGTTCGCGCGCTTCATGTTCTCGATAAGCGTTGTCAGATGCTCCGAGCGGGCGATGCGCGCAGGGTCAGCCGGCGTGCTCCCGGCCGAAACCACGCTCATCTTGGCCTGTGACACGCGGTGGGTGACAGACTGGAGGGGCACCCGCCCCAGGAGCACGTCCGACAGCCCATTCTCGCCGTCAAGCCCGTACTGCCCGCCGATCGACTGTGTGTGGAAGTCGGCGTCCACGAGGGTCACGTCGGCTTCAAAGTCTTCCGACAGAGAGGCAGCGAGGGCGATTGAGACCGTCGTCTTCCCATCGCCGTAGGTCGGACTGGTCACGCCAACGGCGAGGGGCTTGCGTGCCTCCGTGTTGTGAGGATCGGTCGGGTCCAGCCCGGCGATGATATGGACTTCCCGGAGCGCTTCCTTGAGGTCGATCCGGGCGCGGGGTTCTGCGACTGCGGGCATGTTCAGGCCTCCTGTGCGCTGTGTCCGCGCGTGGTGTCGCCGGCGATCGATGCGGCGGTCGTGCGGGCGAAGTCCCGCTGACGCCAGTCAAGAACCCACCCGACCGGCGTCCAGCGCAGCCAGGCCGGGGACGCGTGCAGGTCCGGGACTGATCCGAGCAGGCGCACGTTGAGCGAGGCCAGGTCGTTTACCGTCCTGATGGAATGGTCGGTGCGGTATGCGAAGTAGATGTAGCCCGCGCCAATCAGCAAGCCGAACACCAGTCCGGCCAGCGGTAGTCCGAGCGTCTTGGTGATCGACGTGGCGACCGGGGCATCGGGAAGCGAGGGCGCGTCTTCGACGCTGAAGGCCGCCTGCTGGGTCTGAGGCGCGGCCGCCTCCCGGAGTTGGACGTTCTGGAGCGACGCCTGCAGCTGGCTGATCAGGGTCGTCTGGGTGGTCACACGGTCGACCAGCGTCCGGTAGTTCACGTCGAGACTCTCGACGTTCGACGGATTGGCCGCCTTCGGGTGAGTCGACAGGTAGTCGTTCAGCGCCGACTGGCGGACCGTGAGCTCCTGGTTCGCAACGGCCAGCTGCTGGGTGTAGTAGGTAACCGAGATCGTCGAGTCCTTCTGGAACTGGTCCGTGGCGCGCTCGCTGAATTGGGCGATGACGCCTCCAGCGAGCGCCTTCGCGTCGCTGGCGGAACCCGCGGTTGCCGTGATGGTGACGAGGTTCGCCCCGCTGAATCCGGCCCAGACCTTGGCATTCGCCGCCACGCGGCGCACGGTCTCTTCGCTGTCGGTCGACTTCACCAGCCCGGCCGACTTGATCACGGCTACCCGGAACGACTCGGTGGCGAGGAGGTCGTTCAGGACCTGGGCCTGGTTCTGGGCCGGCGTGAGGTACGCGCTGTTGTACCCGATTGCCGAGCTTTCACCCGCAACAGGGTTCGACACCCAGACAACGGCGCCCGACTGGTACTCAGCGGACTGATGGGTCAGCCCAACCACGAGCAGCGGGACGAGCACGGCCGGCAGGACCAGAGCCCAGAACTTTTGAAAGACCGTCTCCACCAGTTTGATGGGGATCATGGTTACTCCTCGAGCCCCTTCTGGCTCGTTACTTTTGCAGTGTCGGACGCAGCAGTAGAGGCGAGGTTGAGTGTGGCTTCTACTCCGCCGCCACCAGGACCTTGCCGGTACGCAAGCCAAGCTCTGTTTCGAAGTAGGCGATAGTCGCGGCCATGCCGGCACGAAGGCCGACAGACGGCTTCCACCCCAGGAGTTCGCCTGCCCGCGTGATGTCGGGACGCCGCCGCTGCGGGTCGTCTCCGACGGCTGGCGGACCGAAAATAAGAGGCGACTCGCTCTTCGTGAGCGCGACGATCATTTCGGCATACTCGAGGATTGTGTGTTCCTCAGGGTTACCCAGATTGATGACCTCTCCGCGGGCCGCTCCGCTCTCCATTGCGAGGACCAAGCCCTCAACCAGGTCCGAGACATAACAAAGCGACCGTGTCTGTTGGCCATCGGCGTAGACCGTGATCGGCTCATTGCGCAGTGCCTGCGTGATGAAGTTCGGGACCACGCGTCCGTCGTTCGGGTCAGAGTTCGGGCCGTAAGTGTTGAAAATGCGGACGATCCGGCCGTCAACGCCGCGGTCGCGGATGAAAACCATGCTCATGGCTTCGCCGAAGCGCTTACCTTCGTCGTACATCGAGCGCGGCCCGGTGGAGCTGACGTTTCCGCGGTAGCTCTCCCGTTGAGGGTGTTCGAGCGGGTCGCCATATGCCTCGGAGGTACTGGCGTAGAGGAAACGGGCGCCCTGGGCTTCCGCGAACTCCAGCAGGTGCATCGTCCCCTCGCTGTTCACGCGGAGCGTTTCGAGCGGGTAGACCTTGTAGCCGGGAGGGCTCGCCGGGCTCGCCAGGTGGTACACGCGATCGATTCGGTCCGCTTCGGGGATCCCCGCAACGATGTCGGCCTGAAGGACGGTCAAGCCCGGATGGCCGCGCAACGGCTCGAGGTTGACCTGCCGCCCGGTTGAAAAGTTGTCGACGACCACCACTTCATGCCCGTCCTGCAGGAGCCGCTGGGCCAGGTTCGAGCCGATGAATCCCGCGCCGCCCGCAATCAAGATGCGCATCAGTAAGAGCCCTTTCCGCCGAGCACCGTCGGGATAGTCTTGAGCAGTATCTGCACGTCGAGCGCGAGCGACATTTCAGCCGCGTACCGCACATCAAGGTCCACCATGTCGGCGAAGTCATGGCGGGAGCGGCGCAGGGTCACCTGCCAGAGGCCGGTGATGCCGGGGGTTGCCGCCAGCCGTCCGAGGTGCCGTTCGTCGTAGCGAAGGACTTCCGTGACGGTCGGAGGGCGCGGTCCCACGAGGCACATGTCGCCACGAAGGATATTCCAGAGCTGAGGCAGCTCATCCAGGCTTGTCCGCCGCAGGAATTTGCCAACGCGAGTGCGCCGCGGATCGTCCTTCATCTTGAAGATGATGCCGTTCGCTTCGTTTTGCGTGAGCAGCCCGTCAAGCATCTGGTCTGCCCCGCGCACCATGGAGCGGAACTTCCAGCAGGTGAACACCCGGCCCCCGCGGCCGACACGAGCCTGGCGGAAGATCGCCCCGCCCCGAGACTCGATCATCACGGCGAGCGCGATGATCACCAGCAAGGGGGACGTGATCAGCAGGATCGCTGACGCGCCGATGATGTCCATGGACCGCTTCCACGCGGGCACCCGGACATCCGGGATGTTCTCAATGCCGGGAAGGTAGGCGAGGGTCTCCGCCTGGGAGGTGTTGAGGACGGTTGCGGCCATCAGCTGCCTCCGACCGCGACGAACGCCGGGTTCACCGTGGCAGCCGCCGCACGCTCGACGCCCGGCCGGCCGATGCAGAGATACTCGAACCCCGCGGCCGCCAGCGCCGCTCCATCCAGCGCGTTCCGGGCATCGAAGATGACCGGCTGGCGCATGACAGCCGCGAGCGACGAGAAGTCCAGGGCGAGGTATTCCGGCCAGTCGGTGGCCAGCACGATCGCATCGGCGTCCGCGGCGCCTTCGCAGGCTGAGGCGGCTACCTGGAGTGACAAGCCCTCCGCTCGAATCCGGACTTCGGGCACGACCGGGTCCGCGATGACCACGTCGGCGCCTTCGAGCGCGAGCAGGTTCGCGAGTTCGAGGGCGGGGGAATTGCGAATGTCATCGGTCTGCGCCTTGAACGCCGCCCCGAGAATGAAGACCCGGCGGCCTTCGATGCCGTGGAGGGCCTCGCGAAGCCGCTTCACGATGCGCAGCCGCTGCCCGTTGTTGATGTCCACCACCGAGCGAAGCAACTGCGGGTGTGTGCCGTGGACAGAGGCCATGTGGACCAGGGCGCGCACATCCTTGGGGAAGCAACTGCCGCCCCAGCCAATTCCAGCGGCCAGGAACTTGCTGCCGATGCGGTCGTCGAGGCCCATCCCTCGCGCCACGTCGGTGACGTCGGCGCCGAGTGACTCACAAATCGCGGCCATCTCGTTGATGAACGAGATTTTCGTGGCCAGGAACGCGTTCGAGGCGTACTTGATCATCTCTGCCGTGCGGATGTCGACGCGCACGACGTTGGTCTCCAGCGCCGCGTAAAGCTGCGCTACCCGGTCCACCGCGCGCTGGTCGTTCGACCCAAGCACGATGCGGTCGGGATTCATGAAGTCGTAGACGGCCGACCCCTCGCGCAGGAACTCCGGGTTCGACACCACGGAGATATCCGGGTTTCCGGCGCGGCGAGCCATGCCCTCGACAATGTCGCCGGTGCCGATGGGGACGGTGCTCTTGTTGACGATGATGGAACCCGGCCGAAGGCGTGCGGCAACCGACGTCACAGCATCGCGCACAGCGCGAAGGTCGGCGGCGCCCTCCTGCGAGCCCGGCGTGTTCACGGCGATAAAGACGATCTCAGCGTCCAGCCGGTC
The DNA here is from genome assembly GCA_964436025.1 of uncultured Anaerolineaceae bacterium. Taxonomy (GTDB): domain Bacteria; phylum Chloroflexota; class Dehalococcoidia; order Tepidiformales; family Tepidiformaceae; genus Amarobacter. The sequence goes on from CAYTBM010000083.1 coordinate 6,042, forward strand.
CGGATACGAGGAGCGGAAATGCAGACGGCCGGCGGCGATGCCGCGGGCGAGCAGCTCGTCCAGCCCCGGTTCGAAGATCGGGCTGCGCCCGGACTGGTAGATCGCGATCCGCTCCGCGCTGACGTCTATGCAGTCGACTTCATGTCCGAGTTCAGCAAAACAAGCTGCTGACACCCCGCCCACATATCCGCACCCCACCACAGCGATTCGAGTCAAAGGTCTCTCCTGGGCGATCGTCTCAGGAGACATAGTGGGACTGTTCCGTTGATGGTCAGTTGAGAGGCAGTTACACGCCGTTGCCTCCGGCCGGCAACAGTTTCAGAAAGATGAACGGCGGATCACGCAACCCGGCGCGATGCGGATGAGCGCGGGGATGTCGCGCAGAAGGTAGCGCTTGCCCAGCCGCTTCGGTTCCTGTGCCATGCGGACGATCCACTCGGCGCCGGACCGCTGGGCAAATTGGGGCGCTCGCTTGCGAACGCCAGCAAGGAAATCGAGGCTGCCGCCGATGCCGACGAAGGCCGCCTCCGGCAGGGACGCAGCGTTGGCCGCGATCCACCGCTCCTGGGCCGGACAGCCGAGGGCAACGAACACGACATCCGGGTCGGCCGCCTGCAGCTTCGTGATCGCGTCCTGATGTTCGATGGGAGAAAGCGAACGAAAGGGCGGGTTCTCGACGTGAACCACCCGGGCGCCATCGCCGCTGGCATGGAGCGCCGCGATTGCCGTCGCCGAGATTTCGGCGGTGGAGCCGTAAATTGCGACCCGCAGCTGCCGGCCGTGATCGCGCCGGAAGAACTCCCCGACGAGATCTGCGCCGGCGAGGCGCTGCGCGGTGCCGGCGCCCTGGAGTTTGGCGAGCCACACCACGGGCATCCCGTCGGCGACGACAATCGAGGATTCCTGGAGGTCCCGTCGAAGCTGCGGGTGTTTGCGGGCAAGCGCGAAGAAGTCGAGGTTGGCCGTGGCGATGCGGGCCCCGCGGCGGCTCCGGGCAAGCGTCATCACGTGCTCGATCGCTTCCTCCCGAGGCCCAGCGAACACCGCGATCCCATCAATGAGGGCACGGGGAAAGGGGCGATCCTGGCTGAATGGTTCCTGCGACTCGAGCAAATATGATGATGATGTCACCGGCCCAGCTTGCTGCCCGGCCGTCAATGCGCTGTTGAGGAGGAGTAGCTGCTTTGCCTTCCAGGCTTTCGGCCCTGTACGCCGCCGCCGCGCTGTGCGTGGCGTTGGCGCTTGGCGCGAGCGAGGGGTCCCGCTTCGCAAGCGCCGACGGGCCGGCAACGATTTTCGTCGAAAGCAAAGCAGCCGCTGTGGGCGACGGGTTTAGCACCGAAGTGATCGCGATTTTGCCGCCCGAAACGGTGCTTCGGTCGTTCGATATCCAGCTCGCGTTCGATGAGCGTTCCATCATCCCCCTGGGGACGCGGCTGAACGACGGCTGGCAGCCGCAGCCCCAAACCACGTCTGGTCCCGGTGAATACCGGATAGCGGCGCTCCGCGGGAGCGCCAATTGTGCCGGCCCCGGCTCGTGCACACTCGCCTCGGTGGCGTGGAAGGCCGAGGCAGCCGGCGACAGCTCGATCCGTGTGACCAGCGCGACGCTGCAGTCCGAAGCCGGTCCGCTCGATGTCGGCGCGATGACAGCCGGCCTCGTGCATGTCCCCGAGTCTGAGGCGGCTGCGGCGCCTGCAGCCCCGGCAAGCGCCGGGGCCGGGGCTCGCAACCTGGGGATCGTGCTCTTCGTGTGCGCCGTAGCCGGCGCGGTGGCGTCACTGCCACTGCTGTTCGCCGTGCGGTGGCTTCGCAGGCGGCGAGCGCAACGGCCCGCGAGCGCACGAGCGCCCGCGACGCGCCCATCGCCACCTGCTCTCGACCTCGTGGGGACGGCCGCTGAGTACCTTACGGAACTGGAAGTTGCCGGGCGCGTCTTCCCGGAGACTGACCCGCTGCTCGAACGAATGGCCCGCGAGGCCTCGTCCCGGGCCGCGGTCGAGTGAGATTACGGTTGCGCCCGGTACGGGTATCCTTCGCGCGTGCCGAGTCCAGTAGGAGACAGCCGGAATATGCAGCCAACCGACGGCCAGGCAGATCTTTCCAACGCGACACTCACGGCGCGCGAATCCGAGTTGCTGCGGAAGGCGGGCGAACGGGTCTTTGCCCTCTCGCGCCGGCTGGCCAGCAGCGAAAACGAAGCCGAACAACTGAAGGCGGAGACCCGGAGCCTTCGCGACCTCCTGGCCGAATCGCGCGAAGTCCGCGCTGTCCTCTCGGCGCAGGTCGCGTCAATGCAGACGGAACTGGATCGGGAATACGAAGAGAGGTCGGAACTGCGCCGCCTGCTCGCCAGTCTCCATCTCCAGATGCAAGAGTTGCTTCCCGTGGTCACCGGACTCTCTCGGATGGCGCCGCAGCTCAACCAGCCGGCGCCGGAGCCGAAGGAACCGGAACCCGTTGTCCGGCAGTCGAAGCCGGCAAGCCCGAAGCATGCCTCACTCTCGCAGCGGTTCTTCTCGGCCGCGCAGGACGAGTTCCGGGGGTTCAGGAAGGGTCAACGTCGCCGTTAGGCGGCTGAGCGGGGCTGGTGCTTGCCTCGTTCCCGAAAGCGGGCATCGATCAGGCGTTGGAGCTCATCGGAGTCTGTATGCGCAAGGCCAGTGCCCAAGCACGCGTCGCAGGCGCGAATCGATCCCGTCGATTCGTCGTAGATGGCTCCCGAGCCACCGTCGCACAGCGGGCACGCTTCGGGCGCGATGAGGGCGACAAGCCTGCGAAACCAGTGCGGTCGTTGCATGGCATGATCCTTGCCCGATTTCGTGTTGCCGGGCATAGGGATTATCCCGCGTTTAGGAAGCCGTCACCAGTGTGTAACCGAGGGTCTGCCGCGAGGTGATTTCGAACGGCACGCCGCCGGCATCCTTCAGCTTTTTCCGGATGTGGGAGATGTGTGTCTTGATCAGCGCCGCGTCAGGATCACCCAGCGTGTCCCAGCCAAACGTGAGGAGCCGTTCCGTTGGCGTCAGGTGCGGCGAATGCTCGCAGAGGCAGTACAGCAGCCGCAGTTCCAGCTTGGTCAGCGTGAGCCGGAC
>CAYTBM010000083.1:9236-11845 GCA_964436025.1 uncultured Anaerolineaceae bacterium
GCCAGTTCCACCAGCGAGGCGACGGTTACGGTCTGGTGGTTACGGCGCTGCGCGGCAAAGGCGAGGACATCGGCGCTGGCTTCGTCCGGTTCAGCAATCGCGAGTTTCATCGGGCCTAAACCGGCGTGAAGCTGTAGCCGACGCCGTGGACCGTGCGGACGAGGTCCTCGGAACCGCCGGCATCGCGGATTTTGCGGCGAATGGAGCTGATGTGGCCCTTCAGGAGCGTGGCGTCGCCCACGTTCTTGTAGCCCCAGACTTTCTCGGTCAGGAATGCGTGCGACAGCGCCTGACCGGGGTACTTCACCAGCTGGGCAAGAATATCCACTTCGATGGGCGTGCAATGCAGGTCAGCGGACTCAAACGAAGCAACGTGGTTGGTCAGGTCCAGCTCCAACCCGTTCGCAGCCACCACCTCTGCGCGAGGCGTGGGCGGTGCTGCCCCGCCGTTCACACGTCGCAGGAGCGCACGGGTGCGCGCGACGAGTTCGCCGGGGTGGAACGGCTTCGTCAGGTAGTCGTCGCCGCCCGCGTTGAGGCCCTCAATGACGTCCGCGGTGCGGTCCAGACTGGACAGGAACAGGACGGGCAGCGATGCGTTGTTCGCGCGCAGGGCGCCGCAAAGCTCAAGGCCGGTCCCGTCCGGCAGCATGACATCGAGTACGGCCATGTCCGGCGCCTTGCGCTCCGCGAACCGCGCCGCGCCCTTCACCGTATCCATATGGACAACATCGTGACCTTCGCGCTTGAGCGTGTGGGCGATGATCTCCGCGTAGTCTTCGTCGTCCTCTACGACAAGGATCAGCATGGTCTCCCCTTCCCCACTGGTCCGTACCCCGCAGGACGCCGTCCGGCGAGGGGTCTGGCACGCCACTCCCACAATGGCGTTCGGCGGCGCGAGCGTGGCACACGAGCGTCTGGATTCGTATGCCCGCGTTCACACTTCTGCGAAGATGATCGGCTGTAGGGCCTCCTTCCTACAGGGTTCTCCATCAAGCCAATCGCGACAATACAATGACGAGACTGGCTCTCAACGGCCTCGCCCTACGCTTTCCATCATCTTGACCGGGACCTCTGCAGCCGCCGTCCGCGCCACTCCAGGCTTGAGCGCCCTGGTGGTGTACGCACGTCCGGCGGAGCGCGTCCGAATCGTGGCCTGCCTTATCGGCCATGGTCTGTTCGTCAGCGAACACGACGCGGGCGGAACCGGAATTGCGGCGGCGCCTGCTGCCCTCACGGCCCATGTCGTCGTCGCCTGCCTCGCCGACGAACAGGCCACACGGCAAGGCCTGGTGGAAGAACTTGTCGCCACGGGCAGCTTTGTCATCGCGATCGTCCCGCCGGGTTCCGCGACAGGTTGGCTCGATGCGCTGGGCGTGGGAACTGTAGTGGCGGGAGATGACGATACCGCGGCGATCGAGCGGGCGCTCAAGGCGGCCGGGCCGGCCGTCCGTGCCCGCATGGCCGAGAGCCTCGCGGATGGGATGGATTGGCGCCGGATCTTCGGCCACCTCGTTTTCCGCATCAATCAGCCGTGGTTGCGCGCTGGCGCCGAGATCACTGCGCTGAGCAGCACCGAACACGGTGTGCTCAACGCGCTTGTGGCGGCTCAGGGAAGCATGGTGTCGAAGCTGGAGTTGCGGCGGCACCTGGGTACCGAGGACCTCCCGGCGAGCGACGCGTACTTGAAGACCGTTGTGTTGAGAATCCGACGTAAAGTCGAGCGCCTGGGTGGTGACTCGGCGTGTCTCGTCTCTGTCCGCGGAATCGGCTACCTGCTCCGCCCCTAGTTGCATTGGCGCGTCATCGTCAGCCGGCGAGCGGGATTGCGAGGTCGGCAGTGTAGCGGTCTCCATCCCGGCCGACGGTAAGCGTTGCGGAAAGCTGGTGGGCGAGCCGCGTGCCTATATAGCTTCCGAGGCCTATGCCCATATGGCGGCGCGCGGCTCCAATCGAATTGACGATGGTTGCCCGGAAATACACGCCGTCCTGCCGCATTGAAACCAGGATGGGTTCACCGTCGGTCCCGTGGTCGGTTGCGTTCCCGATGATCGAGCAGATGAGCGCCTCGAAGTGCTCGGGCACGCCGCGGACCAGCACGTTCAGCGGTTCTTCGATATGAAGACAGACCGGCACGCTCAGGGCCCGGTAGTCGTCGAGCACAGAAGAAAGGAGCTCCGCGGGGTCAAAGAGGCAGATCTCGGAAGCCCTGGTTGTCTCGGCGACTTCGAGCAGACGTCCCGCCGTGCGCAGCATGCGTTCGGCGGCCCGGACGATAGAAAGGCAGCGGGACCGCAGCATTTCATCTTCGCAGTCGGCTGCGACGCTGCGCGCCGCCGTCGCTACCAGGCCGAGGGGGCTCCGGAGCTCGTGGTACGCGATGGTCACAGGGTCGGTAACGACTGCGTTCACCGAAGATCTACCTTTCATCACCGAAGTGTTTCCGTGGCAGCCATCCTATCGGGGAAAACCCTTGCATTCGTATCAGACGATGCGACGATTTTTCCTAGTCCGGCACGACTACGCGGGTGACTAGTCCGTTTGGACGGGTCACCCGCGGACGGTCCGTTTCGCAGGTTCAAACCGTGCCGTTGGCGCGCTCGCGCTCC
>CAYTBM010000084.1:0-11835 GCA_964436025.1 uncultured Anaerolineaceae bacterium
GACTGGCGAAGGAAGTAATGCTCCGACGGTTTCAGGACCGGGACCGCGCCCGAGATCTTGCTCTTCGGATTGAGGAGCTCGACCGCGTCGAGCGTCTTTCCACAGTTGTCGCACTGGTCCCCACGTGCTTCGGCGAAACCGCAGTTCGGGCAGGTGCCTTCTACGTAACGGTCGGGGAGAAACCGGCCGGCGACGGGGTCGAAGAGGTATTCCTCCGTGCGGGGGTAAAGGAGGTCGTGCTCCTTGAGCTTGAGGAAGACGTCCTGTGTGACGGCGTAGTGGTTTTCGGTGAGTGTGGACGTGTAGAGGTCGAAGGAGATGCCGAAGCGTTCCCAGACTTCAAGGATTTTGGCGTGGTAGCGGTCGACGATGACGCGTGGGTCTACGCCCTCCTTGTCGGCGGCGACGGTTATGGGCGTGCCGTGGCAATCGGACCCGGAAACCATGAGGACATCGTTGCCCTTGAGCCGGTGGTAGCGCGCGAAGATGTCCGACGGGAGGTACGCGCCGGCAGCCTGGCCGACGTGCAGCAGGTAATTCGCGTAGGGCCACGCCACGCACACGAGGATCCGTTCGGACACAAAGACAACCTGGGTGGGAAGGTTCCGTTGAGTCTAGCACAGGGCCTTGAGTCGGGCCGATCAGCGGGGGAGGGAGTCATCCCAGAGGGGGTACGCCTGATCACGAGGGACGCCGAAGCGGCGGGCGGCTTCGGCGGCGGCTCCAGAGCGGCGGGCGCCGGCGCGCTGCATCTCCGCCATGTATTCGCGCACAGACTCGAAGTCGGCCTCTGCCTTTCGCGCAGGAACCTGGACGACGACGGTGCATTCGCCGCGCGTCTCGGCGAAGCGCCGCGCCATTTCGGAGGCACTGCCGCGAACAACCTCCTCGTGCAGCTTCGTCAGCTCCCGGCAGACAACGACGTCGGGGTCGTCCAGGGCTTCGGCGACGGATTGCAGGGCGCTCGCGAGGCGCCCCGGGCTTTCGAAGAACACCAGGACGGAGGTGGCTTCAGCCGCTGTCCTCAGGCGGGCGAGGCGTTCCCCGCGGGCCTTCGGGAGGAAGCCGAGGAAATGTACGTCCGAGCCGTCGAACCCGGAGACCGAGATTGCTGTGGCGAGGGCGGAAGGGCCGGCGACGCCGAAGACGGGCACGTGCTCGGCGTGGGCGGCGGCGACGAGGCGCGCGCCGGGGTCAGCTATGACCGGAGTCCCGGCATCGGAGACGAGAGCGATAATGCCATGGTGGGCGGCCATGACGAGTCCTGGCGCGCGTTGCTCGACATTGTGCTCGGTCAGGCTGATGAGGCGGGCGCTGCTGGCGGCGCGCGTCAGGAGCGTCTTACTGGTGCGGGTGTCTTCGGCGGCGACAATGGCGGCTTCCCGGAGGACGCGTTGGGCGCGTTCAGAGAGGTCATCGAGATTGCCGATAGGCGTGGCGACGACGTAGAGGCCGGGGCGGAGATCGCCGGTCATTGACGGAATCCATGAATGGCATTGCACATAACCGAAAGATCGAAACGATTCTGTGTTGACCGGTCAGCACGGATGTTCCTAAACTCGGTAGAACTCTCTCCCCGGGACTTCGCTGACTTGAGTACCGCTGTCAACTTTTCCTCCGCCGCCTCCGACATGCCGGAGAGCGGCCTTGCGCCGTTTGCTGAGAATGACATGGCCGCGCCCAAGTTCAAGCAACTCCGCCGTGCTTATGGCTTCGACGAAGTCGCCATCGTACCGGGCGACGTCACGATCAATCCGGAACTGGCAGAACTGGGGCTCGATATTGGGCCCCATCATTTTGCCATCCCGTTCCTTGCCTCGGCGATGGACGCGGTGGTGGACCCGAACTTCGCGATCGCGATGCATAAGGCGGGCGGGCTTGCCGTCCTGAACCTGGAAGGCGTGTGGACGAAGTACGACGACCCGAGCGGCATCCTCGAAGAGGTGGCTTCGGCCAGCCGCGACGAGGCGACGCGTTTGCTGCAGGAAGCGTACGCACAGCCCATCCGCGAGGAGTACATCGCCAAGCGAATTCACGAAATGAAGGCTGGCGGCGCGGTGGCCGCAGTTTCGCTGACGCCGATGAACACGAAGAAGTATGCCTCGCTCATCCAGGAGGCCGGCGCCGACATCCTCGTAGTCCAGAGCACGGTTACTACCGCCCGGCATGAGTCCAACAGCGTGGAAGGGCTGCAGTTCGACAAGCTCTTCAAGGACATCCACATCCCGGTTGTCGTTGGTAACACCGTTGGCTTCAAGGCCACGCTCGAAATCATGCGGACCGGCGTCGCTGGCGTGCTGGTAGGCGTTGGTCCGGGCGCGGCTTGCACCAGCCGCGAAGTGCTCGGCATCGGCGTGCCGCAGGTCACCGCGACGATCGACTGCGCGGCCGCCCGCGACTTCTACCTGAAGGAAAGCGGCCGCTATGTCCCGATCATTACCGACGGCGGCATCCGCACCGGCGGCGATGTTTGCAAGTGCTTTGCCAGCGGCGCTGACGCGATCATGATGGGGTCGCCGTTCGCCGCCACCGTGGAAGCGCCCGGCCGGGGCTACCACTGGGGCATGGCTACTCCGCATGCGAACCTGCCGCGCGGCACGCGCGTCGCGGTTGGCGTGAACACGACCATCCAGAAAGCGCTCTTCGGGCCCACCAGCCGCACCGACGGGACGGAGAACCTCGTCGGTGCCCTCCGCACCGCCATGGGCATGTGCGGGGCCCACACCGTCCGTGAGTTCCAGCAGGCGGAGATGGTGATCGCTCCGGCGATCAAGACCGAAGGGAAGATCTACCAGTTTGCTCAGTCGAAGGACTAGGTTCTTCGCGCTTGTAGCGCTTTTGACGGCGGCCCTCGTTCCGGGGGCCGCTGTTTCCGTTCCAACGGCACACGCGTGTCTGCTGCTTCCGCGCACGTCGCCGGTTGATGGAATTTCGGACTACGACCTCATCGTGATCGGCAGGGTGGAATCCCGGGAAGGGACCAACGTCGTGCTGCGGCCGGAGGCGTTTCTCAAGGGTCCGGCCTCGTCGGAGCCTTTGAGGTTCTCAGGCCAGGAGACGGATTGCTCGCCCGCGCCGTTGGCCGCGGGAGACCGCGCGCTTGTGTACGTACTCGACGCTTCGGACTTGCGCTATCCGTTGCCCAACGACGCGTATGTCCTAAAAGACGGACATGCGGTCATGGGCGATGAAGTCCGAACGGAAGTCGAGGTGGTTTCGGCAATCCGGTCGGTCACCGGACAGTACGCCGTGCCAGCCGAAGGACGGAGCGAAGGCGCCGGGATTGACTGGGGGCACACTGTCATCCCCCTCGGCGCCGCCCTTGCCATCATCTTCGTCATCGGGCTCGTGCTGATGCGGGTCTGGCACAGGATTGACCCGAGTTAGGCCCTCACCCCCAACCGCCTCTCCCGACTCCTATCGTCTCCCGAACCCTATCGTCTCCCGAACCCTATCGTTGCGGGCGAGGGGGAGCTGGCGCCGCCCAGACAAAGGCCCTGAGAACCGACCGGACGTTCTCGCGGTGCTCCTAGCCTTCGAGCGCTTCGTTCAGGCTTTCGGCGTTGCCCATGGCTATTCGGTAAGGGAACAGTTCGCCGGTCATCACTCCGTCTGCGACGGTGGGATCGGCCAGCATGATGGCTCGCGCCGCGGCTTCGTCGTCGGCGAAGAAGACCGAGAGGCCGATGGTGTCCGGCGAAGTGGTTTGGGTTCGGCCAACCATGATGTCGATCCCCCTCGCTGCCAGGTCGACGTGGTAGGCGACGTGGCGCTGGACGGACGCTTGTTCGGCCGGAGTCGGCCCGGCGGTGAGCATTTCCGGGCGTGTTGGGCGGAGGATGTAGAGCCACTGGGCGCGAGCCATGCGCATACTCCGGCTGAAGTTCGGAGCATGGTAGCGACGTTGGCCCTCAGCCGCGCGTTTTCAGAGCCAAGCCGGCGCCGGCGGCGAGCCGTTCGAGGAGCTCTTCGAGGGCGTGTGGGTCGTCCGGCAACAGCTCATCGGAAGCGTCCAGGGCATAGGCGTCGGAGTGGGACATTGCCAGGCCGCGACCGGCCCAGGCGAGCATCGAGGCGTCGTTGACGCTGTCGCCAACGGCGATGACCTCTTCGCGTGAGATACCGAGGTCGGAGCAGACGAGCGAGAGCGCATGGCCCTTGTTCGCGTCCAGAGAGACGGCGACGGTGACTTCTGGAAAGTCGAGGATGTGCAGTTCGTGGGCGTGGCGGCGGCTCAACTCCTGGTGGATATGGTTGGCCTCGCCGGCCGACGAGATGATGCCGACGCCGGTGGGTTCGATGCCGGCGTTCTCGGGGTCCGGCCGGTACTCGGGTTGGATGCCGCTGACCACTCCGTACTGCTCGGTGGCGGCGGACTTCCGTGACGCCAGGTAGCGGAGCGGGTTGAACCATTCGTAGGCGCGGTCGATCTGACGCGCGTAGCCGATCACTTCCATGGCGACGGCCCGGTCGACCGGGAATTCGTGGGTCATCGTGCCGTCGAGCAAGTGCACCGAGCATCCTTGCTGGCAGATAACGGGGCCCGGGAGGCCGAAGTGCCGCGCAATCTGCGCGGTGCCTGGAAACATCCGGCCGGAGGCCAGGACGACGTGGAGGCCGGCGTCGACGCAGCCGCGCACGGCGGCCGTGAGCCGCGCAGCCGGCAGGTGGTCGTGGCCGTAGTGGGCCGGGGGGATTACTGTCCCGTCGATGTCGAGCGCGATGAGCTTGACGGTCATCGGTGGGGGCTTCGGGAAGACGCGGCAGTCACAGGATCCAGCTTACGGTGCTGCGGCTGACAGCCAAGGCCGCTAAGAGTCGAGCGAGAGGCGAAGATGAAGGTACGCGGCACGGATGAGCGCTTCGAGGGCCGCTTCATCGACGTGTTGACCTGGACGGAGCTTCACGTGGCGCATCTGGCGACCGCGGCCCTCGAGCAGCTTCTCAGCGTCGGGGAGTTCGGCCCCGTGATAGAAGCCAACGTTCACGTGGGCTCGGAACGTGTTCACGTAGCCGAGCGCGGCGTCCTCAACGCAGGCGGTGGGGCAGCCGTCGTGCATGAGTTCGCGAACGTCTCCATCGCCGCACTGGCGGAAGGCTTCGAACCAGCGCCGGGCAATCAATCCAAGCTCTGGCACCCGGGCATCGAGCCACTCATCAATCGCCGGTTCGTGCGACTTCGCGCCTGAGAGAAGAAAGAGGGCGTCCATGGTGGGTTGCTACCGCCAACGAGAGCAGACGACGCGGTCAACGCCCGCGAGGTCCTTCAGGGACCACGGTTCGACGCCGTAGCTCGCGAGTATCGCTTCCACGTCCCTCGCCTGGCCGAACGCGACCTCAAGAGCGAGCAGGCGCGGCCGAAGGCGTTTCGCGCAATCTTCGATCAGGCGGCGGATGAGCACGAAGCCGTCAATGCCTCCATCGAGGGCGACGAGTGGCTCGTACTTGCTCACCTCGGGTTCCAGGGCTTCGATTTCCCAGCTCGGGATGTAGGGCAGGTTGGCCAGGACAACGTCGGCCTTGCCGATCGCGGCCGCGAGGTCGCCGAAGGCGAAGTGCACGGTCGCGCGCAGGCGGTCTGCATTTAGTATGGCGAACCGCATGGCTTGGGGACTGATTTCTGTGGCCGCCATTGTGGCGGCGGGGCGTTCAGCGGCGACGGAGACGGCGACCGCTCCGCTACCGGTGCCGACTTCGAGCACCACGGCCGTCGGGTCGTCATCCAGTTCACTGAGCGCCAGCTCAACGAGGAGTTCGGTCTCCGGACGGGGAATGAGAACGCCTGTGCCGACGGCGAAGTCGCGTCCGAAGAACTCGCGATGGCCGGTGATGTAGGCCGCGGGCTCCCGTTTGGTGCGGCGTTCGACGAACGTTTCGAGCCTCGCGCCAGCGTTCGCGTCCAGGTCGGCGCCGGCGTAGTAGGCGGAGCGAGCGATGCCGGCGGACTCTCGGGCCAGGAGCTCGGCTTCGAAGGTCGGATCGCTCACGCCGGCTGCGGCAAGCCTGGCGGCTGCCAGAGCGACCGCCTCGCGGGCGTTCACGCGAGGCCCTCAAGCCGGGCGGCTTCATCGGCCGTGGCGACGGCATCCACGATGTCATCGATGTCGCCGTCGAGCCGCTGGGGGATGTTGTGGACGGTGAGACCGATGCGGTGGTCGGTGATCCGGTCCTGGGGGAAGTTGTAGGTGCGAATTTTCTCGCTGCGGTCGCCGCTGCCGACCTGCATTTTTCGAGCCTCGCTCATCTCCGCGTCAGCCTTGCTTTGTTCCATGTCATAAAGACGGGAGCGAAGCACGGTCATGGCTTTGATGCGGTTCTTGAGCTGCGACCGTTCGTCCTGGCAGACGACGACGATTCCGGTGGGGATGTGCGTGAGGCGGACGGCCGTGGCCACTTTGTTGACGTTCTGACCGCCGGCGCCAGAGGAGTGGAAGATGTCGACACGGTAGTCCTTCTCTTCGATGGCGATGTCGACTTCTTCCGCTTCAGGGAGCACGGCCACCGTAGAGGTTGACGTGTGAATGCGACCCTGGGATTCCGTTTCGGGGACGCGCTGGACACGATGGACGCCGCTCTCGTATTTGAGGCGGGAGTAGGCGCCGTCGCCGCGGATTTCGAAGACGACTTCCTTGAAGCCGCCCTTCTCGGATTCGGAGGCGCTGAGGATCTCGGTCTGCCAGCGCTTGCGTTCGGCGTAGCGGGCGTAGGCGCGGTAGAGCTCGTGCGCGAAGAGCGCGGCTTCTTCGCCGCCTGCGCCGGCGCGGATCTCCATGATGACGTTGCGGGAGTCGCGCGGGTCTTTGGGGAGCAGCGCCCGGCGAAGACGCGCGTCGAGGTCGTCGGACTTCGCGACTGCTGCTTCCAACTCGGACTCGGCGAGCTCTTTCATCTCGGAGTCGCCTTCGGCCAGGAGGGCGCGCGCTTCGGACGCGGACTGTTGGGCTGCTTCGAATTGGTCGAAGAGATGGACGACGTCCTCGATCTCAGCGCGTTCCCGGGCGAGCTTGTTCAGCTGCTCGAATTCGGCGGCGACTTCGGGGCGAGCCATCTCGTCCGTGAGTTCGTTGTAGCGCTCACGGATGCGCTGGAGTTGGGAGAGAATTGCTGGTTCCATGGCGAAGCAAAGGGCCCGCCCCTCGGCGGACCGCGTTCAAGCATAACACCGAAGCGATTTAGCCTCTGAGACGCTCGGCGAGGATGGCAGGGATGCGGGACAGTTCGATGGACTGCTGTTCGCCTTCGCCCACCAGGTCCTTGACCATGCCGGAGCCGGTGCGCAATTCCTCGTCCCCGATGATGACCGCGAAGCGGGCCGCGGAAGCGTTGGCGCCGCGCATCTGAGCTTTCATGGATTTGTTGGTTTCGCCGACGATGGCCGAGATCCCGGCGTTCCTGAGGCGCGAGGCGAGGCCGAACACGGCCGGCGCGGCGCTTTCGGCGCGGTGGACGATGTAGACATCAGCGAGAGCCGTTTCATCGAACGTGACGCCACAACGCTGCATCTCGATGATGATGCGTTCGATGCCGCTGCCGAAGCCCATGCCGGGAGTTGGCGAGCCGCCGAGAATTTCCATCAGGCCGTCGTATCGTCCGCCGCCGCCGACGGTGCCCTGGGCACGGGCGTCCGTGTCGGGGACGATCTCGAAGACCGTGCGGTTGTAGTAATCGAGGCCACGGACGAGAAGAGGGTCGATACTGACGGGGATCTCGGAGGCCTGGAGCGCGCCGATGACCGTCTCGTGGTGCGCCAGGGCTTCCGGGCTGAGCTGGTCGACGAGCTTCGGGGCGGCTTCTTTGTAGGGGAGGTCGCGCTCGTCCTTGCTGTCGAGGAGGCGGAGCGGGTTGCGATCGAACCGGCGTTGGCTGTCCGCCGAGAGTTTTTCGAGATGCGGGCGGTAGTAGTCCTTCAGGCGCTCGACATAGGCATGGCGGGGCTCGATGTCGTCCAGAGAGCCGAGGCGCACGCTGACGCCAGTGATGCCGAGCATCTGGTACAGACGCCAAAGGACGGCGATCACTTCGGCGTCGACGAGCGGATCAGTGGAGCCGAGGATTTCGCAGTCGAACTGGGTGTGCTGGCGGTAGCGTCCTTTCTGGGGGCGGTCATACCGAAACATCTGGTGCGTGGTGTAGAGGCGGACGGGCTGGGGCCAACTGGCCATGCCGTGTTCGAGGTAGGCGCGGCAGATTGCCGGGGTAGCTTCGGGCGTGAGCGCGAGTTTTTCGCCGCCGCGGTCTTCGAAGGCGTACATCTCTTTTTCGACGATGTCGGTTGTGTCGCCGGAGCCTTTTTCGAAGACGCCTGCGTATTCGAATGCGGGGGTATCGATGCGCCGGAAACCGTGGAGCCTGGTGACCACCCGGATGGCGTCGTACACGGCCTGCCAGTAGGGCTGCATTTCGGGGAGCACGTCCTGTGTGCCCCGCGGCGCCTGGAAACGCGTGGTCATAATGTCGGTTCTTCCGGCGAGGGGATGCATGGTAGGATAGGCTTCCGCATGTGCAGGGCAAAGAGGGTTCGCTGATTGGCGGTACGCGCTGAAGAGCCGAAAACCCAGGACGTCAAGATTGACGCGGTTTTCCGCCGTGCCGCCGAGTACCTCCCCGGGGACCGCCTGGAGGGTGTGCGACAAGCCTACGATTTCGCGGCCCGGTGCCACGATGGGCAGCTCCGCAAGACCGGCGACCCATACATAACGCATCCGGTGTCGGTCGCCTACATGGTCGCGAACCTGGAGCTCGACCAGCAGGCGTTGATGGCGGCGCTGCTCCATGACGTGCAGGAGGATTGCGGGGTCTCGAACGAAACGTTGACCGAGACGTTCGGCGAGCGCGTGGGCAAACTGGTGGACGGACTGACGAAGCTCGACAAGCTGCCAATGAACGTGGGCGGCATCGATCCGTCACGTGGGACGGCGCAAGCGCAAAACCTTCGGAAGATGTTCCTTGCGATGGCCGAAGACGTGTCAGTCGTGCTGATCAAGCTGTGCGACCGATTGCACAACATGCGCACACTGTGGGCGTTTCCGCCGGAAAAGCAGCGGCGGATCGCGCTGGAGACGCAGGAGATTTTCGCCCCACTGGCGAACCGCCTGGGCGTGTGGCAGATCAAGTGGGAGCTGGAGGACCTGGCGTTCCGGTACCTGGAACCGGAAAAGTACCGGGAGATCGCGGAGCTTCTGGCTTCCAAGCGCGTCACGCGAGAACGGTACATCCGGGAGGCTTCGGCGCTGCTGAAGGAGCACCTGGACGCGGCGAACATCAGGGCTGAGATCTCCGGGCGGGCGAAGCATATCGCCAGCATCTACCACAAGATGATCCGGTACTCGCAGCAATCGAAGACGTTCGACCAGATCTATGACTTGCTCGCGGTGCGGATCTTCGTGGACTCGGTCGCGGAGTGTTACCACGCGCTGGGAATTATCCACTCGATCTGGCGGCCGATACCGGGGCAGTTCGATGACTACATCGGCAACCCCAAAGACTCGATGTACCAGTCGCTGCACACGACGGTCGTGGGGCCGCACGGCCGGCCGCTGGAGATCCAGATACGCACGTACGAGATGCATCGCGTGGCCGAGTACGGCGTGGCTGCGCACTGGCGCTACAAAGAGGGCGGCGGAAAGACTGGCAAGGACGAGGAGCGCATCGCCTGGCTGCGCCAGTTGCTGGACTGGCAGCGCGACCTCACAGGGGCGGACGACTTCGTCGAGAGCGTCAAGACGGACATTTTCCACGACCAGGTGTTCGTCTACACGCCGAAGGGGGACGTGCTGGATCTGCCGGCGGGGGCGACGCCGTTGGACTTCGCCTACCGGGTGCACACGGACCTTGGACACCAGACGGTTGGAGCGAAGGTCAACGGGCGGATGGTCTCGCTGAATTCTCAGCTCAAGAACGGCGACGTGGTGGACATCATGCGGAGCCGGGCGAGCAAGGGGCCATCCCGCGACTGGCTGAACGCGAACCTGGGGTATGTCCGGACGACGCACTCGAAGGAGAAGATCCGGCAGTGGTTCCGCAAGCAGGAGCGTGCGGAAAACATCGACAGGGGCCGCGAGCTGATTGAGAAGGAAATGCGGCGGCTGGGCCTGGACCTTAGTGAACGCCAGGAGCAGTTACTGACGCTATTCCCGTACCCGAGCTGGGAGGACTTTCTTGCCGCTCTGGGGTATGGGGGCGTCAGCACGAACTCCATCGCGCGGAAGATGGGCGCGATTATCGCGGAGGAGGAAGCGGTTGCGGAGCCACCAGCGCCGGCGCTTCCTGAGAAGCTGGCGCCAGCGGCCCTGGGCTCGCCCGGGATGCGCGTGCTGGGCGTGGGAAACCTTCTCACGACGATGGCCCGCTGCTGCAACCCGTTGCCAGGCGACCAGATTGTGGGTTACGTGACGCGGACTCGGGGAGTGACCGTGCACCGCGCGGATTGTCATAACGTGCTCAACGAAGAAGAGCACGAACGGATCGTCGAGGTGGAATGGGGCACGGTGGCGAAGCTTTACCCGGTGTCGGTGCGCATCGAAGCGTGGGATCGCGTGGGGCTGCTGCGTGATATCACCACGGTAGTGACCGAGGATAAGGTCAACATGGTTGGCGTGCGCACCGTGGAGAACGGCGACGGTTCGGTGTCGATCCATGCCACGCTCGAGACAACTGGCATCGAACAGCTTTCGCGATTGCTCTCGCGGATCGAGATCGTCCGGGGCGTCCGGGCGGTGGAACGGGCTCAAGAACGGAAACGATCGCGTTCGAGCGAGCCAGTTCAGATGCGCCGGGCAGCGAATTAGCTTCAGGCCGCGCGCCGGCGCTGGGACGGCAAGCGGTGCACGCTTGCGCGGGTGCGCTGCCTGGACGGAGCAGGGTACCGCGGCTGGTAGTGACGACTCGTACCTATCTGGGGCTCGCGGGACTGGAGATACTCGACGACCATCGCCG
The DNA here is from genome assembly GCA_964436025.1 of uncultured Anaerolineaceae bacterium. Taxonomy (GTDB): domain Bacteria; phylum Chloroflexota; class Dehalococcoidia; order Tepidiformales; family Tepidiformaceae; genus Amarobacter. The sequence goes on from CAYTBM010000084.1 coordinate 10,936, forward strand.
AGGCAACAGTAGCGGCCGATCCGATAATGAACAGGTCAAAGAGAATCGTGAGGACGGGGTGAACCATAACGTCGTACATCCGTTCTAAAGTGTTGGGAGACTAGCGAACGTGCGTTCGCATGTCAACACAAACGTTCTAAAGTCGACAGTAGGTGTCGCGAACGGCCTCGGCGTATACTCCGTCTCCGCGAGAGGTGGATGAATGGCGCGGTCGCGTGGGTTCTTTGGTCCGTCGGAGCGGGCATTGGAGTTTGGGAAGCAGTACGCGGAAGTCCTGGGGTACTGGGGTGAGTTCTTCGCCGCGGGCAGCAAACTGGTGGGGGCAAATGTGCGGTTGGGTGAACTGGCGCAGGACGCTGCCAAAGAATGGGACCAATGGGTGAAAGAAACGGCGAACGCTCCCTGGAATTGGATGAACCCGGAGGTCCTGCGGCGGACGATGGGCGGGAGCGTCTCGCCGAAGGAATAGCCGGGCACTCGATCCGGGTTGACACCTTTCCCATCCCTTCTCGGGGTGTGCGCCGTACTGTGACGTAGGCGTCCCCCGAGGAGAGTCGATGAACGAGTACCAGAGCTACCTCATCCAGGAGTTCGCGGACGAGTACGAAGAAGGGCACATGTCACGCCGGCAGCTGCTGCGCCGGGCAGTGCTGATCATGGGCAGCGTGCCCGCGGGGCTTTCTGCATTGGCGGCGTTGGGTTGCGGAGACGACGACGACGAAAGTGAGGCGAAGACTGCGGCGAACACGCCAGAACCGTCGACACAGCCCAGCGCGACGGCGGCACTGACTGTGGCGGCGGGGTCGCCCACAGCGGCAGGGGGCATCGTGCAAACGAACGACGTGCGGTTCGCGGGCCCAGCGTCGGAGCTTCTCGGGTACATGGCGCGGCCTTCGGGAG
>CAYTBM010000085.1:0-11815 GCA_964436025.1 uncultured Anaerolineaceae bacterium
GAGGATGGCAAGCCGCTGCGCTTCGGCAAGCAGAATGAGCATGGCATCCGGCTCAACGGCTTCCAGCCGGAAGTCGTGCTGAACGCGGAATCAGATGACGGACTGATCGTGCACGACACGAAAGCGGCGACGGTTTCGCTGGCGAATATCCTGGTCGGCATGGACTACCCGGAGTTCCCGGTCCCGGTCGGCATCTTCCGCGACATCGATGGCCCCGTGTTCGACCAGCTTGTTGCGGAGCAGGTGGAAAACGCGATGGCCAAGGGCCGCGGAAGCCTGGAAGCCGCGCTCCATGCGGGCGAAACCTGGGTTGTTGATTGATCTGTTAGCTGCAGGGCATCACCAATCTGTTATTGTCAGGGCTCCAGTTTGGAGCCCTGACTGTTTTCAGAGGAGAGACGAACGATGGTCGCGAAGCACGAGAACATCGTCATCTGCCCCAGTTGTGGCGCGGAGAATATTGAAGGCGCGGACAATTGCGAACGGTGCATGAGCGACCTGCGCAGCATCGACGTCCCGGAGACGACGCAGATCGTGAGCGAAAGTGACCTGGTCATCCCGATTTCATCCGTACGGATGACGAAGCCGCGTACGGTTTCACCGGGCCAGAGCGTTCGCGAAGCTGTGGCGGCGATGAAGGATGACCCGACAGGCGCGGTCGTGGTCGTAAGCGAGGGGAAGACCGTCGGGATTTTCACGGACCGTGACGTGCTGAAGAAGGTGGCGGCTAAACCGGGCTTGCTGGACGAGCCGGTCTCACGGTACATGACTCATGACCCTGTCGTGCTTCGCGAGGACGACACGATGGCGTATGCGCTGAACAAGATGGGCGACGGCGGTTTCCGGCACATTCCGGTAACGCGCGACGCCGAGCTGGTGGGGATGATCACGGTGCGGGACGTGATGAATTGGGTGCTCGGGCGGTATTTCGACTAGCGGGACGGGTGGCACCTCCTCAGCCAAATCTGTAGATACAAAGCCCTAGCCTATGGCTGAGCGTTCCCGTATGGTTGCAGGCATAGCGAACCTTTATCGCTCGCGGGTAAGCCATACATGGAACTGGCCCAGCTCGACGCATTCATAGCCGCGGCCGATTGCGGGAGCTTTTCACGCGCCGCGGAGCTGCTGAACGTGGCGCAACCGTCCTTGAGCAACCGGATCCAGTCGCTCGAACGGGAGGTCGGTCAGTCGCTGTTCGAGCGTATGGGCAGAGGGGTCAAACTTACCGACGCGGGGCGATCGTTTCTGCCCTATGCGCAGCGGGTGCTTCGGACGCTCAACGATGGACTGATGGTGCTCGAAGGGACGCGCGAGGGGACCGCCGGGCGGCTCACGATTGGGACGGCGCCGGCGGTGGGCACCTATGTTTTGCCGCGGTTGCTCAAGGTGTTCTGTGACAACCACCAGGGTGTCGATGTGCTGGTCCGGACGGGCCACAGCGACGAAGTGCTGCAGATGGTCCTGGACGACGATGTCCAGGTGGGGTTCGGCCGGCCAATCAACCATCCCGACGTCCGGACGGTGACGCTGTACCACGACGAACTGGTCCTCGTCGTTTCGTCCCAACACCGGTACGCGAAACGTGGGTCAGTAAAAGTGGAGCAGCTGGCGGACGACTCGCTCATCCTTTTCGACCGCGACTCAGGCTACTACGGCATGATCCTGAGTCTTTTCCGGGACCTCGGAGTGGTGCCGCAGCAGCAAATGCAACTCGATTCAATCGAGGCGACGAAGAAGATGGTGGAGTCGAACCTTGGTATCGCACTGCTGCCCGAGGTGAGCGTGGAGCGGGAAATCCGGCTGGGGACGCTGCACAAGGTGCACATCGAGTCAGCCGAGCCGGTGGAGCGTGAGATTGCCGTCATGTACCGGCGAAGCAAGCCGCAGTCTGGCCCAATGGCTGCGTTCCTGGATTTGCTCGGGGAGATTTACGGCATGAAGTTGCCCCGGTAGCCGCTGGCTGTGCTGATCGACCTGCATTGCCACACGCAGCCTTTATCAGCGTGCAGCGCACTGAGCGTGGATGCGCTCGTCGCAGCGGCGGTGGCGAAAGGTCTGGACGGGCTGTGCCTGACCGAGCACGACCGTGCCTGGGACCCGGCGGAACTGGCCGCGGCGCGAGGACGCAGCCCGATCCCGCTCTTCTCCGCGGTGGAGCTGACGACGGACATGGGCCACGTGCTGGCGTTTGGGCTGCAGGGGCCACGGTCCTACTCAGCCATCGCCGCGGAGGTGTTCGCCTCAGCCGGGGAATGCGGCGGACTGCTGTTCCTCGCGCACCCGGCGCGCGATGGCTTGCTGAAAGTCAGCCATGAGACGGTGGAGTATTTTGAGTCTGTTGAGTCGTGCAACGGGTCAGACTCGCGGCTCCAAAACCTGGCGGCCGCAGGCCTGGCGAAGGGGTTCCGACTGCCGGGAATTGGGGGTTCCGACGCGCACACGCGAGACGAGGTTGGGCGGGCAGCCACGCGGTTTCATGCTCGCATCGAGACCGACCAGGAGTTGATTGAGGCCCTCCGAACGGGTGCGTACGAGTCGGTGTCCCTGGCCTGAGCCGGGTCGGCGTGGATTGGCCAGCCTTCGAGTGCGGTCATCGGAAAGCGCGAAGGCGCGCGTTGTTGTAGCGACGATGAGACCCCGGTGGCCGCGCTCGCCGCTAGCTATCCGTCGATGACTGTGGCCGGCTCAACGAGTCCACCGCGGCGCCTGGCGTTTTTCGAATTCGCCGTGGAGGTCCAGGAGCAGCGCGAAGTGATCGAGCGCGTGCCAGAGGACTTTTTCGGCGAGCCACGCAAGGTCTACTTCGTTACCGTCAGGCCAGATTCCGGTGCGTGACCATTGCTCGGGCGTGAGGGCTTTGAACAGTTCGACGGTGGCGGCGCGTTCGGCCATGAAGCGTTCCGCCAGCTCGTCGATGTCTCCGTCCGGCGCGTAGCGCGCGTTGAAGGCGTCGGTATCCCAGGAGACGAGCGCCGGGCGGTCTTCCGCCACGATGCGACGGATCCGTGGTTGGAAGTTTTCAGTTTCGACGGCGAGCAGGTGGGCCAGCTGGTGGTGCGGAGACCATGCGTCATCGACGGCAACGTGCTGCCATGGCTTGACGAGGGAAGCGGCCCAGTCGATGCCTTTCACGGAGAGCTGGAGGCGAGCCATCAGCGTGGGGTCGGGGATTCGGGGTTCGGCCAAAGCCTTGCTCCACATTGGGGATTTGCCGGGGAACCATGCGGCGGGCGCCTGATCCAATCCGGGAAGGAACCGTACTAGGCTGCACTGAAGATGGCTATCGATCCCAACGCGAGGGGTTCCGTTTCGACCGCGCACGTCTCACTTACAGAGGCGGGGGCGATCGCGCGAAACCGTGGAGCGTCGCCGCTGACCAGCACGGGCGCAAGTGCGTTCCAGGCGCCCACGTCAACGACGCTCGCGCGGTCGAGCGCCCGGGCGAGCGCGAATGCGGGGCCGCGGGCCTCGCAGGCTGCTCACCGCGCAGTTACGCCACACACTCCCGTCGTTTCGAACAACAACGCGGACCCGGACCAATGGGACTCGATGCTCAACCGCCTTGGACAGAAGTACAACGTCCCGCCGATCTTCCTCAAATCGGTGATGTTGATTGAAAGCGGGGGCAGGCCGGACGCGGTGGGCGACAGCGGGCATTCGGTCGGACTGTTCCAGTTGCACGACCAGGGCTACGGAGCCGGCATGGGCGACTCGCGCTTCGACCCCGAAGCGAACGCGGACCGCGCGGCGCGCGGTCTGGCAGAGGCCTGGCACGCCGGCGAGCGCGCCGGCTTCACCGGGGAACACGCAATCCGCGCCGCGTACAACTATTCATTCAATCCTGGCGGCGGCTGGGCTTACCAGGGCGACGCCCTGGTGGCTACCTACAACCAGCTCAGGTCTGAACAGGGGCTTTCCCCCGTGGCCTGAACCACTGGTTGCAGAATCGTTGCAGCGCCGTGAGGGTTGGCGCCGAGTGGTATCATCGTTGTTCGCTGCTCTCTCGTACGGGAGCGAAACCACGATGGAGACCGTGCCATGGTGACGGCTGGATACCTGGAACGAAGCGTACAGGTCGGCAACCTCAACCTCAGTTACCAGGAGTGGGGCAACCCGGACGCTCAACCGATCATCATGCTGCACGGCTTCGGTGTTTCCGGGCACATGTTCGATGAGTTCGCCGACCGGATGCAGGACCGCTACCGGCTGCTTGCGCTCGATCAACGGGGACACGGCGACAGCGACTGGTCCGACGAAGGGGACTACACGCGGACGGCGTTCGTTGAGGATCTGGAGGGCTTTCGTCGGGCGCTTGGCATCGACAGGTTCGTGCTCGTGGGGCACAGCATGGGCGGGCTGAATTCGGTGGCGTACACCAACGCGTATCCGGAGCACGTGCGCGCGCTTGTGCTCGTCGACGTGGGTCCGGAATCGGCGAAGGAAGGCGTGGACAACATCATGCGGTTCACGCGGGGGCCGGACGAGCTGGAATTCGAGGAGTTCGTCGAGATCGCCCACCGTTTCAATCAGCGGAGGAGCCTGGAGAACATCCGCGAGCGGATGCGCCACCGCCTGAAGCCGACAGATACCGGCAAGTGGACGTGGAAGTTCGACAAGCGCTTCCGGGCGCCGGACAGCGGGTTGCGCATCGGGAACGACGGCAACGGCGACTCGTGGGCACTGTTTCGCGGCGTGAAAGTGCCGACGCTGCTGATCCGCGGCGCGGAGAGCGACGTGCTCTCGCAAGAAGTCGCGGAGCGCGCGGCAACTGAGATGCAGCGTGCGCGCCTCATCATTGTCCCCGCGGCCGGTCACAGCGTACCGGGAGACAACCCGGATACATTTACCGAAGGCGTGCGCGAGTTCCTGGGCGACCTCGATCGCGGAGAGTTCGAGGCTGCAGCTGCATCGGCGCCACCTCCGCTCGAGCAGCTCGTGGAAGAACATTCGGCAGCGGCACGGCGCGGGCCGAGTGTGCTCGTGCTTGTGGCGACGGGCGCGGCTGCGGTGGTTGCTCTGGCTACGGTGGCCATGGCAATCAATAAGGCATCGTCGCGAAAGCAGAAACGTTCGAGTCTCCGCGGCAAGGCCAGCGCCGCTGCTCACAGGGTGCCGCTGAGCGCGGGCGATGTGGACCTCGCACGGGAGCGCGCGGCCGAGGTGGTCTCGCGGCTCGGCGTTGTCGGCGCCCGGGGAGCTCGCCGGGCCCGGCAGACGGTTTCGGAAGTTGACCTGGAGGCTGCGCGGTCGGCAGCCCATGATGCGCTCGCGATTTTGAACGAGGGCTCGCACCAGGCTGCGCACCTTACCCGGGACGCGTACGAGCGCGTCGACCGAAAGAAGCTGAAGAAGCGCAGCTCCAGGGCACGCGGGCTGGCGATGACGATTGGCACACTCGCACTGCGGACGGCATTGACGGCCGCGATGCGAAAGCAGAAGCCGAAGAAGCGGCGCGTTGCCCGATGGCGGAGCTGAATCTCGACGGCGTAACCTTCGCCTACGACGACCTTGGTTCCGGCGAGCCAACGTTCCTCTTCGTCCACGGTTGGGCGTGTGATCGCCAGTGCTGGGCGGCTCAGATGGAAGAGTTCTCCCGAGACCATCGTTGCATCGCGGTCGATCTGCGCGGCCGGGGAGGTAGCTCAACTGTTCCGCCGTTTGGTGTGGGCAGAGCGCTGGAGGACCTGGCTGCGTTCATCCGCCGGCTCGATCTCGGGCGGGTAATCGTCGTGGGCCACAGCCTCGGGGGGATCATCGCGCTCGCCCTGAACGGACGATATCCGGAACTGGTGCTCGGGGTGGTTACCATCGACTCGCCAATTACAAGCGAAACCGGCGCCGGCTCGCCGCGATCGGTGTCGGCGATTCGCGAGGCAGAGTCGATGAGCGCGGTCGCGCGGTTCATTGCCTCCTTCGACTACGACCCGCCGCACCCCGACGCGCACGCGTATGTCGAGCGCACCATGCTTACCTGCCCCGCGGACGTTGGCTCCGGGATGCTGGAGGATCTGCACCTTGTGGGGGCGGACATGAAGCGGCTGCTGCACGAGGCGGACGGAAAGCCGTTCATGATGATCTGGGCCGAGAAGCCCTTGGGTGATCCCGGGTGGATCCGAGACAACACCAACTTCGTGAGGCAGGAACCGGTGGCGGGGACGGGCCACTTCGTGCAGATGGAGCAGCCGTCGATCACGAACGCGCTGCTACGGGCTTTCCTGGATGACATCGCGAACGACCCACGGGTGAAGGCCGCGGAGGCGGGTTAGGACGGAAGCCGCCGTGGCGGTAAGGTTGTGCTGATGAGCACATCGCGCCCGTCCCGCCGGGCTTCGACGAGCAAGCGCAGTGGGGTAGTGGGGAAGGAAGCAAGCGGTGGGTTGCCGGTGGTGTTCATCGGCGCCGTGGTGGCCGTGATCCTCGCGTTTGTGGTGCTCATCACCGTCGCGGCCGATGCGTTTTCCGGGGGCGAAGGCGAGCAGCCGAGCGTTCCGGCGTCGACGGACACGCCCACAGCCACGCAAGCAACAAATACGGCCGCTCCGGCAACCACTGTCGCCGGCAGTTCACCGCCGGCGACAGCCGCCGCGACGGACCCGGTCGACGGCAGCATCGTGCTTCCCTGCGGAAACATCCTTGTGCCGTTGGACAAGCAACATAAGCTGACACCGGACTGCGCCCCAACGGACCTCGTAACGGTTGCCGGCGGGACGGCGCTTCGGGCCGAGGCCGCCGGCGCATTCAACGAAATGCTCGCGGCGGCGTCCAGGTCTGGTTTTTCGTTGTATGCGAACAGCGCCTATCGGAGCTACGCCGAGCAAGCCTCGACTTTCCAGTACTGGGTGAACACGAGCGGTCTTGCCTATGCAGAGCGGACGAGCGCCCGCGCAGGACATAGCGAACACCAGCTGGGAACAACGGCGGACGTTGGTGCGCGCGGACTGGAGCTCGAGGCATTCGTGGGAACGCCGGAGGCCGCCTGGGTCGCGGCGAATTCCTACAAGTTTGGCTTTATTGTGAGCTACCCGGACGGCAAGGAGTCGATCACGGGTTACGCACCGGAACCGTGGCACATTCGCTATGTGGGCAAGGATGTCGCGCAGAAAGTGCGGGACAGCGGGCTCACGCTGCATGAGTACCTGCTGAAGTAAGGGAAAAGCCCGCGGCTGGGCCCTGGACAAAATTCGAAGGAGCCGATGACAACGGCCGGGCACAAGCGCGGGTCTCCTGCCTCTTAGGCCGGTCCATTGCTTCGAACAGGATTCGGTTGCGACGGAGTGAAACGGGTGCAACACTCGCCCCGCAATTCACCCTGTATTGGAGGCCCGGTATGGCCATTACTTCTCCAACGGAAGACCTTCTCGTCGAACAGGACGGCGCGGTCCTGACTATCACCCTGAACCGGCCGGACCGGCTCAACGCGATCAGCGTGCCGATGTTGAGCGCACTTTCTTCGACGCTGCAGGCAGCGAACCTTGACCGCAGTGTGCGCTCGATCATCCTGACCGGGGCCGGGCGCGGCTTCTGCTCCGGTCTCGACCTGAAGGCGCAGGGCAGCGGGGAAGGCGGCGACGCGGTGCAGCTCGGCCGGGCTGGCTACCAGATGTTCGACTTGCACAACTCGCCGCCAATCGTCATCAACCGCATGGACAAGCCGATCGTCTGCGCGATCAACGGCGCAGCCGCAGGTTACGGCATGGACCTGGCGCTCGGTTGTGACATCCGGCTGGCGAGTGAGAACGCGAAGATGGGCGCTGTGTTCGCGAAGCGGGGGATCGTGCCTGAGAGCGGCGGCTGCTGGTACCTCCCGCGGCTGCTCGGGTGGGCGAAGGCGGCCGAAGTTGCGTTCCTGGGCGAGGTACTCGACGCTCAGAAATCGCTCGAAGTCGGCCTGGTGAACAAGGTTGTGCCCCACGACGATCTCATGACCGAGGCGCGCACATGGGCGCACAAGATCGCCAATAACGCGCCGCTCGCGGTCCAGGCGACCAAGCGGATGATGCGCCTTGGCCAGGATGAGACGTTCGAGGCTGCGGTGGATCACATCCTGCTGCAACTGCTCCCGTTGACGCAGAGCGAGGATTTCAAGGAATCGCTGAGCGCGTTCGCTGAGCGCCGGGAGCCGGAGTTCAAGGGCCGGTAGGGACGGGTTCGCCACGGAGGCTGAGGTCAGGGCGATCGTGTGCCTCTGTGACCCGTGGGGGTCGGGCCACCCGCTGCCGCGCGCGGTTCGGACGGGCACTGCGGTGCGCGGTGCTGAAGCCGGCAGGCCTGAATCACGCGGGGGGTGCTGAAGCTGATGGGGTTAGAGACGGCTGCGAAGGGACTCGGGGAGTTCCTCCGGCAGCTCGCTGACGGGGCGTGTGGCGAGTGAGGTGGTGATGTCAAAGATGTCGCCCCAGGCGGCGTCGTAGTAGTCGGCGGGGCCTTCGTCGTCGGCTTCCCAGACGACGATGACCTGAGGTTCGCCCTCGGGCGCGTTGACCCAGTACTCGCCGAGGACATTGGCCTGCGGCGGATGGTGGAACGTTTTGCGGCGCTCGAAGGCGGCCAGGCCCTGCAGGGCGTTCGTGCCGGGCTTGAAGCGGAAATACGCCACGTACAGCGACATTCGGCGAAGTATATCCGGGAGGAGGCTGGCAAGAAGTATCGTGATACGATAGAATGGCGATATGACATCTGCCGCCGCTCCCGCCGTGGATTACGGGAGCCTCCACGAATTTCGTTACGCCATCCGCCGCTTTCTCTCCTTCAGCGAACATGCCGCCCGCGAGGCGGGCGTCGACCCGCAGCAGCATCAGCTTCTCCTCGCCATCAAAGCGCTTGGCGGAAGCGATGGCCTGACCATCGGCGAAGCCGCCGACCGGCTTCTGCTGCGCCACCACTCGATGGTGGAGCTGGTTGACCGGGCGATCCGGAACGGCCTCGTGACGCGGCACAGGGACGACGTGGACCGCCGGGTTGTCCGTCTGCAACTGAATGCCCGGGGAGAGGCGCTGTTGCGGGAACTCACCGAGCACCACGTGCGCGAGTTGCGCAGCGCGGGACCAGCTCTGGTCTCGGCGCTGCAGTCGGTGCTGGTGACTGGTCACGCGCCGGAATGAGAGCACGCTACTCTTTGCTCCGGCAACGTATGAGAGAGCCCATCCGTGAAGGTGAGCCGGGAGACTTCACGACGTCGCTTCGGCTGCTTCCGATTGCGGGGCTCGCAGTCATTGTTGGACTTATCGGGGCGGTGCTTGCCTGGGCTTTGCTGAAGCTCATCGCTATGTTCACGAACGCCTTCTTCTACCAGCGATTGTCGACTTCGAGCGCAGGGCCGGCGGATGCCCACGTCGGCCTCTGGGTGTTGTTCATCCCGGTTGTGGGCGGGCTCATCATCGGGCTGATGGCGCGGTACGGATCGGACCGAATTCGCGGACACGGGATACCGGAGGCCATCGAGGCGATCTTGATTAATGGAAGCCGGGTGCAGCCGCGGGTGGCTATCTTGAAGCCGCTCTCATCGGCGATTTCCATCGGTTCCGGCGGGCCGTTCGGCGCCGAAGGCCCGATCATCATGACGGGTGGGGCGTTCGGTTCGCTGACGTCCCAGGTGATGCACCTTTCTGCTTCGGAGAGGAAGACGTTGCTTGTGGCCGGGGCCGCGGCGGGCATGTCGGCGACGTTCGCCGCGCCGGTGGCGGCCGTCATGCTGGCGGTGGAGTTGCTGCTGTTCGAATGGAAGCCACGCAGCCTGATCCCGGTAGCCGTGGCGAGCGTGACCGCTGCGACGGCACGCCATTGGATGCTGCCGCCCGCGCCACTCTTCCCTGTGCCCGAGCACGCGGACTTCATCGGTGGGTGGGGGATGGCCTCGTGCGTCGTCATCGGCTTGTCGGCCGGGATGCTCAGTGCGGCGCTCACGGCCGGCGTGTATGCGAGCGAAGACGCATTCCATCGCCTGCCCATCCACTGGATGTGGTGGCCTGCGATCGGCGGGCTGGCGATAGGCATCGGTGGGCTGCTGTTTCCGGAGGCGCTGGGTGTGGGCTACGGGACGATCGAGACGCTGCTCACCGGCGATGCGCCAACGCGGATCATCATCGGCGTGCTTCTCGTGAAATCAACCATGTGGGCGCTTTCGCTGGGGTCGGGGACATCTGGTGGCGTGCTCGCGCCGTTGCTGATGATGGGCGCGGCGATGGGTGCGCTCGAAGCGGGCGTGCTGCCGGGCGGCGATGCGAGCCTCTGGCCGCTGATTGGGATGGGCGCGATCCTCGGCGGGACGATGCGGTCTCCGCTGACGGGCGTGGTGTTCGTGCTGGAGTTGACGCACGACACGAACATCATGCTGCCGTTGCTGGCGGCGGTGATGGTTGCGCACGGGTTTACGGTGCTCACGCTGCGGCGTTCGATCCTGACAGAGAAGCTCAGCCGGCGCGGACACCACCTTGCCCGGGAGTATGCCGTCGACGTGCTCGAAGGGACGCTCGTGCGGCAGGGGATGCGAACCGACCTGGTGGCGATCCCGGCCGACGCGACGCTGGCGCAGCTGGCGCGTGTCGATATGCCGGACCTGTACGAGAGCCAGGCCGCTTACCCGGTGGTGGGCGAAGACGGGTGCCTCACGGGGATGATCACCGCGGGAGACCTCGGGCGGTTGCTGATGAACCGCGATGGTGCGCAGTCCGCGGCGACGGTGCGGTTCGGCGACGTTGCCAATCAGTCCACGTTCCGTATCAGCCCTGACGTGACGATGCGAGAGGCCGCTGATGCCATGGCCCACGCCGGCAAGATTGCGGTGCCGGTGACGAAAGACGATGGGCAACTGGTGGGGCTGGTGACGGTGCGCGAGATCCTTGCGGCACGGGACCGCGCCTTCGAACTGGACCGGCATCAGGAACGCGTGCTGACGCTACGTCTGCCCTTCTTTCGTGCACCAGCGAGCCCAAACGGGGCGGCGGGGGCTGTTCGCTAACCGTCTGGTACACTTTCGCCCGCCGGGGCCGTGAACCCGGGCTGCAGGGAGTCGCGCATGTTCCGTCGGATCCTTTCCGGAGTCATTGCCCAGGGGATGACGCGCGATTTCCTCAGTGCGATGAAAGAGGCGAGTTCATATCAGCTGGACCGGGGTATTCGTGCCCGGACCGCTGTCTGGGGTTCGATGACGGGTCAGAACAACGGCGTGGTGATTGCGGCGGACTTCAACACGCTGGACGACCTGGAGCGCTGGAGCGACCTCGCGACGGAGGACGCGCGCTTCGCGGTGGTGCGCCGGGCCGTGAGGACGCACATGGTCTATCACGACTCGAAAGTGAACATCCACCGGCTGGCTTATCACTCCGAAGGGCTGATGACGTCAGAGGACGCGACGGCGCCGCGGAAGTACATGCGCGTCCTTTCGGGCGAAGTTCAGCCGGGGCACCATCGGGAGTTTGTACTCTCTATTTCGCAGGCGCTGGACTACCAGAAACAGCGCGGCATCGACGCGCATACGAGCGTCTGGTCGTCGATCACGGGGCACACGAGCGGGGTCTCAATCGTGGCGGAATTCGATTCGCTGGCCGAGCTGGAGAAGTTCGACGAGATGGCGGTGACGGACGCGGAGTTCGGGCGGTTGCGGGCAGCCACGCGGTCATCGATGGTCTTTCTGACGAGCCAGACGCAGTTGATGCGGAATTTGCTTTAGGGAACCACCGAGGAACGGAGAGCACGGAGTTGTTCGTGAGGTCACGGAGGTTCTCCGGTTGCGTGAACGGTGCGCCGGTTACGACGTTCACGAACCTCTAAGGCACCGAGAACACGAAGGCTCTGCGGCGGCTGCCGGGCGGGGGAG
>CAYTBM010000086.1:0-1970 GCA_964436025.1 uncultured Anaerolineaceae bacterium
GCGGCAGACGCTTCGACCGAACGAAGTCGCGTCGCGGATGCTGATTCCAAGTTCACCCCCACCTACAACGCACGATGAACCAGTCCGGTTACCGAATGGTTACGTGAAAGTCGGAAAGTATGACGCATTGCGCGCAGTTTTGCACCGGGTGGTGTTTGTTACGCCTGAGAACGGTGGGTATTTGGCGTTGTCGGCCTTAGAGGGCGGTCGCCCAATCGCCTGCGCCGCCGGCGTCCAGCATGTACCCGCGTCCCCTGACGTTCACTATTATTGTCGGCGGGCAGCCGGCTTCCTGCAGTTTTTGGCGTAAACGGCGTACATACACCTTCACCGTTTGAGCCGCCTCGGCCTGCGATGTTACGCGGCCGCTGCTGGTCCGCGTGGCCTGGACGGCACTCACGACTCGGCCGGCTTCGAGGGCAAGGGCTTCGAGGAGCGAGAACTCGAGGTTGGTCAACACCAGAGGTTTGCCGTATACCGACACCTGGCGGGCCGCGCAATCGATGTGAAGGGGGCCAGCGTCGATGACTTCTTCGGCGTGGGGGTTGCGGTCCGCGAGGAGCCGGCGGCGGATGGCGACGAACTGGGCATCGATCGCTTCGGGGCCGTCGCTATCACGCAGGTAGAAATCGGCGCCGGCGCGGAGGGCGGCGGCTGCGGCGTCGTTATTCGGCGCCACGACCACGAGGAGTGCCCTGGACGCGTGGTTCAGACTGCGCAGTAACTCGAGGTCTTCGATGCGGGACGGATCCATGACACCGAGGACGACATCGGGCTGGAGGTGCTGCACGAATGCGAGGGCATCGGCTCGGCCGCGTTCGATTGAGGTGAACCGGTTGCGGATGAGGAGCGGTATCAGTTCGGTTGGGAGGTAGGGGCGCGTGGAGACAACCACCGCGATCAGATCGTCGGCGTTTCGCTTTTCCCCGGGGGCGTGCCGGGGCCGGGGCATTACCTGAACCACAAGACCATCACAGAATCACCCCTTGACCGGGCGCAAAGCGTCGTCGACTCACCGTAGTAACTCACACGGTGATGGCCCCGCCGTGTAGGAAATGTTGATGAGAATCAGTGCGGGGAGGGCGATCCGGGCCCCGCCCAGAAGAGAGCCAACCAATGGCCGGCAGCGGGCGCCACGCGGCCCTTGCCCAATGCAACCACGGCCCGAGCGTCAGGATGTGAACTGGTGGCGGAAAACTCGCCCGGCGCGGGGCCGGGTACCAGTTCGACGTCGTGGAATTCAAGGAAGACCGCGGTCAGCGGGGCCTGGTACTTGTAAACCGCTTCCTTGGCGCAGAAAGCCGCGGTGGCGGCGTCATCGGACGGCCATGCCGATGAATCGACCAGGCGCGCCCACTCGGTGTGGGTGCATATCGAATCGATGAGTCCCTGCTCGACGGAATTCGCCAGTTCGAGGTCGATGCCAAGGGCAGCGACATGTTCGAGCTTCGCGGCGACGGCCATAGCGGCAACGGCGGTGTGGCTGATGGAGCCACAGTACCCGGCGGGCCAGTCCGGTGAACGGTCCGGCCGAATGAGGAGCGGCTGAGGGCGGGCGCCGGCTGCCGAGAGGGCCTCGTGGGCGACGGACCGGCCGTTGGCAAACTCGCGCGCCCGAGCTGGTGCAACCAGGCCGATCGCCCGGGACTCCTCCGGAAACGGCGGTGCGGCGTCAGCCAGCGGGGAGCGCCAGGAAGACGTCACCAATGGGGGGAGAAGGGCAGCGAATTCCGGTGGCGCCATGGCGGGAAGCGTAGCGGCTTTGGATTGTCCGGGCGTCCTCCAGTATCGTCCCGGGGGATGAAGTCCGGGCGTCCCGACGTACTGCTGGTGCCAACGGTGGGCGGCGTTGGCGGATGCACGCGGGTTGTGGGCGACCTTGCCCGGCTGTGGCGCGATGCGGGATTGCGCGTGGAACTTGTCTTCCCCGATCCCTCGGCCGGGGACACGACGGCCGCGGTTTCGTGGCT
>CAYTBM010000086.1:2070-6224 GCA_964436025.1 uncultured Anaerolineaceae bacterium
CGGCTGGGCGCAGCTCTGGCCAACAAGGTGGTGGTTTCCACGCCGGTTATGCGGGACCTGTTGGTGGACATCGGTGTGCGCGAATCAAAGATCGCGGTGGTGCCGCTGGCTGTGCGGGCGCCGGACAGCCAGCCGTCCCGCGAGGACGCGCGGGCGTCTCTCGGCCTTCCCCGGGAGGCGCGCGTGGTAAGCCTGGTTGCGCGGCTGGACCGCGGAAAGAACGCTCTCCGGCTGGTGGAGACTGTGGCCGAGCTTGTAGCGGAGGGCCATGACATTCACCTGGTGGTGGCAGGCCGCGGTGAGACGCTTGATGCCGTGCGCGAGCGAGCGGCGCAGCTTCTCGGTGAACGCGGTCATGTTCTCGGCTTCGTCGAGTCCGTGGACGATGTGTACGCGGCTGCTGACGTGTTTGCGTTGCCGTCGCAGGAAGAAGGATTCGGCCTGGTTTACCTGGAGGCGGCCTGGTTCGGTGTGCCGAGCATCGGCTTCGATGTGGGCGGCGTGAAGTATGCGATTGCCGACGGCGAAACGGGCGTTACCGTCCCGGCGCTGGATTGGGAAGGCTTCAAGGTCGCACTGCGACGGCTGGTGAGCGAGCCGGAGCTGGCCCGCGCGATGGGAGCGAAGGCTGCGGTGCGAGCGGCCTCAACCGAGTTTTCGCCCGAAGGGATGGCCGACCGCCACCGGAAGGTCCTGGGCATTTAGCGTGCGCCGAGGGCGTTCGACGCGCTCTCGAGTGCAGCTGCGACCTGGCGGGCGAGGGAATCGACGTGGGGCGGTTTCCACATCCCTTCGTGTGAACCGGCCACGTCGTGGGACTCAATGCCGCGGGTGATCCATCGATTCCAGCCGAGGTCGGCGGGATAGACGCGGGTCTTGACGCGGAGCAACACGGTGTAGCCGTCAAACGGCGCCGCCTGGTGACCTTCGAGCACGGAGCCGAAGTGGTTGAAGTCGATGCCGCTTGGTCGGCCTTTGCCCCAGTTCCACCAGTACCAGCGACCGCGGACCTTCTCCCAGAGATACGGAGGGCCGTACTGGATGATGGACTCGAGGTTGCGGAGCTGGAACCAGGGGAACCGCCGCATGCGGTCGTAGCCGGGCGCCGGCGAATCGAAGAGCAGGACGAGGGCGACCTGTTTGCCGGCCGCGGTCAACTGGCGGGCCATTTCGAGGGCGACGAGGCCGCCGCCGGAGAACCCGCCGAGGTAATACGGACCTTCGGGTTGATGCGCAGTGATTTCTGCAACGTAATGCGCCGCCATCTCCGGGACCGATTGATGGAACGGATCGACGCCATTGAGGCCCTGCAGCTGCAGCCCGAAGAACGGCTGATCCTCGGGGAGCCGGCGTGCGAGCTCTCGGAAGTTGAGCACGTTGCCTTTCGCCCCGTGGACGCAGAAGAGCGGCGGCCGGGTGCCCGCCGGTTTGACCGGGACAAGGCACGGCCACCGCTTCTTGCTGTCGCCTTCGGGGGTGACTCCGAACTGAGAATCGATGTCGCCGCGAACGACGGCGGCGAGGCCAGCCACGGTGGGTGTTTCGAACAGGGAGCCGAGGCCCAATTGAAGCCCGAACTGTTCCTTCATGCGGGCGAACATGCGGAGGGCGATGAGGGAGTGGCCGCCGAGTTCGAAGAAGTCGTCGTTGATGCCGACGGAGGCGAGGCCGAGCAGATCGGACCAGATGCGGGCGACGGCGGTCTCGACGGCGTCGCGCGGGGCCTCGAAGTCCGTCTTCAGCTGCGGACGGGAGACCTGGACACCGCCAGCCGCGGTCGCGGCGTCGGCTTCAGCGGCGGCGCAAAGAGCTGCCGGGTCAACGGGCGAGACGATCAACGTCGTCGCAGGGCTGGCCAGCGCCAGCTGAAGCGCGGCGAAACCGGACTCCGGGGTGATGCCGGCGCGTTCGCCGAGGGCGGCGAGGCGCGTGCGCGGGCTGCGAGCCGGGGACTTCGTCTCAAGAGCTCCCAGGTCGGAGAGGAGGCGGAACGTCACGCCGCGGCACTCGACGCAGATGGCACCTGATTCGCGTCGCATCGTGACGTCGAAGGTGGCGCTGCTGCCGTCTTTCGCCGCAGAGCGGAGGACGGCCTCGCTCAGGAAGCGCGCCGGGAGCGAGGAGTGAATGACGACTTCGTCGTAGCCGGCGGGCACGTACGCGCCGCTCGCGGCGCGGGGCACGAGCTCAAGGGCGAAGCTGGTTGCCATGTCGAGGAGCGCGGGGTGCAACTCGTAGCCGGTCAGGTCGCCGGCGAATTGCGGAGAAAGTTCGATCAATGCCGTTGCGCTTTCGCGGGCGAACGCCGATTGGCGGATGTTTCGCCAACGAGGCCCGAAAGCGAGCAAGCCGGACTGGTCGACGCTTGAGCCTTCAGGTGTTGCACGGGCGGCGTCGAAGGGAGGTGGAGACGCGGGGGCAGGGCCGGCTGCCGGCACAGGTGATGCGTCAGCCATGCAGCGGGAGTGTTCGACCCAGCCAGAGCCCTGCTGGAACGAAGTGAGCCGCACGTCGCAGGCAGACCCGGTAGCCTTGACCTGGATGCGGACGACGGTTGGCTCCTCGCAGACGAGCGGCTGGAGGAATTCGACATGGGAGAGACGCGTTACTCGGCCGGCCACGGCGGCGGCCGCAAGGCGGAGCAGCTCGACATGGGCGCTGCCGGGCAGCACGGGCGAGCCGGACGCCGTGCGATGTTCATCGACGAGCCAGGAACTGGCGGGCGAGAGGACGAACTCGCGGACCGTTTCGCCGCCGGCCTGCCGCACGATGTCTCCCGGAGGAAGCGTGGTCAGGCCAGAAGTGTCCGGGGCGGCGTGACCGGTCATCCCGGTCTCCTTCCACATGGACCATTCGAGGGCAACCGTGCGGGGGTCGCCGCAAGCGCGGCGGTGGTGCGCGAACGCGCTAACGAAGGCGTTGGCTGCGGCGTAGTCCGCCTGGCCGGCCGGCGCTATCCGGGCGCTAATTGATGAGAAGAGCACCGCGAACTGGAGGCGGCGCAGGTCGATGGCCTGTTCGAGGGCGAAGAGCCCGTGAACCTTGGGCGCCAGGACCTTCTCCACGTCGGAGCGGTCTTTGATGCCCATTGGGGCGTCATCGAGCATGCCGGCGAGGTAGAACAGGCCCTCGATTCGCCCCAACCGCTGCTCGACCTGGGCGACGGCAGCAGCCATCGACGCAGCGTCAGTCACGTCAGCGCAGGCGTGCGCCATCACGCCGCCGTTGTCGGCGACCCGGCGGGAGAGCGCTCTCGCGGCGTGTTCATCGCGGGCGATGACGGCGACTTTCGCGCCGAGGGCGGCGAGGGAGAGGACGAGCTCGGAGCCGATCCCGCCGGTGCCGCCGACCACCAAATAGACGCCGCCAGGCCTGAGACCGGCGAATGGAGCCGGGCCAACGACCGGCGAGAGGCCCTCGACCCACCGCTCGCCGCCGCGCACGGCGACCGTCCCGGTCTGCTGGCAGGCGCTATGTGCCACGACCTGTCGAGCGGACTCGGCGGCCGAGGCAGCGCTGTGCGCAGCGCCGCGGAAGCGCTGCTTCCGGCTCGGGGGTATGTCCAGCACGCAAACGCTCAGCGAGTCGTTTTCGCGCGAAGCGACGCGGCCGAGAGCGCCAATCATCGACTGCTCAGGCACTGGACGGTCGGTGGGATGGATCGTGGCAGCGCCGGAAGTCACAAGCGTGACGTGCGCTGGATGGCCGGGTGCGGTCGCAGCGAGCGCTTTAAGCATTTCGAACGCGGAAAAGTAACCGCGGTCAACGTTGAGAAGGTATTCCTGCGTGCGTTTGAGGTTTGGAGTGGTGTGATGCGGGAGGCCGCCGAAGTGCAGGATGCGATCGGGCAGCAGGTCTGTTTCGGCGAGTTGCTCGAAGAGCTGGACGTACCCATCGGGGCTGGCGGGATTGACCATAAACTCGCGTTCACTGATGCGAATGAACGGGCTCTCGGGGCCGCCGAGGGTGGCGATTGTGATGTCTTCGCCGTTGACCCGAAGGAGGCGAACGGCTTCTTCGCCGATACCCGTGTCATCGACGAAAACGAGCCACTTGCCGCCCGTGGGCCCCGGCGCGGGGAGAAGGTCCGTGCGCGTCCAGGCGGGGGAGTAGAGCCACTCGTTAACCGGTTTGGCCTGTGTGGACGTGCCGGC
>CAYTBM010000086.1:6324-11678 GCA_964436025.1 uncultured Anaerolineaceae bacterium
CCTGCTGGCGGGCGAGGGCGGAGAGGGTGGTCCCCGGGCCGACCTCGATGAGGATGCGGTTCGGATCTTCGAGCAGGGTTTCGAGACCGTCGTTGAAGCGCACCGTTTCGCGCAGGTGTCGCACCCAGTAGGCGGGATCCGTTGCGTCGGCGGGCTTGATCCAGGTTCCGGTGACGTTGGAGATGTAGGGGATCCGTGGCGCGGAGAGCGGGACGCGGGACATAAACGCGCGGAACTCCTCCAGGTACGGATCGAGGAGGTGGCAATGGACGGCGCCAACGATTTTCACGCGGCGGTTGGCGACATCGCTGGTGCCGAGCGTGGTTTCGAGCTGCTCGATTGAACGGTTCTCGCCGGAGACGACGCAGAGTTGGGGTGCGTTGACCGCGGCGAGGGAGAGCCCGCCGTGCAGCATGCCGGCCACTTCCGGCTCCGGCAGGTTAATGCTGATCATGGCAGCGTCCGGCACTCGCTCCATGATCCTCCCGCGGAGAGCGACGATGGCAAGGGCGTCTTTGAGCTGCAGGACGCCTGCGATGCAGGCCGCTGCATATTCGCCGAGGCTGTGTCCGGTCATAGCGGCGGGCACCACGCCCCAGGACGCCCACAGTCGCGAGAGCGCGTATTCGGTCAGGAAGATAGCGGGCAGCTGCAGGGAGGGCAGCGCGAACTGTTCGGCGGCGGCGTCCTCGAAGCCCGGCCTTGGAAAGAGCAGTTCGCGGACCGCGGCGCCCAGAGCGGGCTCCATGAGCTCGAAACACTCATCGACGGCAGCCCGATAGGCGGGCTCACTGTCATACAAGCCGCGGCCCATGTTGGGGTACTGAGAGCCGCCACCCGGGAACATGAACACGATGGACGGGGGTTGGGTGGCCGCTGTGGCCGCGGCCACTGGCTGGCGGAGCTGCGCGACCGCATCCTCACGAGTGACCGCGGGCGCGGCGAACCGGAAGGCAAACTCCTCGCGACCGTCCTGCAGCGTCCAGGCGACGTCGCGGAGCGGCGCATCTGACTGCTCAAGGTAGTCGCCGAGCCGTTGTTTCGCCCGGTCCAACGCCTCGGCTGAACGGGCCGAGAGGACGAGCATCCGGCGGCGGCCGTCATCGGAGGGCGGGACGGACAACGGAGCTTCTTCCAGGACCGCGTGGGCATTGGTCCCGCCGACACCGAGCGAACTGACTCCGGCGCGCCGAGGCTGGTTGCCGCGCGGCCAGGGAGCAGCGTCAGCCGAGAGCGTGAAGGGCGTGGTTTCGATTTCGAGAAGCGGGTTCGGCGCGGTATGGCCAGCCATCGGCGGAAGTACGCGATGCTGCAGGGCAAGCGCTGTCTTGATGACGCTGGCGACGCCCGCCGCGGTGTCCAGGTGGCCGACGGACGGCTTGGCCGAACCGAGCCGCGCGAATCCGCGAGCTGCGGTGGAGCGGCGGAATGCCTGGCTGAGGGCAGCCAGTTCAATCGGGTCACCGACTGGGGTGCCGGTGCCGTGCGTCTCAACGTACTGGATCGTCTCCGGCTCGACGCCGGCGAGCTCCTGCGCCTCGACGACGACGGCGGCGTGGCCTTCGACGCTGGGGGCGAGATAGCCGACCTTGCCGGCCCCGTCGTTGTTGACGGCCGTCGCTTTGATAACCGCGTGGATGTGATCTCGGTCGCGGAGCGCATCTTCCAGGCGGCGAAGCACGACGACGCCGGCGCCGCTGGTGAGGATGGTGCCGGAGGACTGGGCATCGAAAGCGCGGCAGACGCCATCCTTCGAGAGGATTTCGCCGTCGCGGTAGAGGTAGCCGGCGCCGTGGGGCACTTCGATGGTCACGCCGCCGGCGAGGGCCATGTCGCATTCGTTCGCCAGCAGGGACTGGGATGCGAGGTGGATGGCGACAAGGCTGGTTGAGCAGGCCGTCTGGACGTTGACACTCGGGCCGCGCAGGTCCAGGCGGTAGCTCACGCCAGTGGAAAGAAAGTCTTTGTCGTTGCTGGTGTGGCGCACGACGAACATCCCGAGAGAGTCGGTCATGTCGGGATTGGTGAGGAGGTTATGGATGAGATAGCCGTTCATGCCGGAGCCGGCGTAAACGCCGATGCTCCCGGCGAACTTCGAGGGCGGATGACCGGCGTCTTCGAGGGCTTCCCAGCAGCATTCCAGGAAGTGGCGGTGCTGGGGATCCATGAGGGCGGCGTCGCGGGGGCCGATGTCGAAGAAGGCCGCATCGAACGCTTCGACGTCTTCCAGCATGCCGGCGACAGGGACGTAGTCCTGGTGCGTCGCCATCTCGGGGCTGACACCCGCGGCGATAAGTTGCTCAGGAGTTCGGCGGGCTATGCCCGAGGCACCCGAAGCGATCAGCTGCCAATAGGCATCGAGGTCTCGTGCGCCGGGGAAGCGCCCGGCCATACCGACGATCGCGATGTCGCTGGAAGCTGGACCAGTCTCCAGCTCCGTGAGTTCTGCCATGGTCCCGTCCCTAGGCCGTAACCGGCCGCCGGGAGAGCGCAGCCCTGCGGGCACTCGCCCGGCTCATTGCATCATGTCCAAGAGCCGTTGAGGCGACGTTGTCGCCGAGATGAGCAGCGAGCGCAGCGACGGTGGGGTACTTAAACAGGTCTGTGAGGCGGAGGTCAGGGTGACGCTCCTTGAGGCGCTTGTGCACCTGCAAGAGGAGGAGCGAATTGCCACCGAGGTCGAAGAACGAACGGTCGCCGGGGACTGCCGTGGTCCGGAGGACGTGGCACCACACACCCGCGACGAACTCGTGGGTTGCCGGATCGCTCCGTGGGGAACTTGGTTCGACCGCGGCTGACGCCGGCGAGGGCGTGGAATCGGGGCGAGGGAGCGCCTTGCGGTCGAGTTTGGCATTCGGCGTCCGCGGAAGGGCGTCCAATCGCACGAAGTTGGTGGGAACCATGTACTCGGGCAGCCGTTCGCTCAATCCGGCGCGGAGTTCGGCTTCGCCCGGCGCGCCGGGCCGCGCGACCACGTAGGCCACGAGGCGCTGGTCGCTGGGTTCGTCCTCTCGTGCGATGACGGCGGCATCCTCGATCCCCGGCATTGCGCGGAGCGCCGACTCGATCTCGCCGGGCTCGATCCGGTAGCCACGGACTTTCACCTGTTGGTCGAGGCGTCCGAGGTACTCGAGCGAGCCATCATGGCGGAGCCGGGCCAGGTCGCCGGTGCGATACATACGGGCGCCAGGGCGGGTGGCGAACGGGTCCGGAAGGAAGCGCTCGGCCGTCAGGTCCGGGCGGCCCAGGTACCCGCGCGCGACGCCTTCGCCGCCGATCCAGAGTTCTCCGGCCATCCCGACCGGGAGGGGACGCCGTTCGCCATCGAGGATGTAAACGCTGGTGTTTGCGATGGGCGTCCCGATGGGGCAATTCACGGTGTCACCGGTCACGGGGCTCGTAGTGGACCAGATGGTGGTCTCGGTAGGGCCGTACATGTTGAGAACGCGGCCCGGCGTCGAGGCGACAAGCTCCCGAGCGACATCACCGGGGAGTGCCTCGCCGCCGACCATCAGGGTGGAAAGGCAAGAGAACGCATCCCGGGTTTCTGGATCGGCCAGCATCATGGTGGCCATCGACGGAGTGCACTGAAGGTGGGTTACGCCGTGGCGCCGGATGAGTTGGGCGATAGAGTCGTCTTCCTCGCCGCGCTCCGCATCGTGGACGGAGCGCATTAAGGCGGCGAGCCGATCGAGGCCGGCCGAGACGTCTTCGGCCGGCAGGCCGAAGTCTACGAGGCAGGCGATCTCATCGACGCCGATCGCGTGCAGACGGTTGACCATCTCGGTGGCTCGCTGAGGTGTGCCGAAAAGCCCGCTCGTTTCGTAGTAACGCTCGAACGCGACTTCGAGCAGTTCGCGCAGTTCTTGCGGCGCGAGCGAGCCGAGGAGGTCGTTCGGGTCATCTCCCTCGGGGAGTGACTTGAATGTGGGGAACGACCCGGCGAACTGCTTGATCAGGCCGACCGAACTGCCAAGGTAACGGATCATGGGCTCGCGGACGGCTTCGCGGACGGCGTCCTCGTCGTCGCCGATGAAGGTGTGCAGCATGAGCGTGACGGCGCCTTGCCCGGGATGGCCCGCCGCGGCCCAGGCGTCTCGGTAGACGCGGATTCGCTCTGCCACGGACTCGACAGACTGACCGAGCAGGTGCGTGAGGATGTTCAGGCCCATCTCGCCAGCAAGGCGGAACGTTTCAGGGTCGCCTGCGGATGTGAGCCAGGTTGGCAGCTCCGGTTGGACGGGCCGGGGGAGGACCTGGACGGAGATGTCCCGCCCCGGCCCGGGGAAGGTCTGGTGCTCGCCGCGCCAGAGCGCCTGGACGACCGGGATGTCGCGAAGCATGGCTTCCTTGGCCCGCCCGAAGTGCTCCGGCCGGAAGACGAAGTCATCGGGCTGCCAGCCCGCGGCGAAGGAGATGCCCACACGGCCGTTGGAGAGGTTGTCGACAACGGACCATTCTTCGGCGACGCGGATGGGAGAGTGCAACGGAAGCACGCAGCTGCCCGAGCGGATCTTGACGCGGCGGGTGGTAGCGGCGATAGCGGCGCTCATGACTGACGGGTTGGGGAACGCACCGCCGAAGGCGTGGAAATGCCGTTCCGGGGTCCAGACGGCTTCGAATCCGTGTTCGTCGGCGAACCTGGAGGCGCCAAGGACGAGGTCGTAGGCGGCCCGGCCGTCGCCGCCCTCGCTTGCGAAGAAGAAGAGGCTGAAGGCGGGCGCGGTGCGCGTGGCCGAGGCGGCGCCGTTGACGACAACGGTGAAGCCACGGGTCACCGTCCAGAGCAGCTCAAGAATGGAGATGTCGAAGGAGATGCTCGTGACGGCAAGCCAGGCGCCTGGCTCTCGGCCGATACGTTCGTCCATGCCGGCGAAGAAGTTCAGCGCGTTGCGATGACTCAGCATGACGCCCTTGGGGCGTCCGGTTGAACCGGACGTATAGATGACATAAGCCAAATCGCCGGCGGAGGCGAGTTGGGGCGGATTGTGAGAGATCGGCGGAGCGGCCAGGACATCTTCGAGGATGAGGCGGGTTACGCCCGGGACGTTCACTGCGGAAGCGATTGCCCGTGACGTGACCACGATTGGCGCGGCCGAGTCTTCGATCATCAGGCGCTTGCGCGCCTCTGGATACGCGGGATCGACCGGGACGTACGCGGCGCCGGCCTTCTGCACCCCGAGGAGGGTGGTCACGGTATCGGCCGAACGGTCGATGTGGACGGCCACGAGTGAGTCCGGGGTGACGCCGAGGTCTCGCAGGGCTGTGGCCAGGCGATTGGCGCGTCCGTTGAGCTCTCGGTAGGTAAGGCGCACGTCACCGCCGACAACGGCGAGACGGTCCGGATGCGCTGC
>CAYTBM010000087.1:0-11672 GCA_964436025.1 uncultured Anaerolineaceae bacterium
TGCACAACTTCCCCGACGACCCCGACTGGCGCGGCTGGTGGGGCGAAAACCCGCCCTTTCACTGCCCGGTGTACGTCCTCACCCACAGAAAGCTGCCGAGCATGGAGATGGAGGGCGGCACGACCTTCCACTTCGTCTCAGCCACGCCCCAGGAGGCCCTGAAGCGCGCGGTGGAAGCGTCGAACGGCGGCGACGTCCGCATTGGCGGCGGCGCAACGGTCGTCCGCGACTTCCTCAAGGCCGGCCTCGTCGATGACCTGCATGTGGCGATCGCGCCGATGATCATCGGCAGCGGCATCCGCCTCTGGGACGACCTCCGCGGCCTCGAACTCACCCACGACGTGACAACGGAGACGGCGGAAAGCGGCACGGTACACGTGACGTTCAGCCGGAAGGGGTAGAGCGGGGCGGAAAGCCGGTTCGGTACCCTTGGTCGCGCTAATTGCCCGTAGGAAGCAACACGCCAGCGCCTGCGGTAAATCGAAGCTCGATTCCAAGAGGTGAGCCGGAATCTCGAAGTTGAGGAGTGAATCCCGTAAAGGCGTAGCCGGCTCCATGCACGCCGAAATCGACGGTTGGCCTGGAGGAGAGCCTTTGCGTCTCGGCCGCGTCAAGGGCGGATTGTTTTATGAATGCACTGACTTTCAGGCCTGCCAAGTTTGCGGCCGCAGCAAGGGTGCGAAGTTCGCGGTCGTTCAACCGAATGGACATGATTTGCGACTTACTGAGCCGCACATCAGGGGTCTCCTCTACTAGAGCCGCGATCGCGTCTTGATTCATCGGTTTCGGCTTGTCCAGCATGTGTTGAGCCTCCAGGGCGATTGAACAGGGTGGTTTCGGCAGTACTCGACGGCCAACCAGTGATGAGCAAGGCTCTCCCATCGGGGTCTACGGCCTCGATGACCAACGTCAACAGACGTCCAGATCGATCCGGACCAATCAGAATCCTACGCCCTTGATGCTTCGCATCGCGAAAGGTCCGAAAGCTCTCTTCATCGATCACACTCAGGGCGTCGTCGAGGCTGAGCCCGTGGTTCCAGAGTTCGTCTTCAGTCGCATCAGTGATCTGCAGTTCGAGCACGTCCGCCACGGTGGCCCCCTTGCCTTGGCCGTCCTATTGTAATACATTGAAGAAAAGTAATACAAGAGGGAAGCGAATGGCTTCACCGATTCCTCGCGAGCTTCTCGATGTCGATGCTCTGTTCCTGTCCAACAGTGCGGAGGTACAGAACGGCTTGGCCTACGTCCTCGGCGGCGCTTGGACACGATGCTGGCCAGCTCAAGGGGCTGACTACCCTTATGAACGGCAAATCCCCACGGTCGCAATCCTGCGCGTGCCTTGGGGAGAGACGAACATGGAGCACAATTTCAAAGTTGCGTATCGGGACGCTGACGGTAACGACTTGATCCCCCCAGCTTTGGGAGGGTTCAAAGTGGGACGTCAACCCGACCTCACAGACGGTGCGTCGCAAGTTGTGGTTGCGAGCCTCGCCGCTCCGGTGCGGTTGCCAACGCCCGGTCTTTATTACGTTGTCGTTGAAATCGACGGGGTCGAAAAGAAGCGCATCCAGTTTGAAGCGATTCACGATCCGAACGCTCCCCGGTTAGGTCGCTCCTGAGACCCCGGGATTCGGATGTCAATTCGGCGAGCTCACCTCTCACCTCTCACCTCTGTAGACTCCGCCCCACAATGCAAATCTCTGACTCCGTCCGCGCTGTCCTCGTCGCCGACGAGAACCCCATGCACCCCGACTTCACCGGCATCTACCTGGTCGGCAAGAAGGGCCAGCAGTCCCTCACGATCGACTCCGGCGAGGCCATCGACCGCTACCAGTGGTTCCTTCGCGGCTACCTCGCGGCCGTCGAGAAGGAAGAGATCGCCATCGCCACCATCACCCACCACCACTCGGACCATTCCGGGAACCTGAAGTGGGCGAAGGAATTCCTCAAGGCCGACATCACCATCCCTTCGAACGGCCGGCCGCTGCTCAAGGGCCGCATCCCGGCGAAGGTCGACACCTTGAAGGACGGCGACGTCATCGACCTCGATGGCGGGGTGCGCGTCCAGGTGCTGGCAACGCCCGGCCACAGCGTCGATTCGCTCTGCTTCTACATCGAAGAAGAAGGCGTGCTCTTCTCCGGCGACACGCTGCTCGGCAGCTCGACGACCACGGTCGGTGACCTCGCGGCCTACCGGGCTTCGCTCAAGCGCCTGAGCGAACTGCCGAACCTGAAGGTCATGTGCCCCGGCCACGGCAAGATCATCAACGACCCGCGCGAACGCCTGCAGATGTACATCAAGCACCGCGACATGCGGGAGCAGCAGATCCTCGGCGTGCTCCAGGGCGGCGGCGCCGTCAGCAGCTGGGACATCATGCTCCAGCTCTACCCGGACATCGATAAGCGCCTCCGCCGCGCCGCCGACAACAACGTCCGCTCACACCTGAAACAGCTCGGCGACGAAGGCCGCATCAAGGTGTACGAAGGCAAGCCGCGGCGCGCCAGGGCCGCCACCGCCGTCCAGCGCGACGTCGAACACGCGCGCGAACGCGACCTCGCGATCAAGAAGGGCAAGAAGCTCGAAGCCGAACAACGCCGCGCCGAAATCCGCGCGCAGGAGAACCCGCCCACCAGCGAGTGGAAGGAACCGCCGCGCTACGAACTGGTGTAACGGGACCATGGGGTGAGGGCCGCACGCGCCCTGGCAGGACACCGGTTCGCGCCTCCCCACTGCGCACACTCCCCCTCCCCTCCGACTCTAAAACTGTCGGGCTTGCGTAAGCGCGCCCAAAGCACGCGACGGGGTCACCACATGCTCAAGGGCGACAAAGTCATCCTCCGGCCAATGCGCCGCGATTACCTCGAGAAGTACACCGAGTTCCTCAACGATGTCGAACTCCTCTTGCTTTCGAGCGACAGCGCCCCGATGCCGATGGAGTACGAGCGAGTGGTCGCCGCGTTCGAGGCACACCTCGCGAAGTCCCGCGGCGAGCTCATCTGGTTCGGCATCGAGGTCCAGGGCGGCAAGTTCGTCGGCCAGTGCATCCTCCACCATTTCGACCACGCCGCCCGCGCCTGCGAACTCGGCATCACCATCGGCGACGGCGACTACATCAACCGCAAGTACGGCCGCGACGCGGTAGCGCTGCTCACCCGTTACGCCTTCCGGCTGCTCAACATGCAAAAGGTCTGGCTCACCGTGAATGGCACCAACGAACGGGCGCAAAGAGCCTTCCGGCACGCCGGTTACGAAGAAGAAGCCCGCCTCCGCCGTCACATCTGGCTCGACGGCAAGTACGACGACCTGGTCTACATGAGCTGCTTCCGAGAGGACGCACGGCCCGTGGTTGAAGAGCCGTCCCAGGCCGAACCCGAAGTCGAGGGTGCCGACGTTACCCCGAGTTCCGACGAACCAGCGTAGCCGCAATCCACGTCCCGCAAGTCCGCAAACCGAATTCAGGACAGCCGCGCCCGCGTCGCCGCCTTCGCTGCCTCGTACTCCGCGGCCGTCTCCGCCACTACATCGGCCACGCTTGCGATGCGGCGCACGCTGGAGACGGTATGCCCCGCGCTCCCGCGGCCACCCTTGATCATGCTCGCCGCCACGCCGTTCGGCGCCATGCCGACTTCGATTTCGTCGAACTCGATGTCCACCAGCGTCTGCTTCCATTCCGGCGAGGCCATGCTCTCGGTCGTCGCGATGAAGCGCGTGCCCATGTACGCCATGTCGTAGCCGAGCACTTCCGCGGCCCAGAGCGCGAACCCGTCGCTCACCCCTCCCGCCAGCACCAGTGGCCCGTCGTACATCCGGCGCACGGCGCGCGCGAAGGCGAAGCCGTTGGCCCAGCCGGTGTGCCCGCCGGCGCCCGCGCTCAGTAGCACCAGCCCGCCCGCGCCCGCCTCCAGTGCCAGTTCCGCATGCCGCATCGAAGCCACGTCCGCCAGTACGCAGATGCCGGCGTCGTTCATCGGCCCGCAAATGTCCTTCGGCGAACCCACGCTCGTGATGACGAAATCCACCCCGTGGCGGATCACCGCCTCGATGTCCTCAGGGATACGCTTGTTCCCGCGAATGATGATGTTCGCCGAAAGCGAACCCGCCGGCCTGCCTTCGTCGCGCGCCCGGGCCCGCTTCTCCTGGATACCGCTGAGCCAGCTGTCGAGCTGTTCGATGGACTCGCAATTCCGCGTCGGGAACGAACCGGCGATGCCCGCGAGGCAGGCGGCCGTCACCAGCTCAGGACCAGAAACGCCGCTCATCGGCGCGCAAATCAGCGGCAGGCTCAGCGACTGCTGCACTTCAGAAAACGTGGCCAAGGGGAAGCTCCGGGGCAGGGAGTGTTGTGTGCCCGAAGTCTACACAATGCGCGCTTCACGATTGCCGCTGGAGACAGACTCAGGCCGTCAATCCACAATCCGAAATCCCCAATCGACAATCCCTCATCACTCCAGCGGCTCCCGTTCGCCCTCCGGCAGCCCCACCTCGAACACGTTCAGCGTCATCGAGACCAGCCCGTAGTACCCCACCACTCCGATCAGGTCGACCGTCCCGCGTTCGCCCACCGCATCAATCGCCCGCCGATAGGTCGCCTCCGAGACCCGGTGCGTCTCGAAGTACTCGGTCACGAACTGGTAGACGACGCGCTCCATTTCGCGCCTGAACGGTGGTTCCGCTCCGGTTCGGATCGCCTCGATAATGTCTGGCGCGAGCCCCGCCTGCAGCGCCAGCCGCGCGTGCGCCCAGAACTCGAACTGCGCCTTCCAGTACTTTCCCGTCAGCAGGATGGCCAGCTCGTTGATGTCGCCGGGCAGGCTGCTCCCGAACCGGCAGTACGCTCCCAGCTTCTGCGCCACGTCGGCCAGCCCCGGCGCCCGCAACCACGCCTCGAATGGCCCCCGAAGGCCGCCGCGCGGCCCGTTGCGGATGGCGTCAGCCACTTCCTTCTGTTCCAGCGTGAGCGAATCGAGGTCGAGCGGTGCGAGACGTGCCATTTCGCGGGCCTCCTGCAGGTAGCGGCCCATTCTCCGCCGCCGGGCGCTTCGTTGACATCCCCCTCTCCTCCGCTACGATCCTTCCTACCCTCAAACAAGGATGCCGCGGCCGGTGGCCTACGGGTTCGCCGGCCGTTCACGTTCGCTTTTATGACGCACAACGTAGCCCGCCGTCTTGCCATCAGTGTCCAGCCTGTCCCGAAGCAGGATGCCGAAGCCCGCAAGCGCAATTTCGACGAGACCTACATCGGCTTCGACCTCAACGCTGCCCGCATCGAGGCCTCACGCTGCATCCAGTGTCCTTCGGCGCCCTGCCAGGAAGCATGTCCCGTCTCGAACGACATCCCCGGCGCCTTCGCCTTCCTCGAGATCGGCGATGTCCTCGGCGCAGCGAACAAGTTCCGCGAAACCAGCAACCTTCCCGAGATGTGCGGCCGCCTCTGTCCCCAGGAGAAGCTCTGCGAAGGCGCCTGCGTCGTTGGCTTCGCCATCCGTCCCGGCGGACAGAAAGAGCCCCCGGTGACTATCGGAAAGCTCGAAGCCTTCTGCACCGACTATCAGCGTCAGTCGCTCGCCGGCTATCCGATGCCCCGCTACCTCCCGGAGCCCACCGGACGCAACGTTGCCATCATCGGTTCCGGCCCGGCCGGCCTCGCGGTCGCAGAACAGCTCGCGATGGAAGGCCACGGCGCCACCGTCTACGAATTCTGGCCCGAGCCGGGTGGCGTACTGGTCTATGGCATCCCCAACTTCAAGATGCGCAAGAACATCGTCGATGAGTACATCGCCCACCTCGAAGCCCTCGGCGTGAAGTTCGTCTGCAACACCTACGTCGGCAAAGACGTCACTATCGACGACATGCTCGCGGGCGAATTCGATGCCGTGTTCCTCGGCACCGGCGCCGGCGTCGGCAACCAGATGGAAATCGAGGGCGAAACGCTGAAAGGCGTTTACTCCGCCACCGAATTCCTCGTCCGCGGAAACCTGGCGCCCGAACAGCTCCCGGAACACTACCGCGAGTCGCTCCCTGCCCTGAAGGATGTCGTTGTCATCGGCGGCGGTGATACCTCGATGGACTGCGTCCGGACTGCCGTCCGTCTCGGCGCCGAAAACGTGAGCTGTGTCTACCGCCGCACCGAAGCCGAGATGCTCGGCCGCGGCGAAGAGCGCAAGAACGCCCGCGAAGAGGGCGTCAAGTTCGAAATGCTGACACTTCCAACCCGCATCATCGGCGACGACGAAGGCAAGGTGGTTTCGGTGGAATGCCAGCGCATGGAACTGGGCGAACCAGATGAATCCGGCCGCCGCCGCCCGATCCCGGTGAAGGGCAGCGAATTCCTCATCCCCGCCGACGCGGTGGCTATCGCCATCGGCTATGGCGCGGACCCACTCGTGCCGCAGACCACCTCGGGCCTGCGCTCGGACCGCAAGGCGCTCATCCAGATCGACCAGGGTGGCCGCACCAGCCGTCCCGGCGTCTTCGCCGGCGGCGATAACGTGAACGGCGCTGACCTCGTCGTCACCGCCCTCGCGGACGGCCGCCGTGCTGCCGAAGCAATCTCCGACTACCTCCGGAACACGCCCGCCCGCCGCCGCTAGACCGAACCCTGCCTGTGCGCCAATCACCGTAGCCGCGCCCGCGAGGAAGCGGCTGCACCGCCGGACCCACCACCGGCCGCACTCCGCAGCCTCGGGGTCTCCTCAGCGCCCCAGATCACAGGACCTTCCAGAGATTACGTACGGTTTACAAACAAAGTCTGTCCGCGCGCCTCAGAACGTTCGACCTTCTATGTAGAACCCCAGGGGACCCGCGCCGTGAACAAACCTCCGATGCTGAATGCATTCCTCTTTCCTTCATCCGACCAGGGA
Organism: uncultured Anaerolineaceae bacterium; assembly: GCA_964436025.1. Lineage (GTDB taxonomy): Bacteria > Chloroflexota > Dehalococcoidia > Tepidiformales > Tepidiformaceae > Amarobacter. The sequence continues at coordinate 6,862 of CAYTBM010000087.1, forward strand.
GAACTGGGGTCGGTTGAGTCTCCCCTGCTCCTGCGCCTCCTGCGCCCGCTGACGTTCACCCTCTGGCTCATCATCTTCTGCGTCGAGGTCCAGACGCTCATCTCCACGGGAGGAAACAGCAACTTCCTGGTGATCTTCCTCTCGACGGCGCTGTTCGTCGGGATTCATGCCCAGTTCTGGTACGAGCAGTCCGAACAGGGCCGCAGCTTCCACCGCGCCCTGGACCGCATGCGCGGACGCATTTACGAAGACGAAAGCACCGGGCTCCCCAACAGCCGCCACTTCGTCTTCGAACTCCGCCGCCAGATGATGCGTTCCGTCCGCAACGGCCGCGGGTTCTCCCTTGTCCTCACTGACTTCGGCGAATTCGACCGCGTGAAGCCCAGCGAAGATCGCTTCCTGCCATCCGTCTCCCGCGCCCTCCGCCATGCGGTCGGCGAAGGGGACTTCGTTGCCCACCTCCAGGGGCCGATTTTCGCAGCCATCATCTCCGATGACGCGGACCACACCGCCGCCGAGAAAGCTGACAACATGCTCCCGGCCCTCGGCTCAGCCATCCCCCCGGAGTACGCCAACCAGCTCTTCCCCGTCGTCTCCCTCTCCGGGTACGAAGGTGAACTGGAAGTGCGCGACTTCCTCCGCCGCGCCCAGCGCGACCTTGCCGGCGCGCGCGCCAATGGTCCGGTCGTCACACCCGCCACGGCCCGGGGCATGCGCCCGCAGCGCGGCGAGCCCGCCGTCGCCTGACACGAACTCTTCCCGCCATCTCCTGGTAGGAATCGAAGCCCGCTGATCTGGCCATCAGCGGGCTTTCCGCTGCCCCTCGGCGTGTCCGAATGGTCATCCCGTTTGGCTCTCTTCGTCGTGGCAGGGCTTCGCCCGCCAACGGTAGCGTTGGACTGTGAATTTGGCCTCTGCGCTGATGCTGGGTGTCTTTGTGCTGCTCGGTTGGAGTGCATGGCGCGCCGGTGGGTTCACGGCAGCCGTGGTGGTGGGCGCTTGCGGTCTCGCCGCGGCTGGCTTCGTCTTCTTCGTCATCGTGCTCGTCTTCTCGCCCGGCGAGGAAAGCGCCGCGTGGGAGTGGGCGTCCGGGGCTGCGCTGGTCTGCGCCCTCTTCGCTGCGACTGCGGGGCTCCTGTTGATCCGCCGCTTCCTTCGACCTGCTCGCACCCGAGGGCGATCTCAGCACAGCCCCGCGCGGCGCCGCGGCCGCTAGAATTCCCCGCATCCGGAGGGGGACACAGCATGGCCAACGACCACGAGACAACAATCCGCCAGTTCTGCGCCGACTGGGCACAGCTCGACACCGACACGATGATGGCTTACTTCGCACCGGAACCGACCTACCACAACATGCCCGGCCCGCCCGCCGTCGGCGCCCCCGCAGTCCGCGCCACCATCGACCGGTTCCTGAAGAGCTGGCAAAAGACCGAGTGGGACCTTGTGAACATCGCGGCGAGTGGAAACGTCGTTTTCGCCGAGCGCGTGGACCGGACCGACTCCGGCGGCAAGCATGTGGATCTGCCGTGCGTGGGCGTCTTCGAAATGGAGGAGGGCAAAATCAAGACCTGGCGAGACTACTTCGACCTCGCCACGTATACCCGGGCGATGTCCTGACCCCGGCTAACCGGTGAGGACTACGGGCTGAAAACTGTTTGGAGCGGGCGAAGGGAATCGAACCCTCGTCTCAACCTTGGGAAGGTCGCGTTCTGCCATTGAACCACACCCGCCCGGGTGCACGGCGATCATCGTATCATCTCGGCACTTTGCATTCGAGGTTTGCCCCGTGCCCATCCCGCAGGAACTCGCCCTTACCCCGGAACAACTCGACGAGCTGATGCTTTCGTCGTGGAACATGCGCGTCGCCAGTGTCGGTCCGGGCACGCGGATCAACCTAACTCCGCTCTGGTTCGGCTGGGCCGGGGGCAAGATCTACTTCTACTGCCGCGGTCAGAAGGTGGTGAACCTGCGCCGGAATCCCGTCTGCACCGTCCTCGTGGACCGCAACGAGCGGTTCCCCGAACTCCAGGGCGCCATGTTCCAGGGCAAAGCCACCGTGCTCGAAGACCCCGACGCCGAAGCCGCCGAGCCGGACATGGAAGAGGTCCGCTGGCAGATGGGTAAGAAATACGCGGGCGGCCACGGCGAATCGGCCGAGCCGCGCAAGAACGAATCAACCGCCCGTGGCCGCCACTGGCGCTGGGTCGTCTTCCGGCCCACCAAGACCGTCACCTGGGACAACAAAAAGATCAAGCCGCGCCAGTGAAGGTGCTTGCGGTCCCCAGTGTCCGCACCGCCACCAGCGGCAGCGGATCGACCGTCAGCGACACGCGGAAGAACCGCGGTGCCTGCCCGCGGCGGTCCTTCAAACCATGCACCTCTTGACACCCTCCTATACTCAAATCAAGAGCATTCGGAGGTGTTGCATGTTTGGCTTTGTCAGCAGCGTCCTCGCGGAGAAGGGACGCCAGGTTTACACCGTCTCGAAGGGCGCCACCGTCGCCGCCGCTGTCCGCGAAATGAACGAGAAAGGCATCGGCGCCCTCGTCGTCACTGACTCCGGCCGTCCGATCGGCATGTTCACCGAACGCGATGTCCTCCGCAGAGTGGTCGACGCTGACAAAGACCCGGCGCAGACACGCGTCAGCAGTGTCATGACCCGCGACGTGGCCACCATCCCCCCGTCCGAGCACGTGGAAGACGCGATGAACCTGATGACCCGGCGGCGCTTCCGCCACCTCCCGGTTGTCGAAGACGGCCAGCTCATCGGCATGGTCTCAATCGGTGACCTCATGCGCTGGATCACCCTGCACCAGGAAGATCACATCCGCCAGATGACCGAGTACATCACCGGCCAGGGCCCCGCCGCCTGACCGTGTACGTTCCGGGTGCTCCAGCGGCCAGCGGCCAACGCTGGAGCACCCGGCGGTTCATGTTCACGCGCACTGGCCGCGCGTCCGTCAGGCCCAGGGGGCCGGTGGCCTCAGGCGGTCCAACTGCCGCGGGGCGCGCTCCGATGGGGGACGGCAAGAATCAGCAGCACCCCCTCGGAGTATTCGTAAGCGATCGAGTAAGAGGTACCAGTCAGGTACAAGAGTCATGCGCCAAAATCGTCGGCCGGGGCCGACTCGGGAAATAGCAAGAGCTGCTCAATCCCGAGGTCGAATCGCTCCGCGAATCGTTCAGCCAACTGAGACGTGGCTCCCATGAATTCAATGATCGCGCTCAGGTCCCTTTCGGCGCGCGGCGCGAAATGAATGTCAGTTGCCAACTCGCTGGAACATTCGCTCCCGCACCTCGGCCCAGGGAACCGTTTGATCGGTTCCATCGGCGATTCGGCGTTGGCGCTCTCGGATCTCGACTAGCCATGACTCATGGATGGAGGCCGTGCCCTCTTCGGCGACGCCGAGGCGTTCGGACAGCAGCTCCCACAACGTCCTCAGCTCGTCTTCCTCGATGGCCATGGCCCGCTCGAAGATCTCTTCCACTCGTGTCATACCGCCATCCTACCACTTCGGCCTAGGGCGCCGGCTGGGCTACTGCCCCCGCCTCCCGCGGATCACGCGCGCCGAACACGAAATCGACCCAGTAGCGAAGTGCCTCTGGCACCGCTACCAGCACCTCGGCCCCTGAGCGCAGGGTCCGGTCCTCCACCGCGGGCGCGCCGTTCACCGGGTCCGCGAGCGAGTACGTCTCGAGCATCCCCTGCGTCTGCTTCGCCAGCAGCGCATAGCCCGGCAACCTCGCCGAGGGGACATTCGTCTTGAACGCCGGACCGTACGCTTTCCAGAGCGAGAGCGGTTCGTTCATGGCTCCGCCGGTGAAGGCCGCTTCCATGGCAGCCTGGAGCACCAGTTGTTGCCGTTTGATGCGGTGCAGGTCATCGTCCGGCGCCCGCAGGCGCGCGAAAGCCACCGCGTGATAGCCGTCCAGGTGTTGCGGCCCCGGGGGAAAGCTCAACTGCTTGTGGGTGACGTCGTCGTCGCTATACCACCAGTCCTTCACCGAAAGTTCTTCCGGGATCACCACATCGATGCCGCCCAGCGCGTCGATCACCTTTTCCGCTCCACGAAAGTCCACCATCACCCAGTAGTCGATCGAGATACCCAGGTCACGTTCGAGGTCGTGGCTCAGGTTCGCCATGCCCGCCGATGCACCGCGTTCTCCGGCCACCTGGGCGAAGGAACTATTGATCCGCTCAGTTCCGGTGCTCCCATCCTCGTACGTGACCTCCATGAACAGGTCGCGGGGCACACTCAGTACCCGGATATCCCTCGCGATGGGGTCGACGCGGGCGAGCATGATTGTGTCCGTGTTCACCGCCGCCAGCCCGGTTGGCTGTCCGGGTCGAGCATCCACAGCCGCCATCAGGATCACGATTGGCCGGTTGAAGACGCTCTCCGGCCCGGGCGAAGTCACGCCGAGCGGTTCGAGCGGCAGTGCTTCAGCCAGCGGCAGCGACTGGCCGGGGAACAGCGCCGGCAGGACACGGGCGAGCAGTGCCAACGCCATCCAGCCGCTCGCCAGCGCTCCCACTATGAGCGCGACGGCTGCGGGCCCCGCTCTCGGGGGCGAAGCTGGTGCCTCAATCAATCGCGTTCTCGAGTGTCACCCCGGCCCCCTCGCCGCTATCGTCTCGCGCCTGCGCGTTTGTCCGCGTCAGGGAGCCGGGGACTGCCATTGCAATCTCGCAACACTCGCCCCGAGGAATTGATAGGGGGTGTAGACAATAGTCATAACGCGGTGCTAACGTTCCATCTGCCTAAGCAATTGAGCGATTTGGCCTACCTTCACCCCGAGGTCCACGCCGA
>CAYTBM010000088.1:0-11592 GCA_964436025.1 uncultured Anaerolineaceae bacterium
GCAACATCGTCCTCGTGTTCGCGGATGGCGGCTGGAAGTACCTCGGCACGGATCTCTGGCGGGACGACGTGGCCGAGGAACACCATGACAAAGGGGAGGACCCCCTCGACGACATCCTCTGGTGGTAAGTCAGAGGCGCGGGCGGAACACCTCGCTCTGCGAAGCGCCAGCGACCAGCGTCGTCAAACAGCCACGCCATCCCGAGGCGAGGGCGGAAGGCCTCGCTCCGCCAGGCGCCAGCAATCAGACCATGTCCCGCCAAAACCCCGTGCCGGGCAACGCAGCACCCTGGGACTCCATCGTGTACTCACTCGCAGCTTCCACATCCCGCTCCGTCCAGAGGTAACGCCCGCTCGCGCCACGAGCCCATACTGGCTGCTCCCGCGCAACTCGCCCAGCGCGGCGCAAGGCCAACGTCGTGCGCGTCTTCAGTTGGCTGATCACCTTCGTTCGCTCGTCCGTCGTCCCGACCACGACATGCAAGTGGTTCGTCCTGCAGTGGTGTGCGGCCAGCAGCCATCCTCGGAACTCCGCCGCCTCCGCAACGGCGGCTTCGACAATTGAACGAGCTACCGCGTCGAACTTCATGGACGGGTATTTCTGGACTCGCGTCTCGTACTGCCGGCGGGCATCCCCGGGCGGGAGAGTTGGCTCTCCGAAGCTGTTGTTCCAACGGTCCACTGTGCCCCGTTCGTCGCCATGCAACCTGTTGCCGTACGCCGAAAGCGTCACGAACAACCCAATCGGCCGGTCAGGCATGCGTCGAGTCTACGCCGAAATCGCCGGGATCAACCGCGTCGCTCGCTGCCGCCCGGCCGAGCGAGGTCTTCCGCCCTCGCCTCTGACAACGGCTGGCCGCGCACACCAGCAGTCCCGGGAATCAACCGCTTCGCTCGCTGCCGCGCGGCCGAGCGAGGTCTTCCGCCCTCGCCTCTGACAACGGCTGGCCGCGCACACCAGCAGTCCCGGGAATCAACCGCTTCGCTCGCTGCCGCCCGGGCGAGCGAGGTCTTCCGCTCTCGCCTCTGATTCCGCGCGCCGCTGGTCCGCCCTATGCCGGCGCGGCCTGGCCGTCTTCGTCCATGCTCAGTTTCCGGCCTACCCACGTCGCCACGCCAAACGCGATGCCGAACGGGGCCCCCAGCATGAACGCGGGCACGAATGTCACCGTAATTGGCGGGCGCTCCGTCAGCACGACATCGATCGCGCCGCCAGGGTGGAACGAGCAATCGACCTGGCCGTTCTTCTCGGCCGGCGTCACCAGGGCAGTGTCCCCGGGGAGCACGAGCGTGCCCGCGATCAGGTGCTCGGCTGTGTCGTGATTGACCACGAGCAGTTTGCCGGCGGAGCTGAGCGAGAGCGACGACGGGATGCCGGGCGGAACCTCGCCGCGGGCGATGGCCGCAGCCGCGCCCTCCGGGATGACGATCTCCCTGGGCGTCGAGGGCGCGTTCGGCGTGAGCATCGCCCACCAGAGTGCGCCCACGAGCCAACCCACGAGCGCCCCGCCCGCCATCCAGACGAGAAGATACCGGAGCAGGGGCGCTCGAAGGACTGTCACTTCACCAGGTAGAGCGCCGGGTAGAAGAACACCCAGACCACGTCAACGAAGTGCCAGTACATCACGGCGCCGCTCACTGCCCAGTGGCTCTTCGAGTTGAAACGCCCACGCTTCGTCTGGATCCAGACCAGGAAGAGGATGCCGATGCCGCTCACCACGTGCGAAGCGTGGATGCCGGTCATGGTGAAGAACACGCTGCCGAACGCCTCGCCGCGGGTGAACTCGGCCGTCTTCCATTCGTAGCCGACGCCCGCCGCGAAGATCGTGCCGAGCACAATCGTCGCCATGAGGAACCAGTGGGCGATGCGCTGATTGTTATGTTCGATTGCGGTCTCGGCTGTGAATGCGGTCAGGGAGCTCAAGAGCAGGATGATCGTGATTGCGAGGCCGAGTTGCTGGTCTACATGTTCGCGCGTGATCCCCTCAAGGTAGAACCGCGCGCTCAGCAGCAGGCCGAACAGCACCGACTCGCTGAAGAAGAACAGCCAAAGCCCAAGCCGATTGAACTTGAGCGCGTTGTGCGTGGGGTGGCCGTGAGCGGCCGGTGCGGCAACAGCCATTAGTGGGCCTCCTCGGCGCGCCAGAGCCGGTAGATGTGCATGAAGTAGTAGCAGATCAGTGCGGCCTTCCCGACCGCGGTCAGGGCCAGGCCGATGAACTGCGTCTCGGTCTGGTCCACGTGCGTGGCGAAGACATATTCGGCCACGGTCAGCACGGCGAGGATGAACGCCACCACCATGCCCTTTTGCATTGCTGAAGTCATGGAACCCTCCGGTCAGTCAGGCGAGTCGATGAAACTGGTCTCACTGGCCGCCTCCACCACCGCCGCCCGCCGGCGCCCCGCCGAGCGCGCCCGGGAACACGCCGTGGACCGAGCCCGGCACGCCGTAGTCGTACGGGTGGCCCTGGACCACCGGCGGCGTCGGGAAGTTCTCCAGCGGAGGCGGCGACGACATCTGCCAGTCCAGCGTGCGCACGCTCCATGGGTTGTCTTCAGCCAGCGGGCCACGGATCCACGAGTTCACCATGTTGTAGACGAAGACGAGGAAGGAACACCCGAGCGCAAGTCCCGAGAGGCTCACAAGCAGGTTCACCATATCCAGGCCCGACTGGTAGTCCGCGATACGGCGGTTCATACCCTGGACGCCGGGCAGGTGCATCGTGAAAAAGGTCACGTTGAAGCCGATGAACATCCACCAGAAGTGGAGCTTGGCCAGCGTCTCGTTGTACATGCGGCCGGTCATTTTCGGGAAGTAGTAATAGATACCGGCGAACAGGCCGAAGATTTCGCCACCGACAATCGTGTAGTGGAAATGGGCCACCACGAAGTAGGTGTCCTGCAGGTGGATGTCTGTCGGCACGTCCGCGAGGAAGATGCCTGTCACACCGCCACACCCGAAGTTGAAGATGACCGCGAGCGCGAAGAGCATCGGGGTGCGCAGCCAGAGCTTGCCCATCCAGATGGTCCCGAGCGCCGACAGGAAGATGAGGCCGGTCGGGATGGAGATGAGCTCGGTGGCGACCAGGAACGGGCCGTGGAGGTAGTTGGGGATGCCGGCCGTGAACATGTGGTGCGCCCAAACGACACCGCTCAGGCCCAGGATGCCGAGGAAGGCCCCGACGGCGTACCGGTACGCAAACAACGGTTTCCGTGAGAAGTGCGCGATGAGTTCGAGCGCCATGCCGAAGCCCGGCAACACCATGATGTACACAGCGGGGTGCGAGTAGAACCAGAACACGTGCTGGTAGAGCAGCGGGTCGCCGCCTTCGCTCGCGTTGAAGAAGACGGTCCCGGCCGTGCGGTCGAGGAGGATCATCAGCACCGCAACGGCGAAGCCCTGGGTGTACAGCAGCGCGATCCAGGAGGTCGCGAAGATGGCCCAGACGAAGATCGGCAGCTTGCCCCAGGTCAAGCCCGGCGCCCGCATGAAGATGATCGTGACGAGGAAGTTCAGGCCGCCCAGGATCGAGGTCAGGCCGAAGGTGATGATGCCGACGTCGAAGAGGATCTGCGCGCTGTTCGTCGTCACCGAGAGGGGTGGGTAGGCGGTCCAGCCCGTCTCCATGCCGCCCAGGAACGGGGTTGAGAGCAAACACACCGCGACCGGTGGCACGAGCCAAAAGGTGAGCGCGTTGAGGCGCGGGAACGCCATGTCTTCGGCGCCGATCATGAGCGGGATGGCGTAGTTGCCGATGCCGCCGATGACGGCCGCGACGGCCACGGCGACCATGAGGATGCCGTGCAGGCTCATCGTCCCGTTGTACTGGTCGTGGCTCATGAACTGCATGCCGGAGTGGGCCAACTCCAGGCGCATGGCCATGGCGAGCAAACCGGCCAACAGGAAGACGATGATGAACGTCACCAGGTACTGGATGCCGATGACCTTGTGGTCAGTATTGAAGGTGAAGTAGCGCTCCCAGCCCGGCGCCTTGCGCGGGTATGTCTTGAGCCCGAACCACTCCCGTGACCACATCCCCCACATGCCCACGCCCATCAACCAGCCGAAGAGCCCGAAGACGTAGCCACCGACGATGTTGATTTCGCCGCCCCAGACATCCGGGTAGCCCAGGAGCCAACGCATGAGCGCGACGAACCCGAGGCCGATGTAAAAGCCGATCAGCCCAAGGCCGATACCGCCGGTAATGGACTTTACTGCGTACATGGGCTATTTGGCTCCTGTCTTCAGGCTGGCAAGCCATTCGTCGAATTCCGCTCGCTCCACAACCCGAATCGGGAAGCTCATTACCGAGTGGTCCAGCCCGCAAAGCTCCGCGCACTGCACACGGAACGACTGGTCGTCCTCGTAGGCGCCGGTCACCTTCGGCTCCACCGTCATGTAGGTCGTGCGGCCGGGGATGGCGTCGATCTTCATGCGGAACGCCGGGATCCAGAGGGAGTGGATAACGTCGACGGAGTCGATGTTGAAGCGGATCCGCGAATCGACCGGGAGGACCAGCTCCTTCCCTTTGATGATGTTTACTTCCGTGCCGTCAGCGAAGGTGAACGTCCAGTTGAATTGAGCCCCCGTGGCATGGACGACGACATCGGCGTCTTGCGCGCCCCAGCCATAGGCGGTGCGGTCAGATTGCAGCTTCTGCAGTCCGGTGAGGCCCGGGAACACCATCACGAAAGCCGCCAGCCCGCCGGTCACCACGAGCCAGATCCGGGGGAACCAGCCGTTCCCGCGGATGGTTGAGCCCATCTCGTCACCGGTGTCGCTTCGGAAGGCGTACATCGAGTAGGCGAGCGCGGCGATCACCATCGCGAAGACGGGAATGCCGAGTGCCAGAAGGAACCGGAAAATCCAGTCGAAGTCATCCGCTTCTAATGAACCGACAGTCGGGTAGAGGTTGGCGAACACCAACAGCTCGCCGATAGCGGTGATGATGACCCACAGCACCACCGCTGGAATCAGGTGTTTTGTGTGCACACGTACTCCCCGGAAGCTTCACCCGCGCGCAGCGAGAACCTTGTCAGCCGGATGCTATGAAGGGGCCTCGCCACGGAGTACGTACCAGTGGGAGAGCATTTATGGACGTTTGGACATTTCCTTTGCCTCCGGAAGAGGATCTTGCCGTTCGCGGCTAGCCCCCGGCCCTCGTAGGATCAGCCTGAGGTTGAGTGAAATGAAGGTCCGCGAACGCACCATCCTCCGCCCCGCCGCGGCATAACGGCCGCGCGAAGGGACCGGGCCAACCCGGTTCGCATACCCGGCGCCACCGCCGGGTGGTTTGCGCAGCCCGCCGGCGCCGTCCCTGCCCTCCGGGCTCCACCGCTTTTTTGAGTGACACTCCATGCGTTCGCGATTCTTCACGGGTCTCTGGGCCCACCCTGATTTCGTCCGTCTCTGGGCGGGCACAACTACGTCCACGTTCGGCTCGCTCATCGGCTATCTCGCCCTGAGCTTCACCGCTATCGAATTCCTCCACGCCACGGCGGGGGAGGTGGCTGTGCTTGGCGCCTGCCAGCTCGTCCCCGGCTTCATCGTCAGCCCGTTCGCCGGCGTATGGGTCGACCGTCTGCCCCGCCGGCCGATCCTCATCGTCAGCGACCTGGGCCGTGCCGCCGCCCTGTTCACGGTGCCCATCGCGGCCGCCTTCGGCGAGCTCACCATCTGGCAGCTGTTCGCCGTTTCGATCGTCACCAGCGCCCTCAGCGTGTTTTTCCAGGCGGCCTACCAGAGCTACCTGCCAACACTCGTCGACCAGAAGGAACTGATCGAGGGGAACGCCAAGCTCGCCGGAACGGCTTCCGTCGCCGAGGTGGGGAGCTTCGGCATTAGCGGCTGGCTGGTGCAGCTCCTGAAGGCGCCGGGCGCGATCGCCATCGATGCGGCCTCATTCGTCGTCTCCGCCTACTTCGTCTGGCGCATCCGCCGGCCGGAACCAGCAATCGAGCGCAATCACGAAGAGGAGCACTTCTGGCGCGAAGCCGGCGAAGGAGCGGGGCTCGTGCTTCGTGACCCGGTCCTTCGCACCATGGCCGCCGCCGAATGCCTCTCTGCCGTCTCCGAAAAAACGCTCACAACGGTGTTCCTGCTGTACCTCAACCAGCAGTTGGGCTTCCAGGCGGGGGTGCTCGGGCTGATCTTCGCCGTGGGTGGGGTGACGTCGCTTGGAGGCGCCTACCTCGCGAACCGTGGCACCCTGTTCTTCGGCGGCGTGGGGCCGACGCTCGCCGTTTCCGCATTCATGCGCGCGACAGGCATGCTGTTCATGCCCCTTTGCGCCGGGAACAACGTTGCCGGCATCGCCTTTCTCGTAGCCAACCAGATCGTCACCGACCCGTTCTGGGCGCTCTTCGAGATCCACGACGTCAGCCTCAAGCAGGGCATCGTCAGTGAGCGGCTGCAGGGCCGCATGTTCGCGAACTTCCGCCTGCTGAACTTCGGCTTCGCCCTGGTGGGCACCGCCCTGGGTGGCGTGCTCGGCGCGACCATCGGCTTCAGGTCCACTCTCTTCGTGGCGGTCCTCATCATGTACGCTTCGGCTGCCGTGCTGGCGATTTCTCCGCTGTCGCGCGTCAAGACGGCCGAGCGGTTGGTCGCGGAAAGGGCGGGAGTGACCTGATTGCGGGCGGCCTCGCGCCGTGCCGATGATGGCTGAGTGAGGATGCTTCGCCGCCGTTCCGCCCCCGTACCCGCGCCGGTGCGCCCTCAGTTCGCCGAGTGGCTCATCCGCCAGTTCACGAACGGCGCGCCGACCGCGGGGATGCCTTTCGCCGAGGTCGAGCGCGTCTGCGCCAATGCCTGCTCGCTCCTCATCGGAGCCGCGTTCGCGCACCCGGAGGCGTTCGAGCCGCCGGATGACGCGGCAGCCACCGACGAAGCGCGGCTTCTCGCCCGGCGCACCGCCGACGGCTTCAAGGCGTCACTGGCCGACAGGCAGCACACCGTCATCGCCTGGCCCTGGGACCACGTAGCGACCGCCGCCGCATGGACTGCGACCCGCTCGGCGGACACGTCCGAACGAGCGCTGAGCGGCGGCATCACTGGCGTCTCGCTCGTGTACGCGCGCCAGTACCGTGACCAGCTCTCGGCCGTGCTGGACCTCTGGCAACAGGTAGCGGGAAACCTCCACCCGGACCGGCCCGCGCCCGACCTCACGGTCATGGGATCGGAGATGTACGCGGCCTTCCTGACGGTCAACCCGCCGCTCGTCAGTTCTCCGGGGGGTTGATTTCGAAGCCGGGGAAATCGCCGCCATCGCGCAACTGGTCCAGGATCTTCCTGGTCATCTCATCCATCTGTTCCGGCGTGATGCCCATCTTCTCGAGCGTTGCCTTCATCAAGCGCTGCACTTCGTCCATGTCCTGCCGGATCAAGGCCTCGGCGAGTTCCAATTGGGTCTCGATCGCGTGGAACCGCTCCCGCCGTTCGCCTTCGTTTTCGGTGGCGAGGATCGTGGACATCAGGCGCGTGAAGAGCGTTGTGGTCCGCGCGATCCGGATGCGGTCGTCGTGGTGCGGCGGGAAGTCGCCGGTTACGGCCACTTCCAGGCCGGTGCGTTTATCGGTGGCTGCGTACTGTTCGGCCATGAAACGAGGATACGGCATCCGTCGCTCAGAGCGTTGGGCCAGCCGCACCCGGACATGGAGTTACCGCCCGGTAGGGAGAACCCCGATCTTTCCCCCTCCCGGGGTCCGGGACCGTGTCAGGAGGCCTTCTACAAGGCGATACTGAAGTGGTGCCCGCGAATCCAGTGCTGGCGGCGATTTCCGACCGCCTGTTCTTCAACGCCTGTGAAGGCTCTCCGGACCTCATCACTATCTCCGACGACGCCGGGGTCGTGGTCTACGTCAACCCGAGCCATCAGACGCTCCTGGGCTACGCCCGGGAGGAATTGGTGGGCTCCTCGGTCCTGAACTTTGTCCACCCGGACGACCTTGCGGCAGCGGCACTCGCTCTCCTTGACGCCCAGAGAGACAAGGGCGAGGGCGGCACCGTCCGGACACGGCTGCGGCGCCGCGACGGCGGCTGGCTCGCCGTCGATACTGACACTGCCATCCTTCATGACGATGAGCGCAACTGGATCCTCTTCGTTTCCCGCGTCATGCGTGACGCACCGGACATCCGTCAGAAGGAGGTGGAGCGGCTCTCGGCCATCCTGCGTGCCCAGCAAGCAACTACGCCCGACGGCGTGATCGTGGCAACCCCAAACGGTCAGACGATCTCGTTCAACGAGAACTACCTCCGCATCTGGGGTCTTACCGCCGCGCAAGCCGAATCCAGCTATGAAGAGCGCATGGGTGGAATCACTGCACAACTGGTCGATCCGGGTGCATTCAAAGCGTTCATCGACGGCCTCTACCAGGACTGCGACCAGTCTATGAACGGAGAGTATGAACTGCTCGACGGCAGAGTCATCGAGATGCACACGTCGCCGTTCCGCACCGGCGACGAGCCCCATGGCCGGGTCTGGTTTTTTCGGGATGTGACCGAGCGCGCGAATGCCGCGCGAGCCGTGCGCGAGAGCGAGGAACGCTACCGCCGCCTCGTTGAGCTTTCTCCGAACGCGATTGCGGTGCACTCCGGCGGGGGCATCCGCTACGTAAACCAGGCAGCTCAAGACCTCCTCGGAACGCCCGCCGCCGACCTGCTCGGCCGCAATGTGTTCGAATTCGTCCACCCTGATGACCATGCCGCGACGGTCCAGGCCACGGTCGAACGCAACTTCACATCCCCGCGATTCGTCCAGGTCCGCCTGATCCGGCCGGACGGCAAACAGCTCGTTGTCGAGCTCGGCTCGAGCGCCACAACCTACGACGGGCAGCCGGCCACGCAAACCGTGCTCCGGGACGTTACGGACCGAGTGAAGGCCGAACGCACGCTGCGCGAAAGCGAGGAGCGCTATCGCGCGCTCGTGGAGACCGCGCCGGACGCCATCTTCATGCACGACGGTAGAAAGATTTCCTACGCGAACCCCGCCGCGGCCGCACTGCTCGGCTTCAGCGATGCGCTGGATCTCGTCGGCAAGGACCCGTGGGACGTGCTCCGCGGCATCCCACGCGCGGAGTTCGACGACCGTATCCAAAAGGTGATGTTGGGAGAGACGTTCCGCGCGTTCGAGCGCCGGTTCCTCACCTACCTGGGCACCGAAGTCGATGTGGAGATGGCCCTCGCGCCGGCCGCCGTCGCCGGGATGCCCATGGTGCAGGTGATCATGCGCGACGTCAGCGAACGCCGTCGGGCCGAAGAAGAGCGCCTCGCGCTCGAACGGAAGCTGCTGGAGACGCAGAAGCTCGAGAGTCTCGGCCTCCTGGCCGGAGGCATCGCCCACGACTTCAACAATCTCCTCGTGGCCATCATGGGCAACGCCGGCCTGGCCACGCTCGAGGCGGAGCCCGGCTCCAGCCTCGAAACGTATCTCCACGAGATTGAGTCCGCCTCCCAGCGCGCCGCGGACCTCGCCCGTCAAATGCTGGCCTACTCGGGCCGCGGGAAGTTCGTCGTCGAGCACCTTGACCTGTCGAAAGTTGTCCGCGACATCGCCACGCTCGTCGCCGTCTCCCTGCCGAGGAAAGCAACCATCCGCTACGAGCTGGCCGATGGGCTGCCACTGATCGAAGCCGACGCCACGCAGCTTCGCCAGGTCATCATGAACCTCGTCATTAACGCAGCCGAAGCCCTGGGGGACGGGCCAGGTACGATCACGCTGGAAACATCGACTCGGATGCTCGGCGAGGACGACCTCTCCGGGATGTCCGGCCACGAGGCGCAGCCTGGCTCGTTCGCTTGCCTGCGCGTGTCGGACACGGGTTGTGGCATGGACCCGGCCACAACCGCCCGCATCTTCGACCCGTTCTTCACAACGAAGTTCACCGGCCGCGGGCTCGGCCTCGCCGCGGTGCTCGGCATCGTGCGGGGGCACAAGGGCGCCATCAGCGTCGCCTCGCAACCGGGCTCCGGCACCACGTTCGAGCTCTTCCTCCCGCTCAGTCCGAATGCCACGCAGGAGTCGCACGCGGGCGCCGCGGCGCGCCGCGGGGAATTCAGCGGCCGCGCGCTCGTGGTAGACGACGAGGCCCACGTGCGCAAGGTCGCGGCCTCGATGCTGTCCAGCCTCGGCTTCGAAGTCCTCACCGCCGTCAGCAGCGAAGAGGCGCTGCTCCTGGCTCGGGACACACTTGATGGCATCGCTCTCGTCGTCGCCGACCAGACCATGCCCGGCATGGATGGCTGCGAGCTGGTGACAACCCTGCGCGCCTCCGGAGTCCAAGTCCCGGCCGTGGTGATGAGCGGCTACTCGAGCAGCCCTGCCCCAGCCTGCCTGGAGCAAAACGGCGCCCACTTCCTGCCCAAGCCGTTCACCCTTCCGGAGTTGGAGCGCGCAGTCAGGGAAGCCCTGGGCGCCAAGACCGCGTAGCCGGGCTCACCAGCCCAGTGCGCGCTCCACACTGTCGACAGTCGCGTTGGCCCTGGCGATGTTCGGGACATACTGGGAGATTGCCGTATCCGGGTCTTTCAGGCCGTTCCCGGTGAGGATAGCCACGGCCCGGCCGCCAGGAAGCGCGCCGGCTCGGGCCTTTTTCAGCAATCCCGCTACGCTTGCCGCGCTGGCCGGCTCCACGAACAGGCCCTCTCGTCCGGCCAGCAGACGGTACGCTTCCAGGATCTCGTCGTCCGTCACTGCTTCAATCAGGCCCTCGCTCTCGTCGCGGGCGCTGGTTGCGCCGCTCCAGCTGGCCGGATTGCCGATGCGGATCGCCGTCGCGACTGTTTGCGGCTCGGGGACCGGTTTTCCGGAGACGAGCGGCGCCGCCCCCGCGGCCTGGAACCCGAACATCCGCGGGTGCAGCGTGGCGCGCGCCGTCTCGGCGCACTCCACGAAGCCGCGCCAGTAGGCGGTGATATTCCCGGCGTTTCCCACCGGGATCGCCAGGATGTCCGGCGCATCGCCCAGCGACTCGCAGATTTCGTAAGCGGCCGTCTTCTGTCCCTGGATTCGGTCCGGGTTGACCGAGTTCACCAACGCGACGGGGTGCTTCGCGGTGAGTTCCCGCGCAGCGTTCAGGGCTTCGTCGAAGTTGCCGTCAACCTCGATGATGCGGCTCCCGTAGGCCACCGCCTGCGCCATCTTCCCGGCCGCCACCTTGCCGCCGGGCACCAGCACAAAGCAATCGAGCCCACATTTCGCCGCATAGGCAGCCGCGCTGGCGCTCGTGTTGCCCGTGCTCGCGCACATGATTGCCCTGGCGCCGCTCTCCAGAGCCTTCGCCACGGCGACAACCATGCCGCGGTCCTTGAATGACCCGGTTGGGTTGCAGCTCTCAAGCTTGAACCACAGTTCATCAAGCCCGCACTCTCGCTCCAGCACGGCCGACCGCACCAACGGGGTGTCGCCTTCACCCAGCGTGATCCGAGGCGTCCGCTCGGTCAGGGGCAAGACGGAAGCCCACCGGTAGAGAACGCCGCGCGGCTGCGGCGCGGGCCCGTTCATGGTTCCTCCGGGGGCCGGAACGCGTGGAACTTGGATTCCCGCAGTTCCTGCTCCAGCACCTGGATCTGCTTGCGGCGTTGCTTTTCCATCAT
>CAYTBM010000089.1:0-11522 GCA_964436025.1 uncultured Anaerolineaceae bacterium
GCGCGTCCGACGCCCTTGCCCTGGCTATCGGGACGGACCGCGAGAGGATGCAGTTCCCAGACCAGCGAGTACTCGTGCTGCCCGCCGATCCAGCCGAGCACGTGGCCGTCGTCGTCGAGCGCGGCGAGGCAAACCTTCCCTGGTGCGAGTGCTTCCGCCACTTCCTCGACCGCGGACGGCAAGTCTGGCCAAGCATCAGGCGTGTGCTCCGCGAACGCCGCCACCAGCACGGCCGCCATTTCGGCGATGATGTCGTGATCCTGGGGGCCGACGGCAACTACCCGCATGGCGGAATGATACCGCCGCGCCAACCTGTCACACTGGTGGCAATGACCGATATCGATGACGCTCGCCAAACCGCTGGGAAGCGCGGCATCGGCAACTACGAACGCCATATCTTCCTCTGCATCGGCCCCGATTGCTGTACCGAAGAGCAGGGCCAGGCAGCCTGGGGTCAGCTCAAGAAGGCGGCGGCGAAACTCAATGGCTCCGGCGAAAGCGGGCGACTTTACAGGACGAAGGTGGGCTGCCTGCGCATCTGCGAGTTCGGCCCGACCGCCGTGGTTTACCCTGAAGGCACCTGGTACGGCGGCCTCACGCCGGAGAACCTGGACCGCGTTATCGAAGAAGACCTGGCGAACGGCCGCGAGGTGACGGACCTGGTCATCGGGCGGAACCCGCTCTCCCAACCCGACTAGCAGCGCCCGCGGTCCGGGGGGTGTCACGGCGGCAGCCCCTTTCCCCACTCCGTCAGCGTCGTTGCGAACAGTTCCGGGTCCTGGCCGTGCATGGAGTGGCCCATCGTCGGAAACGATTTGTAGGTCACCTCCTGCCCTGCCGCCGTGATGAGCGCCACCGCGCGCTGGGCCTGCACGTCGGAGAGCGCGCCGATCAGCCAGCCTTCTTCGTTAACCACCCGGAAGTGGTGGGTGAAGAGCACCGGGACCTTCACCGCGGAGAGCATTCGCGCGTGGTCGCAGTTCACACCCACAGTGCCGGTCCAGAAGGCGCGCGCCCACTCCGGGTCATACTCCTTCAGGTTTTGGGGCGGCTCGCCACCGGACGCCTGGCGGCCCATCGCCGCGAGGTGCGGCGGCAACTCTTTCGCCGCGGCCGCCTGCATTGCCGCGAAATCGCCAACCGACCACTGGTCGCCGAGATACTTGCTCATCAACGCGAAGCGGTGCCCAATGCCCTGCTTGATCGACTGCCCAACCGCGGGCGACACCTCCGAGGCGAAGAGCGGCGGGTCCTCGTAGTGCGCGCCACGGACCTGGCCCGGCATCGCGTACGCTGAAAGCCAGGCGCTGATGACCCCGCCAGACGAGAGACCGCTGACGATCGCGGGGCGGCCAATCGCGAGCTGCATGAAGCGCACCAGGTCGTTCCCGAAGTTGTCCCACGAGTAGCGGCCCGGCGTCCGCGACGAGCGGCCCTGCCCCCGCAGGTCGACAGCGAACACTTCGAAGTGCTCCGCCAGCAGCGGCATCGCCCCCTCGTAACCCCACCACGACTCCGTTTGGCCCGGGATCAGCAGCAGCGCCGGGTTCGATGGCGAGCCAGCGCGGGCATAGTTCAGGACCGCCTCGCCCGTATCACACAGCTGTTCTTCGAACGCGTGCGGGACGTAAGTGACGTCTGGATTGTCGGGGCCGTATCGCATGGGACCTCCTGGGCATCTCGAAGCGAATCGCAGAGCAGCGGCACCGTACGCCCCCGATGGGCAGTGCCTCAAGACCGGGTTTGAACCCCGGGCGGCAGTGCCCCGCCGAAGATTCGAGACGAGAGTCAGGTCCCCGCCACCTTTGCCTCCGCGTTCGTACTGTCAGGCGCTGAAGAGCGCCATCTCGGCCAGCGTCTCCACGGCGCGTTCGAACCGCTTCGCAAAGCGGTGGCTACCCTCGTCCACCTCTTTGAACACGTCCTCTCGCGTCCGCGTCCCGTCGAACAGGCCAATGAGCCGGGCGTGCAACTGGTCGACGGTCACCCGCTCGTGGCGGAGGTTCGTGACCGTACCCGCGCCCGCTGCCACCTGGCGCCGAGCGAACGCCGAGGTGCGCGGCCGCTCGCCCGGCGCGACGGTGTAGGCGCCCGGCGTCGTTCGCAGTTCAACCAGGCTGGAGCTGTAACAAAAGCCCTGGAGCAACACCGCCGCCAGCTGCGCATCCGCGGACGCTACCGTTGGCGCGCTTCCGCCGAGCGTGCCGCGGGCCTGCGACACCAGTGCGTCAAAGCGGATCCGCTCCGGATAACGCTCGATGAGGATGTTCATCGCCGACTTCCCCACCGGGTTGCCGATTGAAAGTCTCGCGCCGTCGCTGCCCGCGTAGCTCTGGACCTCGCGCGATGCCGGTTGGACCGAGAGCTTCGCCGGGGAGGCCACGAACAGCCGCCGGAATGGCGCGAGGTCATCGCCAAGCCGGCGCGATACCACCCGCTCTTCGTGGCACAGCAGGGTCTGCTTGAACGTCGCGTTGCTCAGGAAGTCGAGGTACTGCTGGTGCTCGATCGGCGTCCCGCCAAGCGCGCGTAACTCCGTTTGCACCTCGGCCGGCAGGCGCGTTGGGAAAACGGTCGGAAAGTCCGCATCCGCCAGGTACTGCAGTCCGTGCCGGCTTGCGTGGGCCGCGAACTCGTGGAAGTACACGGGATCGTTGACGTCCGCCAGTTCATCGTGAAGCAGGAGCGAAGCCGCCCGCTCGCCGCCGATGCGGTGCCTCCCCTCCACGTGAGATTCGTACTCCGCAAGGAAGTGGCCGAAGGAGCTGCCGGCGGCCGGGTTCGCGCGCTGCAACAGGCGGTAAAAGGCCTCGGCCTTGTCCGCGCGCTCCCTCTGCGAACTTTCGCCGCGCGTGCGGTAGGCCATCGCTTCGCGCAACACGCGCATGGACGACCAGCCTGGGTAGGCGTTGTAACTGATATAGGCGATCCCGTCGGCCGACAGCAAGGAGCGGCAGGCGGCGAGCAGCGCCTCGCGCACTTCCGGCGGTACCCACGAATAAACCCCGTGCGCTATGACGTAATCGAATGTGCCGGGTTCCAGCGCGGCCAGATCGCGGATGTCCCCCTGAACGAGCGAGACGTTCCCCAACCCGAGCGCATGGGCCGCCGCCTGGCCCTCCTCCACCTGGCGCTGCGAAATGTCGATGCCGGTGAATTCCGTCCCGGGGAGCGCTTCGGCCATCGCGAGGATGTTTGCCCCCGAAGCACAACCCAGCTCGAGTACCCGGCACGCGTCCACGGGCGCGGGGTGAAGGCCAAGCAGCAGCCCGATCGTGGCCATGAGGTCCGGATGCGTCTGCTGGTAGGTGAGCTCGGCATAGGGTTCGTCTTCGTAGGTTTCGCCGCCTGGTGCCATGGCCATGGTTGCTGAGGATGGTGGAGCGCCGGTGTGGAGGCAAGCCGCCGCGCGGCCCTCGTTTCCCGCTTCGACGGTGCGGACCGTAGACTCGGGAAGTGACCGAAGCTGACCTGCCGCTGCTCGGTACCCGGTTCAACATCCCTGCGCCGCGCCCCGGCCAGGTCCCGCGTCCCCGCCTGGCCGACCGCCTGGAGGAAGGGGCGCGCCGGAAGCTCACGCTGCTTTCCGCGCCGCCCGGCTTCGGCAAGACCACGCTGCTGGCCGAATGGCTGGCCAGCCCTTGCGCCACGGAGCGCGACGTTGCCTGGCTCTCGCTTGACCAGGCCGACGACGATCCACGGACGTTCTGGCGTCACACCATCGCTGCGTTGGCCAGGGTCAGGCCGGCCGTTGCCGTTTGCGGGGCGAGCGAACTGCTCGACGGCAGCCAGCTGCCCGACGACGCCTCGCTGCTCACCCGTCTGCTGAACGCGATCGCCGGGGAGCCGCGGGATGTGGTGCTGATCCTGGATGACTACCACCTCATCGAGTCGCAGACAGTCACCCGCGGCATCGCGTTCCTCGTGGAGCACATGCCGCCTCAGCTCCACCTCGTCCTCGCGGGGCGAGCCGATCCCGCCTTGCCCCTCCCCCGGCTGCGCGCCAGGGGGGACCTCGCGGAAGTCCGCGCGGCTGACCTGCGCTTCACGCGCCCGGAGGCGGAGGGCTTCCTCAACGGCTCGATGCGCCTCGCCCTGGCGGCCGAAGACATCGCCTTACTTGAATTGCGCACAGAAGGCTGGGCCGGCGCGCTCCAGCTCGCTGCACTGTCCCTCCAGGGCCGTGGCGAGCAGCACGCCTTCATCCAGGACTTCTCGGGCGATGACCGCTACATCGTTGACTATCTCGTCGAAGAGGTGCTCGAACGGCAGACCACGGACGTCCGCGACTTCCTTCTGCGTACGTCGATCCTTGACCGCCTGTCGGCGCCTCTCTGCGACGCGGTGCTGGGGCGCGGCGGCAGCCAGGCGATGCTCGAATCGCTGGAGCGCGCGAACCTGTTCCTGTTGCCGCTGGACGACCACCGCGGCTGGTTTCGGTACCACCAGCTCTTCTCGGACGTTCTTCGAGCCCACCTGCGCGCAGAAGCGCCCGAGCAGATGCCCGCTCTCCACCGGCTGGCGAGCGACTGGCACGCCGCACACGGAGACGTGGACACGGCGATCCGCCACGCCATCGCCGCGCGCGATTTCGTGGCCGCCGCCGGCCTCGTCGAGCTCCAGGCGGCGAAAACCATGCGTCTGCACCACCCGGACCGCCTCATCCAGTGGCTCAAACCGATACCGGATGAGGTCCTCGCGGCTATGCCCGTGCTGAACACCTTCTATGGTCATGCACTCCAGGGAATGGGCGACATGAAAGGCTCGGCCGCGCGCATCGACGCCGCCGAACGATCGCTCGCGGAGCATCCTGAAACGCTCGTGGTGTTCGACCGTCCCAGTTTTGAAATCCTCCCGGCGCTCATCGATGTCGGGCGGGGCTATTTGGCCATGGCGGCCGGCGATGCGCCGAAGACCGGCGTCCACGCCGGCCGCGCGCTCGAAGTCCTCCCTCCCGGCGAATTGCACTGGCGCGGCACGGCGCTCGCTTTGCTGGGGTTGGCGAACTGGCACGCTGGCGAACTCGGCCCCGCCCAGCAGTTCCACCAGCAAGCCATCGCCTGCTTCCGGCAGACTGGGGACACCGGCCTGGTCATTACTTCCGCCTACCACGATGCCGAGCTGCAGCGGGCCAGGGGTCGCCTGCGCGAAGCGCGCCAGATCCTGGAGTCCGCCCTCGCCTTCATCCGCGCGCAGTCTGTGCGGGAAGTGCGCGGCGTGGCCAACCTCTACCTGGGCCTGAGCGAGCTCTCCTGCGAATCGGGCGACCTGGCCGCGGCGGCGGAGCACCTTGCCGCCGCCGAATCCGCCGGGATCTACCCGCCCAGGACGCCCTTTCGCCATCGCCTGGCGAGCGCCCGCCTGCTGGAATGCCAGGGCGATTGTGAAGGCGCGGAGGCCCTGCTGGCCGAGGCCGCCGCTGTGCAGGTGGGCGGCGCCGTGCCTGACCATCGGCCGATCGCGGCCTGGCGGGCCCGCCTCGCTGCCGCCTGTGGCCGTCTGCACGAAGCGTTGGCCTGGGCGCGGGAACGCGGCCTGGCGCCAGGCGACCCCCTGAGTTACGCCCGCGAACCGGATCACATCGCGTTCGCTCAATTGCTCCTCATTCGCGGTACTCCTGAAGACGCCGAGGCCGCTCGCGGACTGTTGGAGCGCCTTCTGGCCGCAGCCGAAGCCGCGGACCGCCTGGGCACCGCGATCGAGATTCGCGTTTTGCTCGCCATCGCGCTCCGCCTATCCGGCAGTGAATCAGAGGCGCTGCGTGTCGTGCTGCCCGCCCTTGAGCGGGCTGAGCCGGAGGGCTACATGCGCGTTTTTGTCGCCGAAGGCCCGCCCGTCGTCCCCTTGCTCGAAGCTGCTGCCGCCGCGGGCATCACTCCGCGGTACTGCACTCAATTGCTCTCCTCTCTCGCGGGCTCCGGGCGGGCCACGCGGCCGAATGAAGGCAGCCCCGATGCGCTGAGTGAGCGCGAACTCGAGGTGCTTCGCATGCTCGCCACTGAGCTCAGCGGGCCAGAGATCGCGGGCACACTCTACATCTCGCTCAACACTCTCCGGACGCACACCAGGAACATCTTCGCGAAGCTCGGAGTCACGTCGCGGCGCCAGGCCGTGGCCCGGGCAGCGGAGCTCCGCCTTCTCTAATCGCCTCCGCGCTCTCCCGCGTTCGAACAATCACCACATCGATCACCACATGTGGTGATGTGGGGTCACCACGTCCATCCCTACGTTGTCCATGGCACGGCAAACGCCGGCCGAGGAAGCACCGAATGGGACATCAACCGGACCACCTTGACGCACCCGAACACTACGAGATCCGGGTCAGAGGGCGCCTCGCCGCCCACTGGTCGGAGCCCCTCGGCGGAATGCAGGTCGCGCACGAACCGGGCGGCGCCACCCTCATCCACGGACCGGCCGACCAGGCAGCCCTTCACGCAATCCTCCGCCAGATCCGGGACCTTGGCCTCGACCTTCTCTCCGTCTCGCGGGGTCCCCCGCGCTGAGCGCTCGGCCGCCCCGTCCCCAACGCCCGCTGAACCCACAGGAGAACTTCAATGACAGCTCGGACCACCACCCCCGCGAATCCAGCCGATTGGGATGAGCGCACCCGCAAGTCCATGCTCTGGACTGGCATCCTCTTTATCGGCACGTTCCTCTTCTCCATCCCGGCGCTCTTTTTCTACTCCCCGATCATCGACCACCAGGACTACGTGCTCGGCGGCGGGCACGACACCCGCGTCACGGTCGGTGCGCTGTTCGAAATCGTCCTGATCGTCTGCAATGCGGGCACCGCCATCACCCTCTACCCCGTCGCCCGACGATTTACCGAAACCGCAGCCATCGGCTACGTCGCCAGCCGCCTGTTCGAGTCAGTGATGATCGCCCTCGGCGTCCTCAGCCTCCTCACCGTCGTCACACTGCGCCAGGATTTTGGCGGGGTCGCCGCTGCTGATCCGACGGGCATCGCCCACACGGCCAACGCCCTGATTGCCTTCCACGACTGGACGTTCCTTATTGGCCCTGCGTTCTGCTCCGGCTTCGGCAACGGCATCCTCCTCGGCTACATGATGTACAAGTCCGGCCTCATGCCGCGTCGCCTTGCCATGATCGGCCTCGTCGGCGGCCCGCTCGCCCTCACGACCGCGGTCGCTGTCCTCTTCGGCGCCTGGGAGCAGCTCTCGCTCACCGGCTTCATCTTCACCTTCCCGGAGATCATCTGGGAGATGACCTTCGGCATCTTCCTGACCGTCAAGGCAATTCGCCTCGGCCGCTCGCGCAGAGTCGCTCGCACCACGAGTTCCGCTGGCGCTCGCCTGGCGGACGCGGCCCGGTCCTGACCCCGCCCTCTTCATGACGCCCCTCGACAGCCGCCGGGATACCGGCGGCCGTCTCCTTGCATGCACGGGCCGGCCCGGCCGGCCAGACACTGGAGTAACGAGATGACCCTGATTGAACTCACCGCCCGCGCCGTGGCCATGGGCCTCGCGGGCTCGGCCGCCATCGACCTGTGGGCCCTGGGCCTTCGCAAGACCTTCGGCATCTCCAGCCTGGACTACCGGCTTCTCGGGCGCTGGCTGGGCCACATCCCGCGCGGCCGCTTCTTCCACCAGCGCATCGCGGCGGCTGCGCGCGTCCCCGGGGAGCGGCCACTGGGCTGGATCGCCCACTACGGAATCGGCGTCGGCTTCGCGGCACTCCTCCTAATGCTCGCGGGTAGCGATTGGGCGCACTCGCCGACCGTGCTTCCGGCACTCGCCGTGGGGCTGGTGACCGTGCTCGCGCCGTGGCTGGTTATGCAGCCCGCCTTCGGGGCCGGCATCGCCGGTTCGAAGTCCGCGCGTCCCTGGGCCGGCCGCCTGCGCAACCTGGGCACGCATACGGTCTACGGGCTCGGGCTCTACCTCTCGGCGCTGGCCCTGGCAGCGGTGTAACACACATCGATGCAGCGATATGCTAATCTGCCTGTATGCGCACCACCCTGAACATCGACGACGAGTTGCTGAAGGCGGCGAAAATCGCGGCGATCCGCCGCCGCACAACCTTGACGGCGCTTATGGAGGAGGCGCTCCGCGAGAAGCTCGAGGGCGCCCCACGCACCACCTGGGAAATACCCGCCCATATCGATAAGAACGATCCCGCTGCGGTCGCCGAGTTCATCGCCTACATGGATTCGAAGCAGCACAACCGGGGGAAGTGGAAGCTAACGACCTTTCCAGGAGGGCCTGTGAAAGGCAAGAGCTTCGAGTCGATCTCGAAACTCATCGAGGAAGTGGAAGGCCCCCTTGCTCGTCCCTGACGTGAACGTCTTGCTCAACGCGACGAACGAGCACTCAGAGACGCATGAGGTCGCATCAAGTTGGCTCGAAATGGCGGCGAATGGAACCGAATCGCTGGGCGTCGCGGACCTCGTACTGAGTTCGTACGTCCGAATCGTGACCAATCCCAAGTTGGAGACGCTGGTGCGCAGCGCGAACGATGCATTTGCCCAGTGCGAAGAGATTCGACGAATGCCCGCGTATGTGCCGCTCAAGGAGAGTCCCACGCACTGGGACATCTTCCGGGCACTCGTGCTCGAAAGTGGGGTTGCCGGCCCGCACATCTCCGATGCCTACCTCGCCGCCTTCGCCGTCGAAAACAACGCCACCTTCGTCACCTTCGACCGCGGCTTCCACCGTTTCCCGGGACTCAAGCTCCAGGTCCTCGAATAGCGCCGGACAGCAGGAAGCCGGCCCGTGTGGGCCGGCTTCTAGCTAGCGACTGAGGACTAACGACTAGTTCAGCCGCTCGAAGATGGTGGCGATACCCTGGCCGCCGCCGATGCAGAGGCTGACGATGCCGTAGCGGCCGCCGGTGCGCTCAAGTTCGTGCATCAGTTTCACGGTCAGGATGGCGCCGGTGGCGCCGACCGGGTGGCCAAGGGCGATGGCGCCGCCGTTCGGGTTCACCTTCTCCGGGTCCAGCGAAAGCTCGCTGGCGCAGGCGCAGGAAACGCTGGCGAACGCCTCGTTCAGCTCGATGACATCGATCTGGTCCATGCTCATCTGGGCCTTGGCGAGGACTTTGTTGATGGCCGGGATCGGGCCGCTGCCCATGATCGCCGGCTCAACGCCCGCTTCCGCGCGGGCGACGATGCGCATGCGCGGGGTGGCGCCAAGTTCCTTCGCCTTGCTGGCGCTCATCAGCGTGAGGGCGGCCGCGCCGTCGTTGATGCCGCTGGCATTGCCTGCCGTGACGACGCCGCCTTCCTTGAAGGCCGGCCGTAGCTTCGCCAGCGCGTCCGCGGTTGTGGCACGGGGGTACTCGTCCACGTCGAAGGTCTTCTCTTCCTTCCCGACCTTGATGGTCAGGGGGGCGATCTGATCGATGAACCGGCCGGCTTCGATTGCCGCCAGCGCGCGGCGCTGGCTCTCGGCGGCGAATTCGTCCTGGGCGACGCGGCTCACTTCGAACTGTTCGGCCAGGTTTTCGGCGGTGATGCCCATGTGGTAGCCCTTAAACGGGTCGCTGAGCAGGTGGATGATGCCGTCTTCGATGCTGTCGTGGCCGAGGCGGTAGCCGGTGCGCGCCTTGCGCAGGTAGAACGGCATTCGCGTCATGTTCTCCGCGCCGCCGGCAACTACCACGTCTGCGTCGCCGCTCTGGATAAGGCGCGAGGCGGTGTTGATCGCCTCCAGGCCGGAGCCGCAAATGCGGTTCACGTTCATGGCCGGCGTGCCGATCGGCAGGCCAGCCTTCACGGTCGAGTGTCGCGAAAGGTAGGCGTCTTCGGCCACCTGGCCGACGATGCCCATGACCACCTGGTCGACGTTCTCCGGGTCAATGCCCGCGCGGGCGACGGTTTCGCGGATGACATGAGCGCCGAGGTCCGAAGCGGGGACATCGGCGAGCGAGCCCTGGAACTTGCCGATGGCAGTCCGGACGCCACTCGTGATGACGACATCTTCCATTGTCTGTTTCCTGTGGTGCTGAGTTGGCCGGGAGTGTGGCTCTCACGCCTCCGGGCTGCACGGTCGCGTTATTGTACGGATGCCGAGAACCCCATGCCAGTGGATGGGAAGTAAGGAAGGTATAGGCGCGAGCTATCGGTGGCGCACGAAAGACGGTAAGACTGAGAACGAAGACTGAGCCCTACTCAATCGCCCACCGAACTGCCACATCGACCGACACCCTGTTCGTGCCGGTCTGGATGGGAGTCGAGACGCCTCCCCCTGCCTGGTCGGCGTCCCGTGCCACGGGGTAGGTGCTTCCGCCCTGCGTTTCGGCGATAGTGACCGGCTTGCCCAGCTTCACGTCGCCCAGCCTGGCCAGCGCTTCTGCTTTCGACTTCGCGTCGGCCATAGCCTTTTCGCGGGCGTCTTGCTTTGCCTTGTCCGAGTCCTCCACGCCAAAGCTCACGCCCTGCAGCCGCACTGAATCGCCGCCCGCCGCGACCGCCTCATCGACCACCTTGCTCATCGTGTCTATCTTGCGCACCTTCGCCGTCACCGTGTTGGTGACGGTGTAGCCGGTCAGCCGCGGCGTGCTCTTCGAATAGTCGTAGTTCGGCTGGATGGAGAGTCCCGTCGTCTGGATGTCCTTTTCGGCGATGCCGTTCTTCTTGAGCGAGGACACCAGCGCGTCAGCCGCCTCCGCTGCCGCGTCGCGCGCCGCCGCAACCGTCGGTGCCGTTGACTGCACGCCGACCGTGACGAATCCGATGTCCGGCGGTACGTCGACTTCGCCATGGCCGCTGACTGTGACGCCACTGGTTTCCGTGGGTTGGTTGTTCACTGTGGTTTTGTCACCACAGCCTGCAAGGACGAGCGCGGCAACTGCGGAAACCGCGACGAAGCCGATGATCTGGTAGATGCGCATGGCACAGCTCCTGCGCAAACAACGTATCCGCCGGAGTGGTTGTTTCAACGGTCGAACGATCCTCATTCGTGGGTCGGGGGTGCCCGGCAAGCAATAATTGGCGCGACAGGAACTGCCCCTCTCCCGCGAGGCACGAGTCGGGAGAGGGGACCCGGGGGTGAGGGACTGCTCGGACCGTCAGTAGTGGATCGCGCGCCCCACCCCACCGCCCGCCGCTATCGAGTCGCCGGTAATCGCCACCGAAAGCGGCGAAGCGAGGAAGGCAACCAGGCTCGCGATGTCCTCCGCCTCGATGATGCGCTGCACGGCGTTGCCCTGGGCCATCCGCTCCTTCGCCTGTTCGAGTGTCTCCCCGCGCTGTTCCGCCTGGCGCGCCATCTGCTGTGCCATGAACTCCGTCCAGGTTAGCCCCGGGTGGACGCAGGTCACGTTGATGCCGAAAGGCCCGAGCTCGTCGGCCAGGTTCTTGGTGAGCGCCGAGACCGCAACGTTGCGCATGCTGCCAATGGCGTTGCCCGTCTGGCGCGCAGCCAGCCCGCTGATGTTGATGATTCGGCCCCAGCCGTTCGCCTTCATGTGCGGCACCGCAGCCCGCCCGCAGCGCGCGTAGCCGAGTACTTTGACGTTCATCTGCTCGACGAAGTTCTCGTCGGGGAGGTGCTCGATCC
>CAYTBM010000090.1:0-7924 GCA_964436025.1 uncultured Anaerolineaceae bacterium
TAGTCCGCTGGGGCGGTCCTGCGCAGCGGTCCGATTACCCGGTTGACCAGGTACATGCCAAGGTCCCAGTAGGCGCGAAGGTCAGCCAGACGAACGCGCCAGAGTTGCGATGGGCTCAGCCGCGTTCGCCTCAGGAACACCGTGACCGAGACAGTGCTCGCGACCCCGTAGCTGATGGTCGTGGCGCTTGCAGCGCCGGAAGTGCCGAAAGCAGGGATAAGCAGCACGCCGCCGAGGAGCGAACACGAGAGCATGAGTAGGCCCACCAGCAGCGGAAAACGCGGCATGCCGACGTGGTTGACGAAGTAGAGGTTGATCATTCCCTGGGGCGCGAACAACGCAGTGCCGAGGCAGAGAATGCGGAATGGCTGCCCGGCCGCGCTGTACGCGTGACCGAACAGCATCTCGATGAGGAACGGCCCGACCATTGCCGCGGTCAGCCCACCTCCGATGACCACAAGGACGGTGTGGCGGATACCCGTGGCGGTGAGCGACGCCGCTTCGTGCGGGTCTCCCCGCCCGACGCGCGCGAACGACGCGAGCGTGATCGCCGAAGAGAACAGCCAGAGGGCTTCGGCGCCGGCGATGGCGGACGCGTAGATGCCGGCCCCCTCTCGCCCGTCGAGCTGGAAGACAAGGAATTGGTCCAGCCGGTAGTTCAGGAGGCCAACGAGCCCCCCGGTCCCGGTGACCGCGGAGAACCGCACCATCGCGCGGATGAGCTGACCGTCCGGCCGGTGGCGAAAGAGCCAGCGCACCCACGAACGGCTCCAGACCGCGAACGGGATGAGGGAAAGGTACTGCGCAGTGCACCACGCCTGGAGCCCACCGACAGCCGTCCGGTGGTCCAGCACACCCAGCCACAGTCCGAGTGAGCCCATCGCGAGGATGATCGCGATGTCGCCACCGATGTTGTACTTCACCAGCTGGTTCTGCCCGAGGATGACCCCGAGCGAGGTGCCCCGGATGATGCCCGGGCCCATCGCCAGGATGGCCAGCGCGACCACCCGGCTGTCGCTGCCACGGCCGAACAGCGCCACGCTGAAGCCCACCAGCAGGATCATGCCAACGATCGGCAGGACCACCGCGTAGGCATTCCCGCCCACCTCATCCGGGTGGCGTTTACGGTTGGAAACGAAGAACCCGGTGGCGGATGCGAGACTGGAGATGCCGCCGACCGCGGACGTCAGGATAATCGCTGTGGAGTACACGCCCCGCTCCTCGACCGAGAGGGTGCGGGCGGTCAGGACGCCGATGAGCCCCCAGAGGACGACATCGCTCAGCCGGAAGAGCAGCGCAATCAGGCTCCCGGTCGCAATCCCCACGCGGCCATACTAGCCCTCGCGGCGGGAGGCGCGATCTGAAGCAGGACGGTAGCGTTGAGTTGTACGCGAGCTTGACGCGGTCGCCCGCCCGGCGCAAACCGGTTCAGCGCGTTCGGCGTTTCCGCTCCAGCGCCTCTTCGTAGGCGCCGAGAAGCGCAGGGAGGACCCCGGCCGCCGTGAACATCTTCGCCCGCTCCCTGCCGGCGGCGGCCAACGCTGCCCGCTCCGCCAGGGCGCTGCTGAGCCCCCGGGCAAACGCGCCAGGAAAGTCAGTCGAAGAGAGCGGCACGACGATCCCCGCCCCGCCGAGGACTTCAGGCAGCGCTCCCCCGTCAGAGGCGACCACGGGGCAGCCGCTGGCCATGGCTTCCAGCACCGGGATGCCGAAGCCCTCGGCGAGACTCGGCTGGGCGAGCACGCCCGCCTCCTCGTAGATGGCAGCGAGGCTGGCGTCGTCGGGAGCGGATTGCTGGATAGTACGGCGGCTCACACCAAGCGCCTCGGACAGGGCGCCCACGCGGCCGCCGAGCGGTGGACCGATGCGGAGGAGCGCGCAATGGACGAGTGCCGGGTGCGCCATCGCCTCAACCAGTGCAGCCAGGTTCTTGTACGCCCGGTCGTTGCCGACGCTCAGGATCGCGGTCCCTGGCGATGCTTGCGCGGGCTCACGGGGGGCGCCGAAGGCAGCACGGAGGATGTTGGGGACGACCGGCAACGGCACCGGGGGAGCGAACGTACGCTCAAGTTCGCCGGCGGTGTAGCGCGAGACGGCGATAACGACATCGCTCTCGCCGAGGCTGCGGTATGACGGGCGCAGGAAGGCGCGCTTCAGGAGAGCCTCACGCCTGGTCGCGTAGTAACCGTCGATCGTGAACGGCATGACGTCGTGGCAGGTGGTGACGACCGCTGCGGTCCGGCGGAAGCGTCGGCCATGCTGGGCCAGGCCGTGGTCCACGAGGTGGACGACGTCATACCGGCCGCCTCGCGCAGCGAGGAGCTCCGGCTGCCGCGACCAGCGTGCCCGCCAGCCCGCCAGGACTGATGGCGGGTTGAACCATGGGGCCCTGGCCGAGTCCACTTCAATCCCGGCGAGGGAGAGCATCTCGCGGAGCGAATCGGCATAGGCGGTGATGCTGCGCCAACGGGCACCTTCGAATGGTTCGACCAGCAACACGCGGCGCACCTGGCTCATAGGCCCAATCCTACCGGCGGGCGCGCGAGAACGAACGCCGGCGGGGTGCTACGATGCACTGGCCGGCACCATGCCGGCGCTCCAGGGGCGGGCGTGGCGTAATGGTAGCGCGCGACCCTTCCAAGGTTGAGGCGCGGGTTCGATTCCCGCCGCCCGCTCCAACTTCCCATCACCCGGCTACCACCTGAATGCGTACGGAGGCCACGCCATGACCAGCCCGGCCATCGAAGCTTCGTCGTTCGTCAGTTTCCCCGGCGCTCAGCGCCCCGCCCGCCACCAGTGGGTCGATTCCTACGGGGTGCACATCGCCGTGTGCGAGTGGGGCGCCGCCGATGCTCCGCCGCTCTTCCTCGTGCACGGCGGCTCGGATTTCGCGGGCACTTTCGACGTTTTTGCGCCACTGCTCGCCGCGGCCGGCTGGCGCGTCATTGGCTGGGACCACCGCGGCCACGGTGATTCGGACCACGCCCCGCTCTACAGCTGGGACGCCGACGTCCGCGACGCCCTGTCCGTGTTGGACGCCATCACGCCTGACCCTGTGCCGGTGATCGCCCACTCCAAGGGCGGCGGGATGATGCTGCAGCTCGCTGAAGCGCTCCCGATGCGCATGTCGAAGCTTGTCGTCATCGATGGCCTTCCTTCTCCTGACCCGCATCCTGACGTCTCGGACCATGAGCAACGCCGCTTCAGCTCGAAGAACCTGGCCGACTGGCTGGACCACCGGCGCGCCGCCGCGGCGACGTTCCGCAAGCCCGGCACGCTGGAGGAGTTGGCGAAGCGCCGCAAGCGGATGAACCCGCGCCTCTCGGACGAATGGCTGCTCTACCTGGCAAGCATCGGCGCG
Source organism: uncultured Anaerolineaceae bacterium (assembly GCA_964436025.1). GTDB lineage: Bacteria > Chloroflexota > Dehalococcoidia > Tepidiformales > Tepidiformaceae > Amarobacter. Next base: position 3,362 of record CAYTBM010000090.1, read on the forward strand.
CGCAAAGACCCCGATGGCTGGCGTTGGAAGCTGGACCCTGCCATCCGCATGGGCGGGTTTGGTCCCTGGCGGCCCGACTGGTCCCTCGAGCGCATGCGTGAACTGCCTATACCGCTGCTGGGACTGACCGCGACGGTGGAGGAAGAGATGGGCTGGGGCACCAACCACAAGTCGCTCCTGCCTTTTATGCCGCTGGGCGCGCGGCTCGTCCCGTTCGAAGATACCGGCCACTTCATCCACATCGAGCATCCGGCGGAAGTGGCGGAGCTCGTACTGGAGTTCCTCGGGTGACTCTTTTCATCACGCACAACCAGGTCAAGCTGGCGTTGCACACGCTGCGTGAGAACACCGGGCCGGCGTTGCTTCTACTGCATGCTCTCGGGGAGCGCTCGCCGGCGGCGGTGCCAGCCGAGTTCGATGCCTGGCCCGGATCGGTGTACGCGCTCGACTTCACCGGCCACGGCGCTTCAACGGTGCCGGGCGGCGGCGGCTATACGGCGGAGGTGCTCATGGCAGACGCCGATGCAGCACTCACCATGACTGGCCCGGCTACCATCGCCGGCAAAGGCCTCGGCGCATATATCGCGCTCCTCATCGCCGGCGCGCGACCATCGCTGGTGCGAGGCGCAATCCTCCTCGACGGAGCCGGGCTGGCTGGCGGCGGCCAACGCCCGGGGCCGGTAATGGTCCGCGGAGTCCCTGGGCGGCCCACCGCCCCGGACCCGTTTGCGCTGGTCGAGCTGGCCTCGGACATCCGTCCGCCGGACTACGTGGCGAGATTCGCCGAGCTGGCTGCCGAGCACTCGGGAAGACAGACGGCCGTCTATGTGTGCGGCAAGGCGCGGCCTGAATGGTTGAAGGCGGTGCTGGAAGTCCGCTGCGTGAAAGACACCACGCTGGTTGACGCGCTGCAGGACTGCGGGAGCTAACCATCCGTTCCGCGCATGAGCCGTGTGAGAAACGTCGGGCGACTACAGGTAGTTCAGAAGCGTCATGTTGCTGGTCTTGCCAATGGCGCCGAGAGCCGCCTGGAGTGCGTTCTGCGCCGCCGTGAACTGGATAATGGTCTCCGCGACATCGATGTCCTCGATGTTGGCGCGCAGTTCCTGCAGGTTCGTGTCCGTCTCTTCGGAACGCGCCGTCGTCGCATCGAACCTGTTCACTCGCGCGCCCACGTCGGCTCGAGCATTGAGCACGCTGTTCAGTGCCTTGTCGATGTCGGCGAGCGAGCCATTGATGGTCGTGGTCGAGGCGTTCGTCTTGAGGTTGTCTCGAAGCGTCATCAGGTCCTGGAACATCGTCCCGAAGACATCGTCCCCGACAACGTTCACGGCCACCGCGTCCTGCGCCGAAATCTGGCGGATGCGCTGGCCGTTGTCGCCCTGCCAGGTGATGGCGACGGGCGGGTTGCCTGTCACGGCGTACGCCGCGGTCTGGGTCTGATGGCCGCTGAAGATGTACGCTCCGCCGAAGTTCGTGTTCGCCACCTGAGCCAGCTGCTGGATGATCTGGTCCATTTCGGCTGCGATGTTGGTCTTTTCGCTCGCGCCAAGCGTGCCGGTCGCTCCCTGCACGGTGAGCTCTCGGGCACGCTGCAGGAGCTCCGTGGTGCCGTTGAGAGCAGACTCCGTCACGTTGAGGAAAGCTGTGCCGTTCTCCAGGTTGCGCCGCATCTGGGCCTCGAAGGCGATGTTCTTGCGGTGCTGCATGGCGAGCGCCGCGCCCGTTGGGTCGTCGCTCGCGCGGTCGATCCTGCGGTTGGTCGAAAGCTGACGTTGCACGCGATCCATGCGTTCTGAAGCGGCGTTCATGAATCGCACCTGGTTGCCGACGCGGGCCTGTTCGCTGAGTCTCATGGCTAGCCGACCCCCGTCCGGTTGATGAGTGTGTCCAGCATTTCGTCGATCGTGGAGATCACCTTCGCGGCCGCGTTGTACGCGTGCTGGGACGCATTGAGGTTCGTGACTTCCTCGTCGATGCTCACGCCCTGAACAGACTGACGAAGCCCATCGAGGTGATCCACCAGCAGCTGGGCGGAGTCGGCGAGCCCCTTCGCGCGGTTCACATCGGCGCCAAGCACGGCGACGATGTTGCCGTAGTACGTGGAGGGTGAGGCCTCAATCTGGAGTGTGTTGTTCCCGGCGGCGGTCAGGTCAGCAAGTTGCTGGGCAGCCGAGTACGGGCCTGCCGAGGCCACGCCGATGGTCGCCACCGTGTTGGCGCCGTTGGTGAATGTGATTGTGCCGCCGGGCGGCGTGATCGCGGCCAGGGTCGCGGTGCCAACCACCGGCCCGGTGGGACCGCCATAGCGGAGTTCAACGTTCGGGCCTGCGGCGACGAGGCTGTACGTACCAGGTTGAAGGGAGCTCCCCAGGCTGATGCCGCTGGCCGTGTTGCCCGCGCTCAGGGATTCGTTGACCACGAGGTTCGACGCGGCGAATCCGGACAGCATGTTGGTGGCCTGCTGGAGGTTCGCGATTGCGAGCGCATTGGCCGGGTTGCCCGGCTGGTTCGCGCCGGTGGCAGCCGCGATGGACTGAGGGCTGCCGGAGAGCACCGTGTTCACGGCGATGTCGGACGCATCCGTCCCGGTGAAGAACGCGAGGCCGGTGGTGTTGTCCAGCCCATAGCCCGCCTGGTGGATCGAGTTCACGGAATTGATCAGGCCGCTTGCGAAGCTGTTCAGCTTGTCGATCAACTCCGGGAGCGCCACATCCCGTGCATCGAGCACTCCCTTGAGTTGCCCGGAGGAGACGCCGACGTCGTCGTTGTCGATGGCGAACTGGAGTTTGACCATCCCGGGGTTCGCGGGGTCCTGGATCGTGTTAATGGTCCGGGCCGAGGTCCCGACGACGAGTTCGTGCGTGCCGAGGTACACGGTCTGCGAGCCGCTGTCGTCTTCCGCGTAGCTAATGTTCCCGAGCTTCGAAAGGTCATCGAGCAGCAGGTCGCGCCGGTCGCGGAGGTCGTTCGCCATGTCTCCGTTCAGTTCCACCTGCTGGATTTGCAGGTTCAGGCTGGCGAGCTCCGAGGCCTTCGCGTTGATCTGCTCGGCGATGCCGGCGACAGTCTGGTTAAGGTCCACGCGCTGCTGTGTGAGTTGGTCATGGGCCGAGCGCAGACGCGTCGTGAACGTGGTCGTGGCATGCACGAGGGCGACGCGCGCCGGAGAGGATTCGGGTTCGTTGGTTACGTCGTGCCAGGCCGCCCAGAACTTGCCGAGCAGCGCCGAGATGCCGTCGTCCGAAGGGTCGTTGAACACGACCTCAGCGTTTTCGATGGGCGTGGAGAGCGCCTGGTACTGGGACTGGCTGGACATGCTTTGCCGCGCCTGGAAGTCCATGAAGAGGTCCCGCACGCGGTTGACGTCCTTGGCATCGACGCCGAACCCCGGCCGGCCAAGCAGGTTGTCGCGAGAGAAGTGGTCTGAGCCGTCCAACCCCACGGGGCGAAGAAGTACGCGCTGGCGGGAGTAACCCGGGGACTGCGCGTTCGCAATGTTGTGCGAAGCGACATCCACCGCGAGCTGATGAGCCCTGAGCGCCTTGACGGCGGTATCGAGACCGATGGAGAGGCCCACGGGTATCTCCTAGGCGCTGCGCGAGACGGTGCCGCGCGTTGCGGTGGAATTGCGGCGGCCGTCGCTGCTGTACCCGGGGGCGACCAGGCCGCCGAGCAGGTTCGCCCACCGGTCGCGCAGCTTCATCGCGTTCAGGAGGAGGCGCGCATTCTGCTCCTGCGCATCCTTGAGTTCCTGTGCCCGGGCTGCGAGTTGCATCCGGGCGGCAGCGAAGCCACCGACGCCGAGATCATCGGCAAAGGGGAGCAGTTCTTGGAGTGAAAGCGCATCCGCGCCCACGGTTTTAAGGAGATTCAAACGCTTCGTCTCCAGCGCCTCGATGCCAGCGGCCGCTTCCTGCATGCGTTCGCTCACGTCGGCGATGCGCTCAAAGTCCGACTCGATGAGGGCTGATTGCTCCTGGAGGGCGAGGCTGAGCAGCGCCGCCAGCTGCCGTTCTTCTTCCAGCAGTAGCTCCAGGACCTGCGCGAAGACTTCCGCAGGGACATCCACGCACTAGCTCCCAAGACCGTTGGCGATCAGCCTCTCGGCGATTTCGCGGGCGTTCGAGCTGTACGTGCCGTTGGCGATGGCCGCCTTGAGTGCTGCGACCCGTGCCGCGCGAACATCACTGGACTGGTGAACCGCCTGGGCGGCTTCGGCCACGATCCGGCCGCGGTTCGAGAGGTTGATCACATCCTGGCGGCCCCGCGCTTTGAGGGCTGCTTCAGCTTCAGTCGATCCGCCCGCGGCGGAGGCGCCGGCGGCGCCGGCCGGGTTGAGGCTCGCTCCCGAGAGGTTCAGGCCATCGATGCGTGCCATCTGTCGACTCCTACTGGGTGATCTTCGTCGCGAGGGCGAGCATTTCGTCCCCGACGGAGAAGGTCTTCGCGCAGGCGGTATAGGCGCGCTGGGCGATGATCATGTTCGTAAACTCTTCCGCCACATCCACATTGGAGCCTTCGAGCGCGCCCGGTCGCAATGCGGCGAAACCCTCGGATCCC
>CAYTBM010000090.1:8024-11445 GCA_964436025.1 uncultured Anaerolineaceae bacterium
TCGACGAGGTTGGAGTTCGAGCCTTCGAGGAAGCCCTGGCGCAGGCCGGGACTGCCCGCCGGGGGCTGGCCGGGCTCCGCGGCCGTGAAATATGCCTCGCCGGCGCGCTGCAGCTGGTTTGGCGTGTAGTCCACAATCGCCAGCCGCGCGACTTCGTTGCCCTGGTCGATGATCGCGCCGTCCACGCTCACGCCCACCGCCTGCTGCGGCAGGTTGATGTGCTGGCCGCTCTCGTCGAGGACGTAGTATCCGTGGCTGGTGACCAGGTCGCCTGCCGCGTCACGGCCGAACCGGCCATCGCGTGTTGCGAAGACGGTGCCGTCGGCGCCCTCCACCTGGAAGAAGCCATTCGTCAGCGCGAGGTCAAGCTCGTTGCCGGTCTCGCGGATGATTCCGGCGCCGAAGTCAGTGGCGAAGTCCGCGATGAACGTGCCCGTGCCAATCTGGCCGACGACTTGCTGGATGCGAGCCGTGATGGGCGCCGGGACCGGGGCCTGCTGCGAAAGGAGAACATCCGCGAACGGCTCCTGGGTGGCGAATTCGCGCTTGAACCCGGCGGTGTTGGCGTTCGAAATGTTGTTGGCGAGGACATCCTGGTACCGCCAGGCGGCTTCCATGCCGGTGAAGGCGCTGTAGAGACCCTTGATCATGCGAACGTCCTCCGGCTGCGCCAGTAGCGCAGGAACAACAACGCAGCGCCGGCCGCGGCGGCTGTGATGGTGATAGTGCGCCCAATGCGCTCTCGCGTGGACATCGGCGGTTCCTCACCCGTGTCCGGGAGGCTGCCGGGCTTGATCTCGCCGGAGGCGCCGGTGCTGCCGTCATCGCCGATGACCGTGAATCGTCCGGCGATCGAGATCTCCGCGGGTAGTTGCCCTCCCGCCGTTGCCGGCTTGCGGACCGCAATCACAAAGGTGTTGTAGTCATACGAGGGGAGGTCCTTCAGCTTCGCGTCCATCGATCCCACGCCCGAAGCGTTCGGCGTAATGCTCCCCACGAGCAGCGGTTTCCCCGGACCGAGGAGCCAGCCCTCAAAGATCGACCCATCGATTGGCTTCAGGTTCTTCACATCAACGTGGGCGTAGGCCTCGGCAAAACTGAACTCGAGCACACCTTCGGCATCCTTCGGGCCGAAGTTCGAGACGCCGTCGAGGTACGTCAGCTTCACGAGCTGAGGGACGCCGTTCGCGTTCGCGGGACGGCCGCCGCCGGCGAGGAGCAACGCGCAGGCCACGAAGAGTGACGCCAAGCCGCCGATAACGATGCGGCGCATTAGCTTGCGATCCCCTGGCGGCGTAGGAGAAGGCGTACTTCCTCCTCGCTCTTGCGCAGGCGGCGTGCGAGGGCTGCGATATCCACCACCCCGTTGCTTCGCGCAACAAGGCTGGCGAGGTCGCCTCGCAAGGGAGTCGTGGGGGGGACGACAGGGCCGGCCGCCGGCTGCGCGTAGGCTGCGCGGGCGGCTCGCGCCGTGCTGTGGTTGCTCACTTCCGCCGGTCCCGGCATCCGGTGGACACGCGTGGAGGGTTGGCGGCGCTTCGCCGGAGCTTTGCCTTTCATCTCCTGGAGCTGCGTGTAGAGATAGAAGATGGCGCCGAGGCACACGAGCTGCGAGATGGCCAACAGGGCAATAGCGTCGTTCATTTCCATGCCTCCTAGGCCGTGCGCTCACGTGCCAGGCGGGCGCGAAGGCGGCTCAGGGCGCGGCCGTGCAGCTGGCACACTCGCGACTCGGAGATCTCCAGGATCTGGGCGATCTCTTTCATCGTCATTTCGTCCCGGTAGTAGAGGCTGACGATGAGCCATTCGCGCTCCGGCAACTGCTTCACGGCGCCGGTCAGAGCGTCAATGAGCTGCCGCTTCTCGAGCCGCTGGGTGAAGTCCTCTTCGTTGGGGTCTGCCGGGAGTTCGGTCGGCGCGGAGCCGTCGTCGTTGTTGTCACGGTCGAGCAAGCCGTCGAGCGAAACGGTGACCCAGCTGCAGTCGACCAGTGTCTGGTTGTATTGCTCCAGCGTGAGCCCCATGGCGAGCGCGACTTCGTCGTCGCTCGGCTCGCGGCCGTTATCGAGGGCGAAGCTGGTGTGGATCTGCTCCAGCTTCTTGGCCTTCTGGCGCACGGAGCGGGGCAGGCGGTCCAGGGCGCGGAGCGCGTCGATGATCGACCCGCGAATGCGGCTGATCGCGTACGTCTCGAACTTGACGCCCTTGCTTCCGTCGTACCGGTCGAGTGCTTCGATCAGGCCGATCGTGCCGTAACTGAGGATGTCCTCGTAGTCGAGGATCGCGGGGAGACCGATCGCCAGGCGGCCAACCACGTATTTCACCAGCGGCGCGTATTGCTGGATGGCCGCTTCGCGATCGGAAGCGGAGTTGCCAACCCGGAGTTCACTGGCGACGGCCATGGGTCCACCCCTTCATTTGATTAGTCATGTGATTCAAGCGCCTCGTCTTCCTCTTTTTGGGGCGGCGGCGGTATCGGCGTCAGCAGCAGCACCGCCTCGGCCCCGAAACCGAGAGCCGCGACGATCACGAAGAAAAAGACCGCGCGCAGGAGTGCGAAATCGAACGCGGCGCCGTTGCGCACACCCAGCCAGAGGCTCAGCAGTGAGACCGTCGCGGCGGCGTACACGCCGTAGCGAGCGAGCGTGTACGGCCGGAGCGTGGTCATAGCTGGCCCCTCCGCCTCATCTCCAGCTGGCGGCGCATCATGTAGCGCGCGATGGTGTCGCGGTGGGACCGGGTGATGTCGGTGAACTCGCAGTGGAGGCGCCGGTTCCGGTTTCCGGGCGAAGGCTCCTGGATGAACGTCACGCGCATGCGAGCGCGGATCTCACCCGCTTCGGGGAGCATCGCGAGAATGCCGAGTCGCTCGCCGGGCTGGGCAAAGCCGCGCGTGCTGATGCAGCACCCGCCCTCGCTCAGGTCGACGACCGTGCCTTCGAGCGGCTCCTCTTCGGCGCTCTCAGAATCAATTACGAGGCGGTAGAGCGATTCAGGGCGAATGGCCGCAGGGAGGCGGAAGTTGCGCCGGCGCTCGGTGCTTTCGATGGCTCCCGGCAGGCGCAGGAATTCGTACATTCCATCGTGGCTGTGGCCTTCAACTTCGGTGACGAACATCCAGCGCTTCTGCTGATGAATGTAGTGGGCGTGGACGAGCGTCCCCGAACTGAACGGCCGCGGCCGGAGGCCGCGCATCGGCACGAGGATGGCGATGTGGTTCTGGTCCACGTCCTCAATGCGCGTAACGTGACTTTCGCCCTCGCCGCCAGACGACACGTCGAGCCGCAGGGTGAGACCGGGAAGCAGCCCTTGCGCCATGAAGGGATTCTTACGCGGTAACGGCAAGCCGCCCATCGGTCGTCTCCCGTGTAGGTGTAGTGAAGACCCCTGATGCCAGGGTGAACGGATCGGCGATGCCGAT
>CAYTBM010000091.1:0-11403 GCA_964436025.1 uncultured Anaerolineaceae bacterium
TCACCGAGCCGAACTACGCTGCCTACGAAGAACTGGTCACCGGCCTGAATTGCGCCGTGGTCGCCTCCGGCGGCGTCTCGAAGGTCGATCATCTGCTGCGCCTGGCACGTATTGGCTGCGAAGGATCCATTGTGGGGAAGGCGCTGTACGAGAATGCGTTCACGCTACCCGACGCGTTGGCAGCTGTAGCTACGCTGTAGCCACACGTTTGGGCATCCGAGGGAATGCGACCGGCGACGGCACTCGTCGACAAGAACCGCCCGCTCTTCGACACTACGTTCGTGCTCACCCGCCGCATCATCCCCTGCTTCGATGTCGACAACGGCCGCGTGGTGAAAGGCGTCTCGTTCGTCGAGCTGCGGGACGCCGGCGACCCGGTGGAACTCGCGAAAGTTTACGAGCAGCAAGGGGCCGACGAACTGGTCTTCCTCGACATCACCGCATCGTCGGACAACCGTTCGACGACGTATGACATGGTGGCGGCCACAGCCGATCAGGTGTTCATCCCATTCACCGTCGGCGGGGGCATCCGGTCGGCGACGGACATGAAGATCATGCTCGAGCTCGGGGCGGAGAAGGTGAGCATCAATACGTCCGCGATCCAAACGCCGGAGCTGATTAACGAGGGTGCCTACCGGTTCGGCAGCCAGGCGGTGGTTGTCGCGATCGATGGGCGACGCGTGCCGGGCGCGGACGGCAAGTGGGAGGTGTACACCCACGGGGGCCGCAACCCGACGGGGCTCGATGCGGTGGAGTGGGCTGTGGAGGCGGTGAACCGCGGCGCGGGCGAACTGCTCGTGACGAGCATGGACACCGACGGCCACCAGAAGGGGTACGACATCGCGATGTTGCGGGCGATTAGCGATGCCGTGACGGTGCCGGTGATCGCGTCGGGGGGCGCGGGTGGCCCGGAGCACATGGCGCAGGCGCTGAACGAGGGCCGCGCCGACGCTGTGCTGGCCGCGAGCATTTTTCACTTCGGGACGTATTCGATACGCGAAGTGAAGACGTACCTGGCCGGCGCGGGGCTGCCGATCAGGCCGGTGGATGACGCGCACTGAATCGACATTTAGGCGCGGCCACGAAAAACTAGTCGCGTGTCCGAACAAGAAGTCCTCGTTTTCGATGCGGACGGGTTGATCCCCGCAGTTGTCCAGGATTCGGCCACGGGCGAGGTGCTCGTGCTCGCCTGGATGAACCGCGAATCGATCGCTCGCACCTACGCGTCGGGCTTCGTGACCTTCTGGAGCCGCTCCCGGGACGAGATCTGGGAGAAGGGCGCGACGAGCGGTAACCGGCTGGAGCTGGTGTCCATCAGCAAGAACTGCGAGGCCAATTCGTTGCTGGTGAAAGCGCGACCGCAGGGACCGACATGCCATACCGGAAACGCCAGCTGCTACTACCGCGACCTCGACCCGGCCACTGACATCGCGGAGGAGCGCTGACGGTGGAGATATGGGAGCTGGAGGGCCCGTGGGCGGGAAAGCTGGCGGTTTGCAGCCGGCCGCGTTCGGGCTGGTTTCTTGAAGATGACCTGCGCGCCCTGCGAGCCGCGGGATACGGAATTCTCGTCTCGGCACTCACGCCCGAGGAGGTGATCGCCGGCGAACTGGAGCGGGTGCCGGAGCTCTCGCTGAGCGCGGGGCTGGAGTTCCACCATTTCCCGGTGGGGAATCTGCAGGTGGCTCCGCTCGAGCGGGCGCGGCCCCGGGTGGAGGAGTGGCACGAGCGGCTGGTGGCCGGGGACGGGATTGCGGTGCATTGCTGGGGGACGGTGGGCCGGGGGCCGTCGCTGGCGGCGGCGCTGCTGATCCGCGGAGGGCTGGAGCCTGCGGAAACCTGGCGGCGGATCACCGTGGCGCGCGGCCGCGATGTCCCGGACACACTGGAGCAACAGCGGTGGTCGGGGCTGTTTGCGCAAGTGACTGGCGAATGAACGCATGCGATCGTCCGAGTGCGACGCCTCGCGCATAGCGGCCGGAGGCCGCGCCGTGATTCAATCGAAGCACTCAGCACTCAAGAGCCGACCGTGACCAAGCCTGACTACACCTCGCTCGACCTTCCCGCGGCGCCTGCCGGCCGGCCGTACGTGATGCTCAACATGGTCATGTCGATGGATGGCAAGGTGGTGGTCGAGGGGACGGAGCAGGGAATTGGGTCGAAGGTTGACCAGCGGCTCATGCGGGAGCTGCGGGTCAGCGCGGACATCGTGCTGAACGGCGCGAGCACGCTACGAGCGAGCGGCACGTCATCGCGGCTTGGAGACGAGATACTCGAGCAGGTTCGGGTCGCCCGGGGGAAGCCCAGGGCGCCAATCGCCGCCGTGCTGTCGGCGAGCGGAGAGCTTCCCCTGGACAAGATCTTCTTCAGGGCAGGGGACTTCGAGGCGGTGGTCTTCCTGGCGGAGACGGCGCCGGCGGAGCGCCGAAGCGCTGTGGAGGGTACCGGCCGTCGGGTGGTGGTCTTGCCTACGGAGACGCTGATACCGGAGATGCTTCGCCACATGCGGGAGGAGATGGGCGCGGAAGTATTGCTGGTGGAGGGCGGCCCGACGGTCAACGGCGAGCTCTTCGAGCTGGACGTTGTCGATGAGTTCTTCCTCACCGTCGGGCCGGTGGTGGTGGGCGGTGTGCAGACGAAGACGCCGGTTGAGATGGCGACGCCTTTCACGCGCCAGACGCTGCGTCGCTTCGAGCTGGTCTGGGCGGTGCCGAATCCGGAGACGGACGAGATCTACTGCCGCTACCGGCGCCGTCGCTAAATCACGAGCGAGGCGGCGAGGCAGGCGCAGAGGAGGCCAGCAGCGGTGGGTACGAGGGCCGCCCGGGCGTACTGGGCGGGCGAGACCTCGTGGCCGGCCTGACGGTTAAGGCTGAGCCAGAACACAGTGCTGAGGGAGCCGACGACGGTGAAGTTCGCCCCGATAGTGGAGCCGATAAGCGCACCGGCGACGAGGGCCTCGTGGTCGCCTGGGCGGGCGGCGATGGCCGCCGCCAGGAGCAACGCGGAGGGCCAGTTGTTCAGGAGGTTCGCGAGCACCGCCGCGATGAGCGCCGCGCCGAATACCGTCACGGTGGTGGGCTGCTCTTCGAGGCGGTTCAAGGCGTCGCCGACGCCGACGAGCAGGCCGGCGCGCTCGATGCTTCGCACGAGCAGGAGCAGGGAAGCCACAAAGGCGAGGACGCCCGGCGCGACGTGCTTTCTGTAGCGCCGGAGGTCCACTGGACCATCGAACCGTGCCGCGGCGAGCAGGGCAGCCCCGCCGCAGAGCGTTACTGCGCCGAGCGGAACGCCACGCGCTCCGGCAACCACGTAGGCGATGGCGAGGGCGCAGACGACCGCCAGGGCAGCGGCTCCCGAACGAGGAGGCGCTGGTTCGGATGGTGTGACGGTGGGCTGACCGGCCGCCGAACTTCGGCGCCGCTGGAGGAGCGTAACGGCTGCCATGGCCGCGGCTCCGGCGGCCGCAGCGACGGAGATAGTGGCGAGGTAGCGCCCGAAGGAGATATCGAAACGTTCGAAGAAGAGGAGGTTCACGGGGTTGCTCACGGGAAGGAGCAGGCTCGCGCCGTCTGCCATGAAGGTTGCGGCGAACGCGGGCCGGCGCGTCAGGCGACTGTCTCCGGAGGCTGCGACAAGGACCGCCGGGGTGAGGACCAACGGAGTCGCGTCGTTCGAGAGCACAGCGGTGATGGCGAAGGCAAGCATGAGGACGAGCGTGACGCGGCCGGGCTCGGTTGGGGCGCGACGCAGCAGGGGGGCCGCCCGGGCGTAGAGACCCCCTGCCTCGGCGCCAGCGGCGATGAGCATGAGCCCGAAGAAGAAAGCGATGATGTTCGCTGAATCGACGACGGACTCGATGCCGTCGCGAAAGCCCAGAGGTCCGACTGCCCAGGCGAGGACGGCGCCGGCGAGTGCGACCTGCCAGTCGCTTGCCCCGAACGGGCGGAGGTAGAGGGCGAGGACGGTGGCGGACAGGATCAGGGCGAGGGAGGTGTCCTGCACGGGGAATTCTGCGTGGGCGGAGGGCGCACGCGAAAGAGCCCCGGTTCCCCGGGGCTCTCGCGCTGAGCGGAGGCGGATGAAGGCTTAGCGCTTCCGCGTTACGCCGTAGACGGTCATGCCCGCAATGCCAGCCAGGGCGGCAAGGCCGAAGCCGAGCCACAAGGCCGAATCACCGGTGCTGCCGTTGTCGGCGGCGTTACCGGTGGACGGAGCCACCGGGGTGACAGCGGAGATAGCGCCGGCCACTGCCGACGTGTTGTTGGACGGGGCGGAGCCCACATTGGCGTTCGTGTCCGTGTTACTCGAAATCGGGGCCGGGCTCACCGCGGACGGGGAGTCGGTGTTCGGCATCACGGGGTTGTTCGAGGGGGCGCTCGACGAAGGGGCGCTCGGGCTCGTGATCGAAGGGCTCGTCAGGGACGGGCTCTGCGGCACGTTGGAGCCGGGAAGTTGTGAACCAGGAAGGTTCACGGACGGCACTTCTTCTCCGGGAGTGAATGGCGAAACGGCGTTCGCGTCCTGGGTGTTGGTGAAAGTGCAGTCGGCGTTGGCGCCATCGGCGAGATCAACACTCAGGGTTCCGGCCGTGAGGTCCACGTCCATGCTCTCGGGGACGATCCCGGTGCAATTGATGGCAGTGAGGGTCCAGCCGTCGATCGAGGTTTCGGCGAAGGTGTAGGTATCGACCGCGAGGGCGGACCAGTCCATCGAGTCGCCGCCGGCACCGTCATCCATCAGGGTGAAAGTGTTGCCTGCCTGGCCGAGGTTTGCGCTCGTGGTGAAGATGGCGTTCGGACCGGTGGCGGCTTCGCCACTCCAGACCTTGTGGATGGTGATGGATCCCGTGCCGGTAGGTTCGGAGCCATCTGGCATGTTGGTGAAGGTGCAGGTGATGTTGTCACCAGCGTTGAGGGTGACGGTCGCAGAGGCGCCGCCGAGGTTGATGAGGACGTTGGACGGGCTCGACTGGCCGGAGCAGAAGATGGACTGGATGGTCCAGCCGGCGAGGTCGTCTTCGGTGAAGGTGTAGGAGCCGGAGCTCAGGTTTTCGAAGGTGCGGCCGTTGGAAGCGCCTTCGCCGACGCTGAAGTCGGTCAGGCCGACGCCTTCAACGGTGAAGCTGGCTTCGACACCGGCGTCTGCGTCAGGGTTGAAGTCCTTGACGATGGTGATGGAGCCGATATTCGCGCAGTCCTGGTTCCAAACGATGACGAACGTGTCGGCTTCCAGGCTGGCGATGTCGAGCGTGGCTGTCGGAGTGGCGGCGAGTGCCTCCTCGAGCGTGGTGCCCGTGGAGAAGCCAGCGAGGCGATAGGTGTCGCCTTCGTCGCAAGTACCGTCGATGCCGTTTTCCGTGAGGCTGTAGCTCGTGCCGAACGGCACGTCGGCGGCCACGTACTGGAAGTTATCGGACGAATCGAGGGCGACTTCGCTGGTGTCGCTCATGTCGCCGCGGGTCTCGGTGAGCGTGAAGGAGCCGTCGGTGGCGAGAGCGCCGTCGACGTACTTGGTGACGGTGACGCTGGAGGTGACGGGCGCGTTGGTGAACGTGCAGGTCTGGTCTTCGTCATCCCCGAGGACGACGGTCAGGACGTTGCCGGGCTCAGCAGTCGGAGCGAGCGACGGCGGGGTGAAGGCGCAGCCCGTGGAGACGAGCGTCCAGCCGTCCATCGGGGCTTCGGTGAAGTGGTAGGTCCCGGCTGGGAGGCCGGTGAAGGTGACGGTGTTGTCAGCGGCGGTCAGGGTGAACGTGTCGCTCGGCTGACCGGGGATATCGTGGGTGAAGTTGGCGACGGCGTCGCCGGTGAGGCCGTCCTTGACGATGGTGATGGAGCTGGTGCCAACCGGGCAGCTCACGTTGTGGACAACGACATATTCATCCGACTGAAGGTCGGTGAAGCTAGCGGTGTCGCCAACGGGGCCAGCGGCCGCTTCTTCGGGGGTGGCGCCGGTGGAGTAGCCGGCGAGCCTGTAGGTGTCGCCCGCGTCGCAGGTGGCGTCGATGTTGTTCTCGACAACGCTGTAAGCGGCGCCGGCGTCCATCGCGGCGGTCGTTGCGGTCCAACTGTTGCCGCTATCGAGGGTGAAGTTGCCGGAGGCTTCGGCGCCACCGTTCAAGTTGGCGGCCGTCCAGGTGGCAGTGAAGTCGAAGCTTCCGTCGGTGGCAGCGGCGTCATCAACCATCTTCGAAATGGTGACAGTGTACTGCTCGACGGCCGGGCAACTGGCGTTGTGGACGACGACGTACTGGTTGGCCTGGATGTCGGTGAAGCTGGCGCTGGGGCCCGGAGCGGCTGCGGCCGCGGCTTCAGGGGTCGAGCCCGTGCCGTAGCCAACGAGGCGATAGGCATCGCCGGGATCACAGGTGGCGTCGATGTTGTTCTCCACGACGCTGTAGTCGGCGCCGGCGTCCATGGCGGCGGTGGTGGCCATCCAGCTGTTGCCGCTATCGAGGGTGAAGTTGCCGGAGGCTTCGGCGCCGCCGTTCAGGTTGGCCGCGGTCCAGGTGGCGGTGAAATCGAAGCTGCCGTCGGTGGGGGCGGCGTCATCGACCATCTTGGAAATAGTGACCGTATTCTGGGCCGTCTGAGCCTGGGCGTTGACGAAGGTACACGTCAGCGACTGGCCTTCGGCGACGGTGATCCCGAGGGTGTTGCCCTGAGGCGGGAGAAGGCTCGGGGCGGCGCGGCTGGTGCTGAGCGAACAGCCCATGCCGGTGAGCGTGTAGCCTGCCATGGCCTCTTCGGTGACGTGGTAGGTGCCAGCCGCGAGGTCGGTGAACGTCTCCGTGTTGTCAGCGGCGGTGAGGTCGAAGCTGCCGCCACCGGAGGTTATGTCCTCGGTGAAGTGGGCGGTGTCCGAGCCGACGAGGCCCTGCTTGACGATGGTGATGCTCGCCGTGCCGGTCTGGGCATTGGCCGAGTCGGCGCTGAAGCGGCCGGAGCCGATGAGCGTCGCGGCCAGGACCGCGAGGACGGCCAGGAGGGAAAGTCCCAGCCGCCGGTTTCGAGTTGAACCTGGGATTGCTTGAGTCATTCGTTACCTCGGAAGGTGTTGGCGGGTGCGCCAAAAATCGGTCGCGATTCCGTTGCATCCGTCCGTGTGTGTCGAAAGCGAGCAATCAGTATTCTGAAAGCACTTCCAAAACTGTCACGGACGCCCCTGTTCATGTCGTGAGAAGAACGCTTGTGGTTCGTCTTCATCTCGACCTGTATCGGGACACTCGTCGATAGCACACCTCCGTTCACTGGGATGCTTTCGACGAAACCGCGAAAAGGAAAACGGAGAACTAAAGAACAGTAACCGCTGCGTAATAAAAGTCTGGCGTTATGGTTCTGATATTAGAAAATTACCAAACGGAAACGCCAGTGATTTTCTGTTTACGAAGGTCAGGAAGAGCGGGTACGTTCGCGAGTTTCGCGCAGCGCCTGTTCGCTGGCCGTCTCTTTGCGGGGGGCTGCGGCCTGGCGTTCCCGTTTCTGAGCGGCCCTGGTCTTCGGGCGCTCGGAGACTGGCGCGGACTCGCGGCTGATGCGATCGCCGATTGTCGCCGCGGCAGCCGCTGCCGCTTCTTCGTTTGCGCGGGCGCCGTTCGCGCGAGTCTTCGCAGCCTTCGCGGGTGCCACGGGCTCGGCGTGTGGTTTGCGGCCATTCCGGGCCGGCGCGGGCGTGGCGGCGAGGGTCCCGGCGGAGGCAAGAATCGGCTTGAGGTATTCGCCGGTGAAGCTCTTCGCGTTCTGGGCGATCTCTTCCGGTGTGCCGACGCCGATCAACTCTCCCCCGCGATCACCGCCGAAGGGGCCAAGGTCGATGAGGTGGTCGGCGGACTTGATGACGTCGAGGTGGTGTTCGATTACGAGCACGGTGTTGCCGGCATCGGCGAGGCGCTGGAGGACGTGGAGGAGGTGGGCGACGTCCTGGAAGCTGAGGCCGGTCGTGGGCTCATCAAGCACGTAGAGCGTGCGGCCCGTGGAACGGCGGGAGAGCTCGCTGGCGAGCTTGATGCGCTGGGCTTCACCGCCGGAGAGGGTTGTCGCGGGCTGGCCGATCTTGATGTAGCCGAGGCCTGTGGCCTCGAGCGTATCGAGGATGCGCTTGACGCGGGGGAAGCGCTCGAAGAACTCGGCCGCTTCTGAGACGGTCATGTCGAGCACTTCGGCGATGTTCTTGCCGCGGAAGAGGATTTCCAGGGCCTCACGGTTGTAGCGCTTGCCGTGGCAAACCTCGCAGGGGACTGTGACATCCGGGAGGAACTGCATCTCGACGACCTTGTAACCGTCGCCGGAACATTCTTCGCAGCGCCCGCCCTTCACGTTGAAGCTGAAGCGGCCGGGACCGTAACCGCGGGCCTTGGCCTCGGGGACCGAGGCGAACATGTCACGGATGATGCCGAAAGCGCCGGTGTACGTGGCTGGATTGGAGCGCGGCGTGCGGCCGATGGGCGACTGGTCGATGTCGACGATCTTGTCGACGTGGTCAAGGCCCTCGATGGCGTCGTGGGCGCCCGGGCGCTGGTGTGCTCCGTGGAGCACGTTGAGGGCGCGCTTCACCAGGATTTCGTTGATGAGAGAGGACTTGCCAGAGCCGGAGACGCCTGTGACCGCCACGAATTTCCCGAGGGGCACTTCGACGGTGAGGTTGCGGAGGTTGTTCTCTTTTGCGCCACGGACGCGAATGACCTTGCCGTTGCCGGGACGGCGCTCGGAGGGCACGGGGATTTCGCGGCGGCCGGAAAGGTAGGCGCCGGTGATGCTGTCTTCGCTAGCCTTGATGGCGTCGATGTCGCCTTCAGCGACGACGTGGCCGCCGTGGACGCCGGCGCCGGGGCCCATGTCGATGATCCAGTTGGCGGCGCGCATCATGGCTTCGTCGTGTTCGACGATGAGGACGGTGTTGCCGAGGTCCCGGAGCCGTTCGAGCGTTTTGATCAGCCGATCGCCATCGACGGGATGGAGGCCAATGGAAGGTTCGTCGCAAATGTAGAGGACGCCCATGAGGGCGGAGCCGATCTGGGTGGCCAGGCGGATGCGCTGGGATTCGCCGCCGGAGAGAGTGCCGCTGACACGGTCGAGCATGAGGTATTCGAGGCCAACGTCGACGAGGAACTCGAGGCGTCCGCGGATTTCCTTCAAGATCTGGAAGGCAATGGTCTGTTCACGCGCGTTGAGCGGGGTTTCCGGGGAGGCCAGGCGGTCGAACCATGCTTTCGCTTTGGTGATGCTGAGGTTCGTCACTTCGACGATGGGCTTGCCATCGATGAGAACGCCGAGGGCTTCCTTGCGCAGGCGTTTGCCCTTGCATTCCGGGCACGGAACCGAGCCCATGTACTTTTCGATTTCGGTGCGGATGTACTCGGAATCCGTTTCCTTGTAGCGGCGCTGGAGGTTGGTAACGACGCCTTCGAACTTCGTGTCGTAGGTCTGGGTGCGGCCGTACTGGTTTGTAAAGCGGAGGCGCAATTGTTTCTCGCCGGTGCCGTACATGAGGGCGTGGAGCTGCTTTTCGTTGAGCTCGCCGACCGGCTGGTCAACGGAGAAGCCCTGGTCTTCGGCGACGGCTTCGAGCTGGCGCATGTACCAGCCGGCGACGCTCGGCGATTTCGACCAGGGTTCGACGGCGCCGCCGGCGAGAGACTTCGTCTTGTCGGGGATGACGAGGGTGGGGTCGATCTGCATCTCGACGCCGAGGCCGGTGCACTTGGGGCAGGCGCCGTGGGGGCTGTTGAACGAGAAGGTGCGGGGCTCGATTTCGCCGATGCTGGTGCCGTCATAGGCGCACGAGAAGTGCTCCGAGAAGATTCTCTCGGGCTCGTTACCGGAGGCGTGAGCGACGAGCATGACGCCCTGCCCAACCTTGAGCGCCTGTTCGACGGAATCGGCGATGCGGCTGGTGGCGGTTGCGTCGGTGCCGGGCTCGGGGACGACAAGGCGGTCGATGACGACGTCAATGTCGTGCCGCTTCTTCTTGTCGAGGGCGATCTGCTCGTCGAGGTCTTTGACTTCGCCGTTTATGCGGACGCGGACGAAGCCGGCGCGGCGAGCCTCGTCGAAGACGCCGGCGTGTTCGCCCTTCTTCGCGCGGGCGACCGGAGCAAGGAGAAGGAGGCGAGAGCCGGGCGGGTAGGCGAGGGTGGCGTCGACGATTTGCTGGACCGTCTGGCGTTCAATGGGGCGGCCGCACTGGGGGCAGTGGGGGCGACCGGCTCGGGCCCAGAAGAGGCGCATGTAGTCGTAGATCTCGGTGACTGTGCCGACGGTGGAGCGGGGGTTGTTCGAGGTGGACTTCTGGTCGATGGAGATGGCGGGCGAGAGGCCGTCGATGTGGTCGACGTCTGGTTTCTCCATGAGGCCGAGGAACTGGCGGGCGTAGGCGGAGAGGGATTCGACGTAGCGTCGCTGACCCTCGGCGTAGATGGTGTCGAAGGCGAGGGAGGATTTGCCGGAGCCCGAGAGGCCGGTGATGACCACGAGTTCATCCCGCGGGATACGGACGGTGATGTCCTTCAGGTTATGCTCGCGGGCGCCGCGGACGAGGATGTGGTCGAGGGGCACGTGCAATTCCGAGAGGATGGATGACCGGGCCGAACGCTCGGGCACATGAGTGTAGCCGGGATGGCGGCAGGCCAGAAGCGAGTATAGCAGGTGGTAGAACGAGTGTTCTAGACAACTGCTGACAGCTTTGTGTCAGGAGTGGTACGCAGGCGCGCACCGAAGTCTGCCGCGCGGCCTGGGCGGGGCCACCCACTCACTGACCTTTCGGCGGGGGACGGTTCGGGTCCTGGTCAGCCGCGGCTCGGAGCGTCGCCGCACCAGGCGATGATGGCGCTGTTGAGGGCGTGGGCCGCTTCCCACTGGACGAAGTGGCCGCAATCGCGCAGGAGGAAGGGGCCGATGTGGTTCGGGAAGACCACCGCGGCCATGCGGTCGTAATCCGGGTAGAGGACGTGGTCGCTCGTGCCGAAGAGGATCATCGTCGGGGTAGGGTTCGGCGCCGCCATGGCGCTGGGACCGGAGCGGGCAGCGGGGTTGAATCCGCTTTCGTATGCCCCAAAGGAGGCGCGCATTTTAGCGCCGTCGGCCCAGGGTTCGGTCATGAAGTCGACGGCCTCGCGGTCGAACGAGCCCGGGTGTGCCCAGAAGCGCGAGGTGTAGAAGGTGGCGATGTAGCGGCGGCGCATGCCTTCGTCCGCGAGCTCGGCGGCGAGGGCGTCGGGTTCTCGGCCCTGGCGTACGAAGTAGTCAGCGGCGTCGCGCGGTGCGCGGGTGCGCATGCCTTCCATCTTGTCCGCCACGAACGGGAGCGGGCTGTTGAAGAGCACGAGACGTTCAACGAAGCCGGGATAGCGCAGCGAGAGGTCCTGGATGACCGGCCCGCCGAGGTCGCCTCCAACGGCGACGA
>CAYTBM010000092.1:0-11352 GCA_964436025.1 uncultured Anaerolineaceae bacterium
CACGGCCCCCCGCACCCGCTCCTCAGTCTGATGTTGATTGATCTCCAACGTGTAACCCGGCAACCCACCCACGCCTGCCACCACATACGACCAATCGACGTCCCCGTCGCCCGGCGAGCGGTGGTCCCCAATCCCCGACACATCGTGCAGGTGCGCTCCCACGATCCGGTGACTCCACTTCTCCAGCCAGACCCGCTTGTCGATGAATCCCAGCCGGTCCAGCACTTCCGCGTGCCCGACGTCATGCCAGTACCCAACCTGCTCGATGGCGTACCCGTCGAAGAGGACCTCGTACTCGTCCGGCGACGGGATTTCGTGGTAGTGGTACCTGTTTTCGAGTCCGATTACGATGCCCGCGGGCTCTGCAATCCGCACCAGCTCTTCGAGCGATCGCCGGGCCGCTTCGACGTACGGCCCGGCTTCCTTCGTCCGTCGCCGCATCACTGCGTCCCGCCACTCCCCGAATCGCTCAAGCTCCATCACGCCGCTGTCGAACATCCGTCTCATCGCCAGCTCCTCGTCGAACTGCTCGCGCACGTCGCTCACCTGCCCCAGGTGCACTACCAGCGCCCGCGCCCCGAGCCGCGCGGCCCACTCCATGCTCAGCGAGGTGTACTCCAGGGCGGCGCGCCGTTCGTCCCGGTCAACCGCCGCCAGGTTCGCGCTCGAATTGCCTCGACCGTTAGACCGTTTCACATACGGCGCCGGCGCGTGGAACGACGTTACGGGGAGCAGACCTGCGGCCGCGATGGCCTCGATCTTCTCCATCGGCGTCGAATGGCTCACCTCGATCGCTTCGTATCCCGCGTCCGCAGCGAACCGCGCGAACACGGCGCCGTCAGCGAACCGTTCCTGTTGCGCGTACATCGTCGAGAGCGCGAGCGGCTTCATTCCGTCCTCGCCGGCGTCACCGCGGGATGCCTCGCTGGCAGGGCGAAACGCCGCGCCGCCATCAGCAGCGCAGGCGCCACGAGCGCCGCGACCATGCTCAGCCAAATGCCGTCGCCGTCATCCTTCCCAAGCACCGGCACCGCCAGCCCGGCCACCACGGCCGCCAGCAAGCACAACGGCAGCATCCCCAGTCCCGCGTGCCCTCTTGTGGCCACCGAAAACGCCAGCCACGGCAAAAAACCAAGGATCAGCCAGGCCGACACGAACAGCGACACGAAAATCGCCGTGAACACCCTACGTCACGAGACGCGCGATATCGAAATACGTCACCACCAGCACCCCCGCCATCATCAACGCGAACCCAGCGAAGTGCACCAGCGCTTCCTTTTCTGGCGATATCCGCCGTCCGCCGCGGAGGATCTCCAGCACCACGAAGAACATGCGGCCGCCATCCAGCATCGGGATGGGAAGTGCGTTGAAGATCGCCAGGTTCAGTGACAGCAGCGCCGCGAACTCGATCAGCGAACGCCAGCCCGCTTCCTTGATCAAGGTGCCAGTGGTGTCGGCGATGCCTACCGGCCCCGTGAACGCCGGCTGGTCATCGCTAACCGAGGCGCCGCCTCCACCGCCCACACGCACACGGATCTCGTTCACCGTCAGGACCATCGTGTCCATCAACGACTGCGCGCCCTTGGGGAACGCCTCCCACGGCGGGTACGAAACAGACTCAGTCTGCGGATATTTCAGCTGGCAGTTGACCGGCTCGCCCTCGTCGTTCACTGAACAGGTTTGCGGCGCGCCGATGCGCACGCCCGTCGGCCCTTGCCCGGCCGGCGGGTGCCAGCGCGCGTAGACGTGGGCAGTCAGCGTCGATCCGGCCCGGATGATCGTCCACTCCTGCGTCTCGCCCAGGTTCAGCCGGTTCGCGTAAACCATTTCGCTGGTATTCGCGATGTCGCGGCCTTCGACCTCGATCACAAGGTCGCCCGGCTGGATTCCCTGCACCGGCGCGGTTCCATCGCGCATAGTGCCTTCGATTTTCGCCTCGGCGGCCGGTGAACCGGGCGCGACTTCCACGATCTGGGCCTGCGTGAGCGCACGGTCGCGCGGCACCATAAAGCTCACGCCCATGAGGAACAGCGCAAGCACAAAGTTCATGATCACGCCGGCCGCCATCACGACCAGGCGTTGCCATCTCGGCGCTGCCGCCAGCGAACGTGGGTCTGATGGATCTTCTTCGCCCAGCAGCCGGACGAACCCGCCGATTGGCAGCCAGTTCAGCGTGTACTCGGTCTCGCCTTTCGTGAACAGCGTCTTCGCGCGCGGAGGGAAACCGACGCCGAACTCCAGCACCTTGATCCCGAACGCCTTCGCCGCCAGGAAGTGCCCGAACTCGTGGATGAGCACCAGGATCAGCAGCAGGCTGATGAACGGCACAGCTGCCCGGAGGACCGCGACACCATCGAACGCGAGGAAAATCAAACGGGCACCCCTGCTTTCACCATGCGGGCTTCTTCCCGCGCCTGCCGGTCGACCGCGAGGACGGTCTCCAGATCAGGATCGGCTGTGTTCTCGTGCTTCTCCAGCACCGCCTCAACGATTCTCGGGATATCGAGGAAGCCCACCTCGCCCGCCATGAACCGCTCCACTGCCACCTCATCGGCCGCCGCCATCGCGCAGGGGAAGGTCCCGCCGCGCCGCCCGGCATCCATCGCCAGCCGCAGACACGGGAATCGCTCCATGTCAGGGGCGCCGAAGTGCAACGTCCCGACTGTAGCCAGGTCGAGTGCGGGCATCGGTGGCGCCGGCATCCGCTCCGGATAGGCAAGGGCCAGCTGGATGGGCAGCCGCATATCCGGGACCCCGAGCTGCGCCTTCACGCTACCATCACTGAACTCGACCAGGGAATGGACGATCGACTCTCTGTGCAGGACGACTTCCACTTTCTCCATGGGGACATCGAACAGCCACATCGCCTCGATTGTCTCCATGCCCTTGTTCATCAGTGTCGCGGAATCAACGGTGATCTTGGGTCCCATGTTCCATGTGGGGTGGTTAAGCGCCTGTTCAGCGGTCACCCCCGCCAGCCGGCCGGCATCGTAGTCACGGAACGCCCCACCGCTTGCCGTCAGCAGGATTCGGCGGATGCCGTGCGTCTCCTCGCCCCACAGGCACTGCCAGATCGCAGAGTGCTCGCTGTCCACCGGGTGAAGCCGCCCCCCGCCCGCGGCCATCGCCTTGCGGACGATGTTTCCGGCCATCACCAGGACTTCCTTGTTCGCGATGGCCACCGGCATGCCGGCCTTCAGTGCGGCGAGCGTGGGGAACAGCCCCGCGGCGCCGGCCGTGGCGATCAGCGGCACGTCACACCCCAGTGCCAGATCTTCGGTCGAAGCGAACCTGCAGCCCGTCTCTGAGAGCGCCGCGGCCAACTCCGCGGACGGCTCGCCTGCCCACGATGCGCGCCTCGGCCGGAACTCCCGCACCTGCTCGGCCAGCATCACGTGGTTCCGGCCGGCAGCGAGCGAATCGACGGCGAAGTGCTCCGGCGCTTGCCGGATCACGTCGAGCGTTTGCGTGCCGATCGATCCGGTCGAACCGAGGACGGCGATGCGCCTTGGTGTGCCCACGTCACCGATCGTACGTGCCGGGCTCCCAGGGCGGTAGCGCCCCGCTTACTTCGCGAACGCCGGGATGACTTCGCTGGCCCATGCCTGGAGCCCGTCCCAGTCCAGCGGGGGCCGTTGCGCGATGTTCACGCGGGCCGCCCCGGCGTCCTTGAAACGACCCACCAGGTCGATCGCCTGCTCCGGCAGACCGAGCACCACTCCGCGCCCCCTCATCGCGTCGCTGGCCGGCCCCCACGTCTCCCGGTACTGCGCTTCGGTCCGCACCAGGTCCTTCTGCGTCGCCGCCATGTGGAAGCTGAGGTTCACGTTCCGCTCTATCGTCGACGGATCGCGGCCCTCTTTCTCGCACCACTGGTCCAGCACGCCCGAAAGCCGCTTGAACTCGTCGACCGACGGATACGGCGTATTCCAGCCGTCCGCGTGCCGGGCCGCAATGCGCAGTGTCCGCTTCTCGCCGTTCCCACCGACCCAGATTCGCGGCCTCTTCTGCACGGGCTTCGGATAGCAAGCGGCGTTGCTGAGGGTGTAGTACTTCCCCGCGAAGTCCGACCGGTCCTGGGTCGTGAGCATCCGCACGACCTGCACACCCTCCTCGAGGATGTCCATCCGTTGTCCAATCGGCAGGAACGGGATGCCGTACGCGTTGTACTCGGGCTGGTGCCATCCGGCCCCGAGCCCAATCTCCAGCCGGCCGCTGCTCAGGTGGTCAATGGTCGTCAGCGCGTTCGCCAGCACCGCGGGGTGCCGGTAATTCATCCCCAGGACGAGCACGCCAATGCGCACATTCTTCGTCTCGCAGGCCATGGCCGCCATGCATGTCGTCGCCTCGAAGCAACTTCCGTTCCCGTCGACGGGCGGCGCCTCATAGAAGTGGTCCCACACGTCTACCCAGTCGAACCCGGCCGAGTCTGCCCAGGTCCACGTCTTCCGCATCTCCGCCATGGAGATGTTCTGTTGTCCGATGTGCAGGCCGAAGTTCATGCGTCCTCCCGAGGTGTGGGCGAACGATACCAGCACTCACTGGATCCGTGGCCCGCCACTCTCGGCGGAAACTCCGGGACGACGGCCCTCGCCGCTGCCCGAACCCGCGGCCCCGCCGGTCTGGGCCGCACGACGCAAACCCTCAGCACTTCCTACCCCCGGCGATGCCGGGTGCTCGCCTGCAGCGGCCCGGCAAGAAACGCCGGGTCCGGACTCAGCGCGTACTCGCGCAGGCACGCCTCCGTGAACTTGATCGCGTGCTCGTCACCTGAAATGACGCACAGGTCAATCAGTTCGTCGCGGCCCGGTTCGTGGTCGGGCAGAGTGACCTCGTGGGGGTTGTGACTCCGGGAGTGGATCGCGGCGCAGGCCTGCCAGGCGTAACGAGCGGCCACGCGTGCGCTGGCTTCACTGACGTGCGGCACGAGCATACGCAAAGCACTGGGCGCCGTGACAGTATGCACGTAGGCGATAGTGTTGGAGCCGACGTTCTGCAGATACGCCTGAACCATGGTCGTGGTGAGGTCGGAAATCCAGGCGGCCAGGTCGTCGCCCGGTGCAGCCATGTTGATGACGTCGGCGAACGGAGAGTAGGCATCGAGTTCCGCCACGGCGGAGAAGATGGTGGTCGGGCGGGAGTTCCGAAGGTCGAGAGGCATGATGGGTATCACCGGCAACGCCGCCGATGCCAGCCGTGGCTCAGTCGGCCGGGGGGAGCCCGGCATCGCCTGGTAGCGAGCCGCCCAGTAGGCCAGCCCGGCGATCAACTCCGCCCGCCGCAACGGCTCGTTTTCGTTCGCCGCAAGGCTGCGGACCGCGTGCGCCGTTCGAATCAACCCGTGCGTCGCACCGGCCATCATGCCGACCGCAAGCCGCGGGACCCACGTGTCGAGGAGTTCACGCCACGGAGCCGAATCCAGTTCCGCGGCGAAAAAGTCCTCCCAGTCCGATACGCGCTCGAACCGCCCCAGCGCCGCTTCCCAGTTCGCAGGTTCAATGCGTTCCACGTTCGCCGGCCGTTCATCCAGTCGCTTGCGGTACTTCGCGACCCAGTCTTCCACCGCGTCACCCCGGCCTAGCGCGACGAGGGCCTCGGCGGCCATCGGCCCGTGATTCGAAAGGCCAATGCTGCCGAACTCCGGCCCGCAGCCGCCCAGCATGCTCAGTGCCTGGTCGATGTGCGTCATCGTCGTCCCCCGAGAATGCGCAATGGCATGCGGACCATCCCCGCCTGCGTCCCTCGATCCTATGTTGGCACGTGCGTCGAAGTCACTTCGGCCATTAGCAGTCCGCCGTCACCGAACACCTGCGTCCGGATCACCGTCACCCGCCGCCCTACCCGCACGGGCTTCGAAACCGCCGTCACCGTCCCGCCCACCTGGTTCGCCAACATTACCGCGTGCACATCGATGCCGACCATGAACTTCCGTTCGCCGGTTTTCGCGAAGTACGCGTCGTTCGCCGCCCCGGTCGAGAGGTTGTCTGCCATCGAAAGGAAGAGAGCGCCGTTGATGTTGCCGGTTGGGTTGCAGTGGTGGGGCTCCACCTCCACCGTCCCCACGGAACGGCCATCGGCATCCTTGTGGAACTTCATCCCGATGAATTCGTCGAAGGTCATGGCGATCCCCTGTGTGGCGGGGATAGTACCAGCGGCGGCAAGTGCTCAGGCGGCGGCGGGTTCGTTGACGATGGCGCCAGCGGGGGCTGCGACCACGGGGGCTTCGGGCCATTCCCAGCCGCGGGCGCCGAACCAGGCGCGGAGGACTTCGGGGTCCAACTGGGTGCCGGAGACGCGAACCATCTCAAGGCGGGCGGTCTCGTCAGAGAGGCCTTCGCGGTAAGGGCGGCTGCTGGTGATCGCGTCGTAGGTGTCGGCGACGGCGATGACGCGCGCACCGAGAGGGATGTCGGCGCCCTTCAGGCCCATCGGATAACCCGAGCCATCGAATTTTTCGTGATGGTGGCGGATGTAGCGCGTGCCGTGGGAAAAGTCCGGGAAGCGCGCGGTGAGTCGGGCTCCGATGTCGGGGTGTTCCTTGATGTGGGCGAACTCTTCGTCGGTCAGGCGGCCGGGCTTGAGGAGGACGGCGTCGCGGATGCCGATTTTGCCGACGTCGTGGACGCGGGCGGCGAGCACAATCTCTTCGGAGAGGTCATGGGGGAGGCCGAGCTGGCGGCAGACGTCCCGCGAGAAATCGGCGACGCGCTTGCAGTGGCCGAAGGTATACGGGTCCCGTTCGTCGACGATGTCCGCGAGCTGGATGACGGCCTCCTTCGTCTGCTGACGGAGGGCGACCTGGTTTCGCATGGCTCGGAAAAGGACAGGCAAGGGGACGGCGACGAGGAGCAGGAGCCAGGGGTGGATGCTGCCGAGGAGAGCGGCGACAAGGCCAGCGAGGTAGAGGGCGGCATCGTGCGGGAGGTCCGTCCGTCCGCGGACGAAGTCCCAGACCATGCGGTCGAAGCGGACGCCGGTCTGGGCCCAGATGACGGAGAAGACCAGGATGTCGTTGACGGCTGCCATGATCACGGCGGCGGCGGCGACGGCCACCATTACGGAGGCCGACTCGGAAGGAAGGCGGCCAGAGGCGATGGCCTCAAATGCGATGGCGCCGGCGGCGACGCCGAGAAGTGCCTGGCTCGAGTTGAAGATGAGCTGGCGAGGGTCGATGCGGGTGCGGCGGCCAGTAACGATTTCGGCGCCGAAGATCGCGATGCCGGAGACCAGGGCCGCGGCTAGCGGATGCAGGACGAGGCAAGCGGCGAAGAGCGGCGCCGTGTCGGTAACCATTCGGCGCCGGTAGGCGATTTGGATAGGGAAGACACGGCCGAGCACGATCAGGGGTGCGAGCAGGGCGACGAAGAGGGCCTGTTCGCGGCTCAGGCCAGGTTCGAATGCTGCCAGGCATGCGACTGTGAGCGCCGCGAGGACGCCCGCGCCAATGACGGCCACCCAGACCATGCGTTCGCTGCGCCGGCTTCCTTCCACGCGGGACTACACACTCCTTAAGGATGGCAAAGAGCGCGGCCCCCGCGAGGGAGGCCGCACCCTTAAATGTTCGGCCCTTCGGGGAAGGGTCAGAAGAGGCGGAGGTTAAGCAGGCCCCGCGTCGTCACCCAGAGCGGCTGAGACGAGGTGCCTTCCTTCCAGAGGGTGGTGCCGCGCCCGACCGCGATGGTGGTGGCGGCAATTGGCATGGCGGGCCCGCGGTTGTGGGCGATGATCTCGACCGGGATGTCCGTCCCGAAGAGACCGCGCTGAGCGGGCTGGTCCTTGACGAAGCTCGTCTTCGCGGGAAGAAGGAGGCTGTCGTTGAGGAGGAGCGTCACATCGGCATTGGCCGGGACGTGGAAGACAACTTCGACGTAGTCGAGGTCCCGGAGGCGGTCAACAGGCACGTGCACGGTGACGGAGACAGCGTTGCCATTGACGAGGATGGTTGGGTCGCCGGAGCACCAGACCGCACGCGCTTCAGCCGGCCCGGAGGCCGAAAGGAAGGGAGCGGCGAGCGCAATCGCGGCAACAAAGGCGAAAAGCGTTGCCCGGAGAGACCGGGAACTGAGGGTGCTGGGCATTCGAATGACCTCCAGGGGTACTGGAGCTCCGAGTGCTTCGGTGGCCCGGCTGTCCTTCGGCTCTGCGTGAGGACCCGTGGCTTTGCGTCCCCGGCTTTCGCCGGGTATGCCCTTTCGGTCAGCAAGGCGCTGCCATCATGAATGACGGTAGAACGGGATTGCCTGTGCATCAGAAGCGCGTTAGAGGATGGGGAGTTACGAGATTGCCACCTTCCGGCCACGGAGATTCCGGAAACGGACCCTGTGGCGTCCGCATTTCGCCTGGAATCCACGCGGTATTCACGGGGCAGTCCGGGGGCGAAGGATTCGGCTGAGCCGGTGGCTACTGCCCGATCGATGCGTAGGCCGCGTCCACCAGCGCGATGTTGCGGGGGTCCCGCCACGAGCGGCCGGCGCGGTTGCAGACGTAGCCGAAAGCGAGATGGTTGTCCGGGTCGGCGAACCCCAGCACTGCTCCGTTCCCGTAGTGTCCGAAACTCCGGAGACCCGGTCCCAGCGGGCGTATTCCCGGGTTTGTGAGCTGGAAACCGAGCCCGAACCGGTTCGGCCGCCCCAGGATCACGTCTTCTCCGTCCGAGTGCACCGTGAGCGCCTCCTCGATGACGCGCTGTTCCAACACGTGCTTCCCACCGAAATCACCGCCGCAGGCCAGCGCACCGAATATCCTCGCGAACGCGCGGGCGTTCCCGTGGCCGCTCGTCGAAGGGTAGACCGATGCCCGCCACGTGCGGCTGTTCACGCCCAACTCAGGACTGCCCGGCGGGTTGCGGTAGGCCAGCACCCGTGCCAACTCCACGCCTTCGAGAGTCGCCGGGTCCTTCTCCAGCCAGGGGCGTTCGCTCGCTTCTCCCGGCTCCGGCACGTAGGGCACCCACTCAGCCACAAAGGGGTCCACCTCGGGCCCGAGACCAAAGTGGAACGCGGCCTCCAACGGACCGGCCACTTCCTCGCGCAGGTACTGGTCGATTGGCCGGCCGTCGACGCGCCGTACGATTTCACCGAGGAGGAAGCCGAATGTGTTGGTGTGGTAACCGAACTTCGTGCCCGGCTTCCAGAACGGCTCTTGCTCCGCGAGTTCCGCGCACATCCCCTCCCAATTTGTGAGGTTGTACCCGGCGGGGAGCGGCTTCGAAACCGCCGGCAGCCCCGCCTGGTGCGCCATGAGCGTGCGCACGGTGATCGCCGCCTTGCCCGCCTGTGCGAAGTCCGGCCAGTAACGCGCGACCGGCTGGTCCAACTCGACTTCGCCGCGCTCGACCAGTTGGAGCAGGCAGATAGCCGTGACGGCCTTGCCCACCGACCAGACGTTCACGATGGAGTCCTGCGCCCATGGGACGGTCCGTCCTGCGTCCTGGTAGCCGCCCCAGAGGTCGACTACGACCTCGCCTTCGAAGGCTACACTGACAGCAGCGCCGATTTCGCCGTGTTCCGCGAAGTTCCGCACGAACGCCTGGCGGAGCAGTTCGAATCGGGTGTCACAGTAGCCGCCGTTGTCCATGGGAGCCCAGTCTACGCTTGATGGCGGAGACGCCGGTCCCCATCCCCTAAGGGTTCTTCCGGATTGGACGGAGAGGAAAAACGGCAGAGGCTAAGGGCGTGGGGAGAAGGCCAGCCAGACAGCTCATGTTGCCGCGGAACCGGCCGCCATGGCCGCTTACCGTTGCCGGCGCCAGCCTGCTCGCTGGAGCGGTTGGGCTGTCGCTGACGTTGCCCTCGTCGCCGGAACTGCTTTCGTTCGCTGGCTACCATGTCGAGCAACCGCCTGAAGCGGTCGCTGTCCTTGACGAGCCTTCCCGGGAGACCGCGACCGCCGCACCGGAAGTCGCGCCGCAACCTGCCGTTCAAGCGCCGGCGTACGTCGCCGCGGCAACAGCGCCCAACTCTGCCCCTGTTCCCGCCCTCCCACAGCCCAGCGTGCCACTGGCTTCACCGGAGCCGACGGCCACTGTCGCGGCGCCTGGCCCTGTCGCCGTGCCCCCGCTCGTGACATCAGTGCAGGCTGTGAGCAACGCACAGGTGGAAGAGCTTCCGGCACGAGCGGCCTCGCCTTCGGCAACGCCGCCCACGGCCACGCCGACCGCCCCGGCGCCGGCCCCCAAGCCTGCCGTTCCCGAATCGAAGCAGCCGGGGAACTCCGGAAACGCCCCCGGAAGGAACAAGCCCGTCGCCGTGAACGCCGCTCAGCCGCAAGCACCGGGACGAGCCAAAAAGGACACCCCGGCAACAGCCGGCTCGAGTATCCCACCGGGCCAGGTCAAGAAAGACCAGCGCTGACGTCACAGAACGCCCCGGGCGGAAGTACAGCGCACCGCGAACCCACCTCCGACCGCCCGGCGCCAGCCTCGCAAGCGAGCTTCCTTGCGACCCTTGGAGCCCATCGCTACCATCCTGACGCAATCCAGTTGCATCAGGAGACCCACATGGCAGACGAGGGATTCGAATTCCCGGTCGACCGCACCCAGGTCATGCTCTTCGCCCGTTCCGTGCTGGACATTCGCCCCGAATTCTCGGACCCGAACCACTCGGCGACGAAGGCCGTCGGCGGCATAGTCACTCCACCGACGTTCGTGCAGTGCAGCGCCCACTGGCAGCCGAACTACCCGCTGGACCTCACCCGGCCGCGCAAAGAACCCGCCGCGCCGCGCGCTGAAGGCGGCGGTGGAGGCGGTGGTCTCGGCCGCGGCCTCCACGCCGAGCAGCACTACGAGTACCACCACCCCATCCACGTCGGCGATACCCTCACCGTCACACAGAAGCCCGGCAAGAGCTGGGAAAAGGAAGGGCGCCGCGGCGGCAAGCTCAAGTTCTCCGAATCCATCACCGAGTACCGCAACCAGGACGGCGTCCTTTGTGTCACCGCCACCAGCGTCGGTGTCCAGACCGAAAAAGCCGTCGAGCAGTAGGAGCCTGAGATGACACTTAAAGTTGGCGACACCCGCGAACAGGTCGTGATCGAAAAGGTCAACCGCAGCCACATCGTGAAATACGCCGGCGCCAGCGGAGACTTCAACCCGCTGCACCATGACGAAGGCGCAGCCCAAAACATGGCCGGCTACCCCTCCGTCTTCGCCCACGGCATGCTCTCGATGGGCCTCACCGGCCGAATGCTCACCGACTGGCTTGGTCCGACCGCGCTGAAGAAGTACGGCGTCCGCTTCACCAAGCAGGTCTGGCCGGGCGATACCCTCACCGCCAAGGGCGAAGTCGTCTCCGTCGAGAACGGCCTCGCGACCATCAAAGTCATCACCACCAACCAGAACGGCGAATCCGTCGT
>CAYTBM010000093.1:0-11276 GCA_964436025.1 uncultured Anaerolineaceae bacterium
CCTGTGCTGGCAATCTGCCGCGGTCTGCAGGTGTTGAACGTCCACCGGGGCGGCGGACTCCTGCAGGACATCGGCGAATCTCATCGTGACGGCCGCCAACAGGAAGACAAATGGCGGGCGTTTCATGCCGTGGAGTTGGTGCGCGGCTCGGCGATGGCGGCGGGGCTCGACGAAACGCGCGTGGAGACCAACTCACGCCACCACCAGGCACTGGACCCATCGCGCACCGGGCGCGGGCTGGTGGTAACCGGCCGGTGCGCGGCCGACGGCGTGATTGAAGCAGTGGAGTTGGCGGGCGCGCGCTTCATGCTTGGGGTCCAGTGGCACCCGGAGAACATGGCGCTTGCGGCGGAGGACAGCCCGGAGCGCCGACAGGCTCGAAGGCTGTTCGAGGCCTTCGCCGAGGCCGCGCGCCTGTTCGCCGATTCCTAGGGAAGGCCCTGATACACCGCCACGCGCGCGTCGTCGAAAATCGTGGCAGGCCCGTGGGGCGTGCCGCCTCCTCACGATTCAGCCCACGAGACCTGTGATGTCGAGCACTCCGGTCGTCCTCCCGCAAGGCGAGGACCACAGCGGCAGCCTGAACCAACTCGAGACCACGCGCCGCCGCGTGTCGCTCGCCCTCGAAGCCTCTCGGATGGCCCTCTGGCAGGCAGACCTCGCCGCGGAGACCATCACCTGGACCACGCAGGTGTACGAGCTGCTGGGTTGCGAAGACTTTCGCGGCACGTTCGATGACTTCTCCCGCTGGGTACACCCGGAGGACCGCGAAGCCGTGGCGAACGCGATTGAGCGCGCGTACTACGACGAGGCGGTGTTTTCCTACGAGTTCCGCTGGTGGCACGGGGTTAAAGGTTGGCGCTGGCTGGTGTGCCATGCACTGGGCGAGCCGAACGCGGCGGGCAGGAGTGCGAAGATCTTCGGGACGGTGCAGGACATCACGGAGGCGCACGAGGCAGCAACGCGGTTGAGCACCAGCGAACTCCGCTTTCGCCAGATCGCCGAGACTATCGATGAGGTCTTCTGGCTGAGCGATGTGGACAAGACCGAGATCGTCTACATCAGTCCGGGATACGAGAAGGTGTGGGGCCGGACCACGGACTCGCTCTACGACGACCCGCTGCAGTGGCTCTTCGCGATCCACCCCGAAGATCGCGAGCGCGTCAGCGAACGCATGCGCCTCCAGGCCGTGGGGCAGTACGACGAGGAATACCGAATCCTCCGTCCCGACGGCGAGGTCCGCTGGATCCACGATCGCGCCTTTCCGGTGACAGCCGCTGCAGGCGAGGTGGTGCGCATCGCAGGCGTCGCCGAGGACGTCACGCGCCGGCGGGAGCTGGAAGCACAGCTGCGTCACACGCAGAAGATGCAGTCGATCGGCGAGCTTGCGGGCGGCGTTGCGCACGATTTCAATAACCTGCTCACGGTCATCTCGACGGCCGCGCAACTCCTGGACACCGCCCTGGGAGAAGACCCGTTGGCGCGGGACCTGCTGGGCGAAATTCGTGCGGCCCAGGAACGGGCGAGTGCACTGACCCGCCAACTGCTCGCGTTCTCGCGCCGGGAGATCTCCGACCCGCGCGTTGTCGAAGTCGACTCTGTTGTCGCCGACACGGAGAAGATGCTGCGGCGCATCGTCGGCGAAGACATCGCGGTTGTGACCAGGCTGGGCGCTACCGGGGCGAACGTCAGGATCGACCCCGGGCAGCTCGTCCAGGTGCTGATGAACCTGGTGGTGAACGCTCGCGACGCTATGCCGCGGGGCGGCGAGCTGACGATCTCCACCTCGCTCCAGGCCTTCGCTCCGGCTGAAAAGTGTGGGCGAGAGACAGGCCCAGGCGTACTTCTGACCGTGGAGGACAGCGGCACGGGCATGAGCGACGAAGTCCGCGCTCGCGTTTTCGAGCCCTTCTTCACGACGAAGGACATTGGCCAGGGCACGGGCATGGGCCTCTCCGTTGTGCACGGGATCGTGGCCCAGAACGGCGGCTCCATCGAGGTCCGGAGCAGGCCCGGCGAAGGCTCGGCTTTCCGGATCTTCCTGCCCAGCGTCACCGCTCCTGCCGAGGATGTAGCGGGTGAGCGGTCAGGCTCGAGCGCCGGCCGCGAGACCATTCTCGTGGTCGAAGATGAAGCCAGCGTCAGGCGGATGGTGGAGAAGGCACTGAAGCGTCACGGTTACGTGGTGATAACCGCTGCGAGTGGCATCGAAGCCGCTCAACTCATCGGGGGAGGCTTCCGTCCGGACCTCCTTCTCACTGATGTGGTAATGCCCGGGATGGACGGACGGCAACTGTCCGAGGAAGTGCACGAGTATCTCCCGGACCTGAAGGTGCTGTTCACCAGCGGCTACACAGACGACACGCTGCTCAAGCGGGGCATACACCAGTCGGAAGTCGCCTTCCTTGCCAAACCGTACACGCTGGAGACGCTAGCGAACCGTATAAGCGAGGTTCTCAGAGGCTAGCCATCGGCGGCAGCCGAGCATGCCCCTCCGGACGGAAATGAGTGCCCTCGTGGACCGGGCCCGCGCCATCAACAAATGAGAATGTCACGCATTGATCCAGCAGCCGCACCGGCGCCAGCCGAGGGGGTTCTGCCTTGCCATTCAAAGTCGTCGAGCATGCGGAGTACCGCGAACTGCGCTTTTCGGGCGCTCTCGATGCGAGGGGATGGGAGTCTCGGGCCGGGCTGATGAGCGCACCGCCGCTGCGCGATCGTTTTCTCCTGGATTTCACCGATGCGACTGCGATCAGCGGGATTGTTCATGCGGTGGAACGGTCAGCCGAGCGTGTGAAAGGCCGGAATTGGAGAATCGCGATTCTAACGCCTCGTCCCGAGTTCTTCGGCCTCGCGAGGCAGACCATCCAGTTGGCCAGCATGGATGAAGGAAATGCGGTGAATGTGTTTCGCACTCGCGACGCAGCCGTGGAGTGGCTGCTGTCGCGGCAGCGGTGAAGTTCCGCGCGGCTCGTGCGTAAACAGGCTAAGGGACACTCCCTATGTGCCCGCTCCAACCGCGGATCGATACATCAAACGGGGGCCGGGAAATACGATTAGGTGAGTAGCGTGCTGCGCTCTCCAAGCGGCTCTCGCGCACCCTGGTTGGTCTCAGCCGTCCTCCTGGCGGCCGGGCTTGCTGCTTCTATCTCTCTGGGAAGCAGTTCCCAGCGGGCTGCCGAAGACCTGGATGAGGCGCACTACCGCCAACTGACCGACGACACGATGCACCTGGTCCAGGAGCGAGTGAACAGTTACGACGAGGTGCTTGCGGGTGGTGTAGCACTGTTCGCCGCGTCCGAATCGGTCACCCGCGAAGAGTGGACGGCGTTTGCCGCCACGCTCGATGTCTCGGCTCGGTACCCGGGGCTTGTTGGGCTCGGCGTGATCTACCGCGTTAATGAAGCAGATCGGGGCTTGTTTGAAGCGCACCAGCAATCGGCGATCCCCGAGTTCGTGATTCACCCGGTCCCCGGCGGGCAGTCCGGGAGCGAAGCATTCGCGCTCACCTATCTGGAGCCAGAGGCTCCCTTCCGGTACGCCCTGGGCCTGGACCTTGCTTCGGAAGATCTCCGCCGATTCGCTGCCGAGCGGTCACGGGACAGCGGTCGGACCGCGATCTCCGATCCCATCATATTCACTGGTGGCACGGGCGAAGACGGCTTCCTCATGTTGAAGCCGTTCTATGCGAAGGGTGCTGACGTGTCCACTGTTGAAGGACGCCGCAGCGCACTGCTTGGCTGGGTGTACGCGCCGTTTCACACAGCGGACTTCTTCGCCGGGATTCTGGGCGGCGGCACCCCGGAGATAACCACATTCATCTTCAAGGGGGATACTGCTGATCCGGCACAGCTTGCCTACGGGACCGGGCAGGGAGTTGCGCCCGGCGGCCATCGGTTCTCAGATGTCCGGCCGATGCCGCTGAAAGGGCAACTCTTTACCATTGCGTTTGGGCGCTCCCCAGCCTTCGCCGGCGAGGGCAAGAGCACGGCGCGGCTGATTTACCTCTTTGGGACCATCGCCAGCTCGCTGCTCGGCTTCGCATCCTGGCTTGTCCTCTCAAGCCGTACGCGAGCGATGAAGCTGGCCGCGGAGGCGACTCTGGAACTCGAAGAGGCGATGGAGGCATTGCGGGCCAACGCGTTCGTGCTTGAAGAACAGGCGATGAGTCTCGATGCACTCCGGCTTGAGGCCGAGTTCCTCGCCCGACATGATGCGCTGACCGGAGTCCTCAACCGCCGGGCGTGGTGGGAAGAAGCGGCGAGTATGGAGCCCCGGTCCCTGGTGCTTTTTGATGTAGACCACTTCAAACGGGTCAACGACGAGTTCGGACATTCCGCCGGCGATGTCGTGCTCGCTGAGGTGGCTCGTCGCCTTGTGACGGCTGCGGCTCCGGGCGTCGTTGGCCGCCTCGGCGGAGAAGAGTTCGGCGTACTGTTCCAAGAGGCCACACCGCTCGTTGCAGAGACAATGGACGAACTCGTCTCGTCCATGGCGTTTACGATGGACACTGCCGCCGGAGCTGTCAGGGTTTCCGTCAGCGCAGGGCTGGCTCCAGTGAGTTCCGCAGCCAGTTTCAGCGCGGCTTACGAGGCGGCAGATGCCGCACTGTACGAAGCCAAAGCCTCCGGCAGGCGTACCTGGCGGCCGGCCGGCGGACCCGCCGCGGCGGCTGCCTGATGGGGACTACCCCCGCGCGGCAATCTCGCGTTCGAGATTCAGCGGCGCGGTGATTGCGCGACGGTCATACTCGCCCCACTGCTCGCGCGGGACCATCCACATCACTTCGAACTCGTTGCCGTCCGGATCTACTGCGTAAAGCGACTTCGTCGCGCCGTGGTCGCTCTGGCCGGTAAGGGCACCAAGGTTCGCGAGTGTCGCACGCGCTGTCGCCAGGTCTTCCAGGTTGGGGACTTCCCAGGCGAGGTGGTACAGACCAGTCGCCCCGCGCGGGGCATGCGGCGCGTTCTCGCCGACTTCGAAGAGGCCAAGGTCGTGGTGATTCTCTCCGCCGGCGGCTCGCAGGAAGGCCATGCGCCCGCCGCCCTCGCGGCCAATGACCTCGAAGCCGAACACGGACTGGTAGAACGCCAGGGAACGCTCCACGTTGCGGACAAAGAGGACGGCGTGGTTCAGGCGGGAGAGGGTAACGGGCGGCACGAGTCTATCCTTACTTTGTGTAAGTACACTGTACCACGGTCCGCAAGGGGACAGCGATCGGAAGAGAGCGGTGCGCGGCTGAGCGACGAAGGCACGCGACAGCCTGCGCGAAGTGCTCTCCCGCGACTGTCTCGCTGAGACACGATCCGCTCTCTTCCGTGCGGGGTCCCAGATTCGCTACCGGCCCGCCGGCCGTGGCGCACGGTTATGACGGCGGGAACCGCCTTCCGCGGGGCTCATTTCGCGCGGCCGGAACGGGCGCCGGCCGGCGTTGCGGCCACCCGGGCGCGGCACGGGCCCGCGGACGTTGCGGAATGTGGCCTTCGGTTCCGGTTCCGGCGGGGCCGCCGGGGGTTCGAAGGATGCCAGGTCCCGCAGTCGCTCGTCTCCGGGCTTCATGGGGACGATCGAGAGGTTGATCCCCGCTTCCTTCTGGAAGGCCTTCACATCACGCGCTTCATCGGGTGAAACGAGCGTGACCACGAGGCCTTCCGAGCCGGCGCGCGCGGTGCGGCCGGAGCGGTGCAAGTACGTCTTGGCGTCTTCCGGGATGTCGAAGTGCAACACGGTGTCGATCCCGTCGACATGGATGCCGCGCGCCGCGACGTTCGTCGCGACGAGCACGGGCGCGCGGCCGCCTGCGAACGCCGCCAGCGTGCGCTCGCGCTTGTTCTGGTTCAGTCCCCCGTGGATGGGCGCGGCCGGGACGCCCATGTGGCTGAGCTGCTGCGCCAGTCGATCGGCGCCGTGCTTCGTGCGCACGAAGACGATGGAGCGCTTCGCGGCCGTGCAGATTTCGGAGGCGACGCGGATCTTGTCCGCGCGCTCAACGCCGATGAAGCGCTGGTCCAGCGTCTCCACAGAGGTGGTCTCCGAAGGGACTTCATGCGTGACCGGGTCGTGCTGGTAGCGCTTGACGAGTTCGCCGATGGAGCCGTCGAGCGTGGCCGAAAAGAGCAGCGTCTGGTGGCGGTCCTCGATGCGGTCGAGGATTTCGCGCACCTGGGGCAGAAAGCCCATATCCGCCATCTGGTCCGCTTCGTCGAGTACCACCATCGAGACGTCGGCGACGGACATCTCCTTGCGTTCGAGCAGGTCATTCAGGCGCCCGGGCGTGGCGATAACGATATCGACGCCGGCATGGAGCGCCCGGATCTGGTTGACCATGGACGCTCCGCCGTAAATGGCAGTCAGCCAGAGGTCGCGCGCGGCGGCAAACGGGGTCAGCTCGTCGGCGACCTGGTTCGCGAGTTCGCGGGTAGGCACGAGGATCAATGCGTGGGGGCGGCGCTTGCGCGCGGTGGTGGTGAGCTGGATGACCGGCAGGCCGAAGGCCAGGGTCTTGCCGGAGCCGGTTTTCGCCTTGCCGCAGACGTCGCGGCCGGCAAGCGCGTCGGCGATGGTCATCGCCTGGATGGGGAAGGGCGCGGTGATGCCCAGCCCGTCGAGCGTGTCGACGATCTCGGGTACGAGGCCCAGGTCCGCGAACGTGGGCGCGCCTTCGCTGGTTTCAGGGGTCAGTGCGGCATCAGGGCCGGCCATTGCAGGTCGGTTCGAAAGGTTTAGAGACAAAGAAAAAGGACTACTCCGTTAGTGATGTGAGCGTTTTGGGGTGTGGCCTGATCTCGGGTTGACGCTCACTCACGACGAACAAACGAACGAAAGAAACGAGTAGGGCACGGGTGCACCAATGGGTGCGAGGCTCGCAACGAGCGTAGCACGGATCGCAGAACGGTGCGCGCTACGAGCCGTAGGCTGGAGTCATGCCGTCATATCCAGCTGCAGAACAACTCGTCCTCGAACTCTTCGTCCGCGACTTTGCCCGCTCGCTGGCGTTCTACCAGGCGCTCGGGTTCCAGGTTGAGCGCCAGGAAGAAGCCTTCGCCGTCCTCCGCTTCGAGGGCTGCGAATTCCTCATAGAAGGGAGCCAGAAGCTCGGCGAGATCCCCGCGCGGCCGGCTGCCAATGTGCGCATCATGGTCGATGACGTTGACGCGAAGTGGGCGCTCGCTCTTGAGCTGAGCGCACCGGTGTTCAACCCGATCGCGGACCGTTACTACGGTCTGCGCGACTTCACGGTGCTGGACCCGGACGGTTTCGGCGTGCGCTTCGCTTCGCCGATCAGGAAGTAGCCTCTGCCACCAATTTCAACACGCGCAGTGCCCTGACCGTGACCAGCTTGCTGGGCGCTCCCTGCTTTTCGAAGTCGGTCCAGAGTTTGCCGTGATAGGCATTCCGGTTGAGCCAGCGGCCGTCCCTGGTGCGCTGGGCAAGGAGCCAGGCGACCGCCGGTTCGAGCCGCGGGTCGGCAGCGGCGCCGGCTTCGCAGACCGCCTCCATGACCTGGAGGACATCGGCGCTGTAGCCAAGCGGGAAGCCGAGCTTGAACCAGGTTCCGCTCGGCCTGGTGGTGCCCGGAGTCATGGGGTAAAGGGCTGTCGAGGGGTCAACGCTGAGGAGGAAATCCACGCCCTTGCGCAGCGCCCTGGCGTGGGATGTGGTGCGCAACTCCGCCGGGACTCGGGCGAGCGCAATGACGGCTTTCGTACCGCCCCAGCCGCAGGGCTGTTTGCCGTTTACGCCGCAGGAGAAGGTAGGACCTGCGTAGCTGCTCTGGTAGTACACGTGGCCTTCCGCGGCCGTCTCGGCATCGACCAGGAAGCGGACCGCGTCGGCCACGCGCGGGTCATCGGCCAGGCCGAACCGCAACATCGCAGCGAGCAGATTGCCGTGCAGGCAGGGCGCCGCGCCGGAGGGCGGCGGCCGGCGTGGCGCCGCGTTGTAGCTGAAGCCGCCGTTCACCGCCTGTGTGTGGTCAAGGATGTACTCGCAGGCGGCGCGCACACGGGGATCGGCCGGGTCAGCCCCGAGCTGGTCGAGGAAGATGACCTGCCACACGGTACCGGTGTACTTCGGGCCGTAGCCGCCGCCGGGCTTCACCCAGTACCCCTCCGGTTCCTGAGCCGCGAGGATGGCGCGGATCGGGTCCGCGGCCATCGCTGCCGCCTGAGCGGCGGCCAGTTCGCCGGCGTCGGCCGCTAAGGCGAGGTAGAGGAGGGCAAGGTGCCGGGCCGCCGGGTCAGTGCGTTCCAACAGCCAGCTGACGATGTCCGGAGTCGCTGCCGCGCGCGCCGTTGCCAGTAATTCGGCGTCCATTCGCAGAGAGATTACGCCTCAGCCGCAAGCGCGTACCGTCGCACGCGGCGGAGCGGCTGTAGACTCCGCGCATGCCAATGGAACTGCCCCTCCGCGGCCATCGCTGGCCAGTCCTGCGCGAAGAGATGTCGGCCATGCGCGCGAACGACCTTGATTGGAAGCATGGCCGCCACGGCGCCTACGTCTGGTATGCCAACGACGAGCTCGAGGACGTGTTGCGCGAGGCGTTCGGCATGTTCCTGGTGGAGAACGGGCTCGGAATGCGGGCCTTCCCCAGCATCGCCCGCATGGAGAACGAAGTGCTCTCCATGGTGCGCGGGCTCCTGGGTGGCGACGACGAAACCGCCGGCATTTTCACGAGCGGCGGCACGGAGAGCATCTTCCTTGCGATGTTTGCGTTGCGGGAGTGGGCAAAGAAAGAGAAGCGCGGGGTCTCGCGGCCTCAGGTCATCGCCCCGCATTCCGCCCACCCGGCGCTGAACAAAGCCGCGTTCATGCTTGGGCTTGAGGTGAAACGGGTGCCCGTCGGAGCAGATTTTCGCGCCGACCCGGCGGCCCTGGAAGCCGCCATCGGGCCGAACACCGTCGGTATGTACGCCTCGGCGCCGAGCTACTCGCTGGGGATGGTCGACCCGGTGCAGGAGCTTGGAGCGATCGCGGCGAAGCACGATCTGTGGCTGCACGTCGACGCCTGCGTCGGCGGCATCCTGGCGCCGTTCGTGCGCGAGTGCGGGTACGAGGTGCCGCTGTTCGACTTCTCCTTGCCTGGCGTGACATCGATCTCGGCAGACCTGCACAAGTCCGGGTTCGCCGCGAAACCTGCCTCCACCGTGAGCTTCCGGACACGCGCCCACCGCGATTTCGCCCGCTACACGTTCGACGACTGGCCGAGCGGGACGTATTCGTCGCTCACGTTCACCGGGACCCGGCCCGGCGGGGCGATCGCGGCTTCATGGGCGGCGCTGAATTTCCTCGGCCGCGAGGGTTACCGGGAGATCGCCGCGGCGAGCATGCGCGCGAAAGAGCAGACCATCGCGGGGCTAACGGCGATCGAGGGTGTGCGTGTACACGGTTCGCCGCCGCTCTACGCGTTTTCGTGGGCTGCGCCCGGTGTGGACATGGGCGCCGTCGCCGGAGCGATGGGCAAACGGGGCTGGATGTGCGGTCAAACCACCGATCCGCCCGGGATCCACGTCATGGCGACGCCGGTGCACGAAGCGGCCGCCGAGGCCTACGCCGGGGCCGCCGCGGAATGCATCGCGGAAGCGCGAACCGTCATCGGCGCGCCGGCTGAGAGCGCGAAATACGCGTAGTGATCGCGATGGCACCCGTCAAGCGTATTCACTGTGCCGGTCCGCGCCCGGGATCGTCTTTCGTTGAGAAGGACCCCTCCAGGGTCTCAGGCGCGGACGGCCATGCAATGACGTTCTCGTAAGCGCCCGTTTTCGGGTCATTTTTTTGCTTGACGAAGGTAAATTTCGCTGCCTAGCATCCGCGCCGCCGCACCAAGGAGGCGTAATCAGTGAACAAAGGTCTCATCAAGGAATTCAAAGACTTCCTGCTTCAGGGTGACGTCATCGCGCTGGCGGTGGCCTTCATCATGGCTGCCGCGTTCAAGCCCGTCGTCGACAATTTCACCAACGGCGTCGTGATGAACTTCATCGCAGCGATCGT
Source organism: uncultured Anaerolineaceae bacterium (assembly GCA_964436025.1). Taxonomy (GTDB): domain Bacteria; phylum Chloroflexota; class Dehalococcoidia; order Tepidiformales; family Tepidiformaceae; genus Amarobacter. Next base: position 9,991 of record CAYTBM010000093.1, read on the forward strand.
CGGCAAGCCGAACTTCGACAGCATCGGCATCGACGTAGGCGATAGCCGGTTGCTCATCGGGACGGTCCTGACGGCGATCGCCAACCTCATCCTGGTAGGCGCGGCCGTGTTTTTCTTCATCGTGAAGCCGGTGAACATCATTAAAGAGCGTCAGAAAAAGGGCGAAGAGGCGCCCCCGCCGGACCCCGAGGACATCGCCCTTCTGCGCGAAATCCGCGACCTCCTTCGGGCGCGCCAGTAAGCCAACGCCGGGGCGAGACAAAGACCACCACGAGAGCCCGGCCATTGCGTGGCCGGGCTCTCGCGCGTCTGTCCGCGCCTTTCGCTCGTTTCTTGACAAACAGCATAGACTTCGGTCTCCGTGAAGCTCCCACCTGTCGTTGCGCTGGCCTTCCTGCTGCTTGGGGCCCTGACGTTCAGCGTCTCGATGTGGCAAGACGCCAGAGGCGCGGCGCCTGTCCTCATCAAACGGGGGATTGTCCCGGGGCTGGCCGGCGATAGCGCGCCCGGGGCCTCGCAGTCGCCATCCCCGGCCGCAACAAGCACACCGACCGGGCCGACGCCGACTTCTCAGCCGTACGGCTCTCCTTTGCTGGCCGTGAGAATCGATATGGTCGCGAACGAGCTGGCGTACTCGGCGGGCGGCGCGGTGGTGCCAGTCAGCATCAAAGCGCTCATCGAAGGTCCGGTGCCTTCTGGGCCGGCGTTGTCCTATCTCTCGGGGGCCATCGTTGAAGCTCATCCCGGCGACCTGTGCAGGTGGAACCCGGAATTCGTCCAGACCGCGCTGAACATGACCGCCTCGAAGCGAACGAGCCTGCTTCCCTGGAAGCAGGAAATCGTGCTCTCGTTCGATGGACCGGCCTGGCACTTCAACGTGGCATGTCCAGGCAAGCAGATCCGCTTCCCTGCTTTCGGTGAGGAATCGTTGCCCGGTTGGCTCGGATTGATTTCCGGCGGTGGCGCCCCAAACGGCGTGCCCGTGGAGATCCCGACTTTTGATGGACCGCCGGACTGCCTGCACAACCGCGGTGTCGCCCGTGGCATCAACGCGTGGGGGACGTTCACCATCGTCGTGGACGTTTATACGCCGCCGTGCAGCGTTCCTCCGCCCTGAGCCGCTGCGTGGGGGGACCCGGTCCGTCAGCCTTCAGCGGGCATCCGCCCGCTCCGGAACGATGGTCTGCCTTCGCCGACCGTCCCGAGGGGTGTGCAGCCCGTGGGAAGAATCCGCCCAGTTCTGCTCAAAACTTCTGACCAGAAATACACTTGGGTCATGACGCGCG
>CAYTBM010000094.1:0-4294 GCA_964436025.1 uncultured Anaerolineaceae bacterium
GCACGCAGGGGTTCGGCGTGCGGCCCGCCGCGTACTCCGCGATGAAGTTGTCGACCACGTGTTCGCGGAACTCCTGCTCGAAGTTCATCACGTAGTGGCGGATGCCCAGCTGCCCGGCCACGCGGCGCGCGTCGTCGATGTCTTCGACGCTGCAGCATTGCTGGTGGCCGCTGAACTCCTCGGGCCGCTCTTCGGTCCAGAGGCGCATGGTGACGCCGATGACTTCGTAGCCCTGCTCGTGCAGCAGTGCCGCCGCGACGGAGCTGTCGACTCCGCCGGACATGCCGACCACAACGCGGGGAGGTCTGGATGGCTGTGTTACCATGCCGTTGTCTCGAAACGCTCGAGGCGAAGGAGCTCCTGTTCTGAATCCCGAGTCCCTGGCCCAGCGAGCCGTCGATGTCCTTTCCGAACACAAGGCGCTTGATATTGCGCTGATCGACATCTCGAAGACGGCGTCGTTCACCGACTACTTCGTTATCGCGACCGCGCAGTCGCCTCTCCAGTTTAGTGCCCTGCAGGACTACCTTGAAAAGGACCTTGGCCCCGAAGGTGTCGACCTGCGCCACCGCGAAGGCAGCGGCGACAACGGTTGGATGCTCCTGGACTTCGGCGACCTCATCGTCCACATCTTTTCGCCTGACCAGCGGGCCTACTACCGGCTCGAAGAGCTCTGGGGCCGGACGAGCCCGGTAGTGCGCTTCGCGGACTGAGGACGAGACGCCATGCTGTATGCTGGTGGCATGGATCGCGCAGAAGTCCTCGCTCTCGTCGAACAGGCGCGGAATCGCAAGATGACGCCGGAACAATGGGAAGAACAGCGCCGGTCGTTCGCGTACGGGAACGTGGCCATCGAGAACCCGCACGTGACGCGGGCGATGGTCGATGAAGCTGCCGACAGGCTGTCGCATCGCGCGAAATCCGCCTGACCCAGCAGTGCCCAAGAAACGTCCACCGTCGCCGGACGAGGTTCGCCGCGCCCAGCTTGAGTCGGACAACGGGCAGGTGCGAAGCGGATGACCGCTCCCCTCGCCACCGGTTACGCCGCGCCGCTGCACGGCCGCGGCGCGACCGGGTTCATCCTCGGGGTCATTTTCTCGGTGGTTGTCGTCATCGTTGGCGCGGGCGGCGGGACGGTGCCGCTCGCGACGTTTGGCGTCGCGGGGCTGGTGGGGTTCGGGATTGGGCTGATCCTGTACTGGCGCCTTGCCCGCTCGAAACCAGCCATCCGCATCTTCGAGGACCGCGTCGAGTTCCTCCGCGGGCACCGCATCGGCGTCGTGCCGTTCGAATCGGTCACCGACATCCGCGCGCTGCAGTGGGGCGGGAGCATCTACCCGTACACGCGCGCGTCCCGCTTCCTCATCCTCGAAACCGCCGACGGTGAGTGGCAGTTCGGCCCCGAAGTGGCGGGCTCGCTCGAGCTGCAAGAAACGCTGGTGCGCACGCTGGAACGCTGGCGGCAAAAGTCGAACGGCGCATAGCGCAAAGGGGGACAAGCCCCCTGGACTACGTTGGCTTTAGTCCCGCCTGATTTCCCGCGCCGGGTTGCCGGCGACCGTTACGCCGTCGGGTACGTCTTTCGTTACGACCGAACCAGCCCCAACGACCGCGCCCGCACCGATCTTCTTGCCCGGCAGGATGACCGCCCCCGCGCCGATGAACGCCCCTTCGCCGATGTCCACGTTGCCGGGGAGCGTCACACCCGGACTGAGCTGGGCCGCCGTCCCCAGCCGGCAGTCGTGGTCGATGCTGCAGTTCGCGTTGATGATGACGTAATCGCCCACGGTGGCTTGCGGTGCGACGACACAACCGGCCGCGATGAACACGCCACGGCCGAGCCTGGCGCGCGGGGAGACCGTTGCGTTGGGGTGCACCGCGGACGCGATGCCGCCACCCGCCTCGAGGATGGCCTCGCTGATGTCCCGCCGGAGCAACGGGTTTCCGCTGCCGACGATGAAGTCGGCGCCCTCGTCTATGTGGCGCTTCCAATCGTGGAAGCCGCCCATCAGCGGTACACCGGCGAGCATCGCCGGGTCGACGTGGTCATCGAACACACCCGCCACGCGGCGACCGCTCACAAGCAGCGCGTCGAGCACGTCCCGGCCCTGGCCGCCCGGTCCGAGAATGACGTAGACCGGCGCGGGGCTCACTCCCGCGGAAAGGCCCAGGCCACCTCGCGAGGAGCCCCGCCCAGTTCGATCGACGTTGTCCCGAGGTCGTACTCCGGCTCGCGCTTGCGGCTCAGTTTGCGTTCGGCGAGGTATCCCTCCAGGGCTGCCCGGGCGCCGGTCCCGACGAAGTGGACTTTCCCGCAGCAGCAGTGCTCGTGGCCGGGCGAACCGTCGGCGGCCGGCCTCGTGGTGGGTACGCAGGGACAACCGCAGGTATACGTGACGCCGTCACCGTCGTCTGTGGAAATGACGCGAAAGTCTGGGGAAGCCATGGGCAAACTCGCAGGTTGAAGTGAGCACAAGTTTACCGTCCCCGGCGTTCGCAACGAAGCTGTTACGCCCGTCGCCGTGGGACTGTCCCGCGTTTCACGCTCGTTGGGAGATAGTCCGGGCATGAGTGAAGACACATTTGTTGAGGTTGGAGCAGCGGTGGTCTCACGAGACGGGGTGAGGCTCGGAGAAGTGCAGGAAGTCGGCGAGGACGGTGTCCTGTTCGGGCGCGAATTCGGGCCGTTCGTGCGCGTCCCCGCGGCCTGTTTTGCCCGTGCGAAGTCCGGAGTGCTCCGGCTGCGGTTCGATGCCGCCGATGTCCGCGTGCCGGAGCGCCGCGCGACGGTGACGACGCGGTGAGCGCCATTCAGCGCGGCATCCGCGCCTACACCAAAGACGGCAAATACCTGGGTGAAGTGAGCGAGCTGCGGAACGGTCTGTTCAAGCTGAGCGCACCGCTCGCCGTGGATTACTGGCTCCCCGAGAGCGACGTGGAGAAGGTGGAGCACGGGTCCGCGTTGCTCCGTTTCGGGGAACGGGACCTCCCTCAACACCGCATGGAAGCGGGCGCGACTGCCGATTAGCCTGAATCCCGGTCCGCCGCGAAACGCCCGGCAAGGTTCAAGTGGCGCCGAGTCCCTGCCGATAACTTCGATGGGCCCGGTGTTCCGCGGCCCGCTGGCTACGGATCTTTGCCGCACTTCGGCGCCAGTTCGATATCACCTGCAACCGCAGCAGGCGCCGCTCCGCGTCGCCGGCCGGGGAGCCGCTTGTGAACGACGGTCAGCCAGTCGAAGTGCTGTACATCGAGGACAACCACGTCAACGCCGTCCTGGTCGCGCGCATACTCGAGCGGGCGCCGGGCGTCCGCCTGACAGTGTGCCCGACGGGAGAGTCGGGTTTTGCCACCGCCTGCACGCTGAAGCCGGCACTGATCCTCCTGGACCTTCAGCTTCCGGATATCGACGGGTTCGAAATCCTTCGCCGGCTGCGGCATGACGAAGGCCACCGCGGCCCGGTGTTCGTGCTCACCGCCGATGCCAGCGCCGGCTCGCGCGAACGAGCTGCGCTCGCGGGGGCCGACCTGGTGCTGACGAAGCCCTTGGACGTGGCGGAGTTCTTGCAGGCGGTCACGCTCACTCTGAGAGCGGCGGCGTGAGCCAGGCCGCGCCCGAAACCGGCAACAGCACGTGTTCCGGGGGCGCGGGACAGTTGGCATGGCGCTGGCAGGCAGTCGTGGGCACGAGCGCGCTCATCGGGTTCGCGCTCTTCGCCCGGACGACCCCCGTGTCCGAGGAATTCGCTTCAGCGGCGCTGAACATCTATTCGAACGTACTTGCGGCGCTGGGCACGGCACTCGCGTTCGCCGCCGGGTGGCGTTCGCGGGGGCGCTCGCGCCAGGCATGGCTCATCCTCGGTATGGCGATGCTTTGCTGGACCGCGGGAGATGTGGTCTGGATGGCATATGGACTGGCCGGATTCGTGCCGCCGCCCTACCCCGGCATCCCGGACATCGGATACCTGGCGATGCCGCCGCTCATGGTCATCGGACTGGTGAAACTGATGGCCGGCGAGACCTGGCAGGAGAGGGTCCGCCGCGCGCTCGTGCCCACCGCGATCGTGTTCGCCACCTTGAGCGTCGTCTGGCACTTCGTCCTCTTGCCCGAGTTTCGATCGTCGGAGGCCAGCCTCGCGGCGAAACTGGTTAGCGCGGCCTACCCCGCCAGCGACATCGCGGTGATGGTGCTCGCGCTCTGGGCGGCGTTCGACAACCGTCACGGTGGAGCCCGCGTCCCGCTGTTGCTGCTCGGTGGAGGGCTCGCCCTGCTCGCCATCGGCGACGTGACGTA
>CAYTBM010000094.1:4394-11175 GCA_964436025.1 uncultured Anaerolineaceae bacterium
CGCTGTTGCTGCTCGGTGGAGGGCTCGCCCTGCTCGCCATCGGCGACGTGACGTACAGCCTCGTCTCGCTCTACGACGGGTTCTCGCAGGGCCACCTCATCGACTACATCTGGATCGGGTCGCTGATCCTGATCGCCCATGCCGGCGCAGCGCAGGCAACGCTCGGCGCCGATTACTCCCTGGGCGAGCACTCCCAGCGCAGCCAGCGCCCGTGGCTGATCGCCGCGCCGATGGCCCTGGTGCCCCTCGCCATGGCGTTTTGCGTCGTACTGGAAATCACGAGCGACCTCGCAGACGATGTCCCGTTGATGGCGATGCTGGTGTGCCTCGCCATTGCGTCAACCATCGAGCCGGCGCTGGCGCTCTTTGAGAACGACCGGCTGAACAGATCGCTCAACGATTCCATGGCGGACCTTGAGCGCGCGAGCCGGGCGAAAAGCGAGTTCCTCTCGCGCATGAGCCACGAGCTGCGGACGCCTATGAACGCGGTCCTCGGCTTTGGCCAGCTCCTGGAGATGGACGACCTGAACGAGGAGCAGCGCGAGAGTGTCGGGTACATCGTCAGCTCCGGGCGGCACCTCCTTGGGCTGATCGACGAAGTTCTCGACATTTCCCGCATCGAAGCCGGGCGCGTGGCCGTGGTGCGAGAGCGGTTCGACCCGCAGGTGGTGGTATCCCAGGTGATGGAGATGAACCGGCCCGCCGCGGCGGCCGCAGGGATCGAACTTCGGTCCGGGCCGAAAGTCACTCGATGGGTATACGGCGACGTGCAGCGGACGCGGCAGACGCTGCTCAACCTCGTTTCGAACGCGATCAAGTACAACCGCCAGATGGGCAGTGTCACGGTCTCGATCACCGCGTCCGGCGGGCGGGCGCGCATTTCCGTGGCAGACACGGGTCCGGGAATCCCGCCGGAGAAGCTGCATCGCCTGTTTGAGCCGTTCGACCGGCTGGACGCGGAATTCACCGCCGTGCCCGGAACCGGCCTGGGCCTGGCGTTGAGCAAGGCGCTGGTCGAGGCGATGGACGGCGCCCTCACCGTTGTTTCGGTCCCCGGCGAGGGCTCGGTGTTCACGCTCGAGCTTCCGCTGGCCATCGGCGGGAGTGCCGAACTGCCGACGGCGGCGTGACGCTGCCCGGCGGCTACAATTCGCCGGTGACGACGTACGCCCTTCGGCCCGCGCTCCGTGAGGAGTTCGCTGTCCTATATGCGATTCACCGGACGGCCATGGAACAGTACGTGGCCGAAACGTGGGGCAGCTGGGACGAAGCGTTCCAGCGCGCCCACTTCGCCGAAAACTGGCCGGAGGAGCGCCAGGCCATCACTGTCGCCGGCGAGACGGCAGGCTTCCTCGACCTCAGCGAGCGCGACGGCGAACTGTGGGTCGGGAACATCGAGCTCGCTCCGGAGTGGCAGCGGCGCGGCATCGGCTCGACTGTGCTTGCCGATATCCAGCGTCGCGCGGCCGCCGAAGGGCGGGCGGTCGGGTTGCAGGTCTTGAGGGTAAACCCCGCGCGAGGGCTCTACCTCCGCCTTGGCTTCCGCGATACTGGCGAATCCACCACGCACCATCAGATGTCCTGGGAGGGAGCAATGCTCGCAGCTGGCGCCGAACGGCAGATCCTGGCGTTTCTCGACGGGGAGGACAGCCCCACGATTTCGAACCCGATCCACTCCACCGAAGTCGCGGCGCAGTATGGCTTTCGCGGCGCGCTCGTGGGCGGGGTCACCGTCTACGGCTGGTTCACGCCGCCCCTCATCGATGTGCTCGGGGAACGCTGGTTGCGCGACGGATGGGCTGATGTCCGCTTCCGCCGGCCCACCTTCCCCGGGGACCTGATGACCGCGAGAGTGGACCTCGGCGGCGACGGTGCGGCGACGGTCGCAATGCTGAACCCGGAAGGCGTGGCGACCATCGAAGGCTCGGCGGGCACCGCGACGGCACCCTGGTTCGGCGAATTGACGCCGCCAAGCGGCCGTCCCGCTGAGCCGAAGCCGGCCGCCGTCCCGATGTTGACCATCGAGAGCGCCCCTACCGGCCAGGCGCTTCGCCCCATGCTCGTGCGCTGGTCCGAAGCCGATGCATCGGCGTACGCGGAAAACCTTCAACAGGACACCTCCGGCCGGTTCAGCGGGCCCGGGGCGCTGGTCCATCCCGGCTGGATCGCCGCCCGGATGACGCCGCTCCTCAAGCACTCGTACGACTACGGGCCGTCGATCCACATCCGCACGCAGGTGCAGCATCTCGCTCCGGCGCGAGCCGGGCAGGCGTTCACCGTCGAAGGCACGTTCCTGCGCGCGTATGAACAAAACGGTCACCACGTGGCGGAGCTCGACGGTTCGTTGATGTCGGAAGAAGGCGAAGAGGTGGCGCGGCTGCGCCACACCACCATCTTCCGCATCCGCCCACCCCGCGAGTAGTTCCGAGATCCGGGGCTCAGGCGTGGCTGGCGCAGCTCCGGCCGGCCTGCCACGATCGTCCGGATGAAACCTGCCGCCGGCGCCGTCGTCGCCGTCCATTTGAGCGCTTCGCACACGTTTTCGAAGCAATCGCGGCCGTCGATCGTGCTCGTCGAAGGGCTGGGCGTGGAAGGCGACGCACACCTCGGCGAGACGGTGAAGCACCGCTCGCGCGTGAAGGCGGATCCCACCCAGCCGAACCTCCGCCAGGTCCACCTGATCCACGCGGAGCTGCACGACGAGCTGCGCGGGCGCGGTTTCGACGTGAAGCCGGGCGATATGGGCGAAAACGTGACGACGCGGGGGCTGGACCTGCTCGCGTTGCCGGCGGGCGCGCTGCTCCGCTTTGGCGAGGAGGCGGTGGTGCGGGTGACCGGCCTGCGCAACCCCTGCGCCCAGCTCGACAACTTCCGGCCAGGGCTGATGCAGGCGGTGTTGGACCGCGACGCCGAGGGGAACCTGGTACGGAAGGCGGGGATCATGGGCGTGGTGGTGCGGGGCGGTGCCGTCCGAGCGGGGGACGCGATTGTGGTGGAGATGCCGGAGGGGGAGCGGCGCCCGCTGGCGCCGGTGTGAAACGTCGATTACCACTTCCACCTGTTCGAGGTGATGCGTTGCGATCATCGTTTTGACCAGTTCAGTGGTCGGAAGAGGTGAATGGAGACCACTCCGTGTGTCATTGGTTGGCCTCTCCGGGCATCTGTTGGTGACCTGTTGGCGATGAGTCCGAGGGCGCGTGTGAGAGGTCCGACGAGATGGGAGCGTCCTTTCGCACACACTCTCATCCGGTTGGGGTCCGTTGCGGGACTGCTCCGCGCCGGGGTGAGCGAGGTCTTCCGCCCTAGCCTCTGAAGCAGGTCGACGGAGTTGCCCTCCTTGACAGTCGGGCCTGAGCGAGCGGCGTGGGTGGAGCCCATGGCGTGGTCACCTTGCAACGCTGGGCTCCGGAGTTCCCAGGACGCGATGACATCGCTCACGGGCGTTTCAGGATGGGCGGCGAGCGGCGGTGAGCCCGAACTCCATCGCCTCGGCGAACTGTCCCCGGGGGTTCAGCGCGCGCAGCGTGTCGTAGAGGGCCGCCTCGAAGGCGGGGTGGCGGGGGCCCAGGACGCGGGCCGAGCAGACCGAGGTGGTGCGCAGGTAGCCCGCGATTTCGTCCATATTCCAGGTGTGTTCGACGACGAACGTGCGGGATTGGACTTCGACAAGTCCTGCGTGGCGCATGGCGACGGCCTCAGCTTCCGGCCCTGCAGCAGAGCCGGGGCGCGCGGTCGCCCAGCCCTGTGGGAACACGTCTTTCGTCCACTCGCGAGCGAGTTCGGCGACGGCCTGTTGCCACGGTTCGGCGCCCTGCAGGATGCCAGTGCTGCCGATGCTCGCGATGCAGCCGCCGGGCTGGAGCCAGCGCATCGCGCGCGCAAGCACAACGGCCTGGTCCAGCCGGTGGAACGCCTCGCCGATGGTGACGAGGTCGAGCGACGCGTCTTCGAGGGCGAGGTCTTCAGCGCGGACGCACTGCCAGGTGACGTTCGCCACGCCTCGTTCGGCAGCGAGCCGGGCGCCGACCGCCACCATCTCGGGCTCGCTGTCGACCGCGCGGACGGATTCGAACCGCCCGGCCAGCGCGAGCGCGATGCGGCCGGGGCCGCAGGCGAGGTCGAGCAACCGCTTCCGGGCGTTGAGGCGTGCTAGCAGTTCGTCCAGGAGCACGGCAGGGTAGGGCGGACGGTACTTCGCGTAGTCCTCGGCGGTGCCGGCAAAGGCGGCCGGTGCGATGTTCGCCGGGAGGTCGGAGTTGGGGTCGGCCACGGTGGGAGGGTACTCCGTCACCCGCGGCGGAGGCAGCCCAGGGCGCGCGGCGACGTTCGGCCCGTCCGGTGTCGCAGCCGCTCCCTTTGTGGTCTCGGCTATGAGGGGGTCAGGGCAGCAGCGCCGAAACCTTCACGGGCGTGAGGCCGCGCTCTCGGACCGTCGCGAGGACGCCCGGCAGGGCCTCGAGGGTGTTGTAGCCGCCGAGGTGCATGATGACGACAGAGCCGCCCTGCACGTTGCCCGCGACCTTCGCGACGATTTCCGCCGCGGTGGGCCCGCCCTCCTCGAGAGGCTGCCAGTCGGCGGTATCGACGTCCCACATGACCGTGTACGGATAACCGGCGGCGCCCACGGCCCAAAGCACATCACTATCGACCGCCCCGTACGGCGGACGGAAGAGCGGACGCGGGGAGACGCTGGTGTAGCGGGCGATGGCCGCTTCCGCCCGCGACAGTTCCGAGGCGATCTGCGCTGCACTCAGTTCGCGAAAGTCCGGGTGCGAGTAGCTGTGGTTGCCGAGTTCGAACAGCTCTGGATGAGCCTGGACGAGCGCGAGGACCTGGCGTCCGGCATCGGTGTTCGGGTTCTCTGCCATGGCGCCGGTCATGAAGATGGTGGCCGGCACCCGGTTGGCGATGAGCCAGTTCACGATGTCGAAGGCGGGATCGACGCGGCCACCCATGTCGAACGTGAGCGCGACGAAGTTCGAAGAACGCGCGCCTTGGTCGATGCGGGTGCTTGCTCCGGCGGGACCCGGCGTGGGTGTCGCGGGCGCACTCGCCGGAATGCGCAATACCTGGCCAACGGTAATGGTCGTACCGCTCAGGCTGTTCAGTTCCTGGATCGCCTCAACGGTTGTGCCGAAGCGGCGGGCGATGGAGTAGAGCGTGTCTCCTCCGACGACGGTGTACGACGCCGTGGGAGGAGTGGGAGTCGGAGTAGCTGGCGGCTGCGTGGTCGCGCTCGCGGCCGGCGTGGTGGCAGGGGGCGAGGTGCTTGTGACACTCGGAGTCGTCGCCGGGGAGGCAGTCGCGGTCCGCGAGGACGTTGCAATGGCCGTGGGCGTTGGCTTCGATTCCCCGGCGGACCGGCAGGCCGCCGCGGCGAACATGGAAGCGACCGTCACCAGCAGCAGAACTCCGTACAGCGCACGACGGGACATCACGTCCTAGCGTCGCCTGTCCTGGCAGCGCCGACGACGGCCAAACGGGCGCGAGCCGCGGGGCGGAGGTGTCTCGTTTAGAGCCCCGCGGCCTCGGCGTAGCGCTTGAGGGCGGGAATGACCTTCTCGGCTGGCTCAGGGCGGAGGCCGAAGAGGCAACGTTCGACGCCCATGCCGGCGTAGTTCTCGATCGCCTCCTGCGAGGGCGGGACGCCAAAGACCGAGACGGGGATGTCGCCGCGCCCGGCGGCCTTCGCCTTCGCGCGCAGCTCGGCGATCATCTGGCCGAGCACCGCGCCGGAGCGCCCGCCGATGGGCATCCAGCCGTCGCCGTACTCGATCACGCGGTCGATGGTCCGTGGGCCGGCGCCGCCGACCAGGATCGGCGGGTGCGGCTTGGCGGCGGGCTTCGGCCAGGACCAGATGGGGTCGAAGTTCACGAACTTGCCGTGGTACTCGGCTTCGTCCTTCGTCCAGATCTCTTTCATGGCGAGGATGCGCTCGCGGAGGATTTTCCAGCGGAGCGTGGGCTTCGTGCCGTGGTTCTCCATTTCCTCTTCGTTCCAGCCGCCGCCGATGCCGAAGAGGAAGCGCCCGCCGGAGAGGAAGTCGACGCTGGCCACTTCCTTGGCGAGGGTGATCGGGTCGCGCTCCATGACGAGGCAGATGCCCGTGCCGACCTTGAGTGTCTTTGTGACGGCGAAAGCGGCGGCGCTGGCCACAAATGGGTCGTGGGTGTGCGAGTACTCCATGGGCAGCGGCGCGCCGCCCGGCCACGGGGTGCGGCGGCTCGTCGGGATGTGGGTGTGCTCCGGGAAGAAGAGCGATTCGAAGCCGAGGTCCTCGCAGGCTTTGGCCAGTTCGTGCGGCGGGATCGCGTAGTCGGTTGGGAACATCTGGACGCCGAACTTCATCAGGAGGCTCCTTCGGGGCGGCAGTTGGAGTGGCAGATTGTAGCGGAGGCGTGACGGCCGTGTCGGGGTTGGGGATGGAAATGGTTGCGAGTTTGGCCTGGGTTTGCAGCGCTTGGAGCGCCTGGTGGGTCCGGCGGTGCAGCCGCTTCTTTGCGGTCGCGGCTAGGATGCCTGGCGCGGCCAGGGAGTGCGCGGCCCAGATGCGGCGGGGAGGAGGGCCAGGACTTCGGGGAGTGACTCGACGTGGAAGGCCGCCGGGCAAGCACACTCGCCGGCGACCACGTGTGCCGCGTGGGCGCCAGCCTGCATCGCGAAGGCAAGGCACTCCGCCGTGTCATCCACAACGAGGGCTTCGGCCGGGGTGACGCCCGCCCGCTCGAGAACGCGCTCGTAGTAGGCCGCGCAGTTCTTCCAGATGCCGACGAGGTCCGG
>CAYTBM010000095.1:0-11010 GCA_964436025.1 uncultured Anaerolineaceae bacterium
CGGAGCCTTGCTCGTACCGGCGCGAGCCGAGCGTAGGCGCTGACGTTCCGCTCGATCTCTCGATCGTGGAGGTGCGCGGTTACGTCCTCGTCCGCGATGTAGATGCGTGCCTCACGTTCTTCCCCGACGCGAAGGTCAATTTCCTCGGCGAAGGGAGCGCACTCTGATTCGGTTGGTTCGACGCCCGCCCGCATGGCGGCGAGGGCGAAGGCGCGGTACATCAGCCCGGTGTCCAAGAAGTGGTAGCCGCACCGCTCGGCGAGGGCTCGACTCACGCTGGATTTCCCGGAAGCCGCGGGACCGTCGATGGCGATGCAGCGAGGGAGGGCATGCGTCACCTGGCGGATTGTATGGGCGGCCCGACCTGCCCGCGAACGGCCGTTCACGCGTCGATGCCTTCGCGCTTGCCGCCCGCCGCGACGTAAAGCGCGTCGACCTCCTCGGTCGTGATCTCGCGGAAGGCGCCGGAGCCGAGGGCGCCCAGGGCCAGCGGCCCGATGCGGACGCGGCGAAGCACCAGCACCTTGCGGCCGAGGGCGGCCATCATCCGGCGGATTTCGCGGTTCTTGCCTTCGCGCAGGCCGATGGCGAGCCAGGCGTTCGCGCCGGTTTCTTCGGCGCCGGCAGGCGGCGCGGCCGGATTCACGGATGAGGCGCGAAGGCGATCGCTTGCGTCCTCGATGCCGCGCACCAGGCGTTCCAGATCCCGCTTCGGAGGGACCGCATCCAGGCCGACGAGGTATTCCTTCTCGACCTGGTAGCGCGGGTGGGTCAAGAGGTCTGTGAGGTGGCCGTCGTTCGTGAGGATGACGAGGCCCTCGCTGTCCATGTCAAGACGCCCGACCGGGTGGAGGGCGAGACCGGCGATGGGCACCAGATCGATGACGGTGTCGCGGCCCTCCTCATCGCGGGCGGTGGTGATGAAACCAACTGGCTTGTGGAGCGCGAAGTAGCGGTAGCGTCCCTTCACCGCCGGCACGCCGTCGACGGTGATCTCGTCGATCTCCGGGTCAGCGCGGGCGCCGAGCGTGTCCTGCACGACGCCGTTCACCGCGACACGACGAGCCAGGATCATCTCCTCTGCGACGCGACGGGAAGCGACTCCCGCGTTCGAGATGATTTTCTGAAGGCGTTCCTCTGGCACGGTTCGAAGGGTGCGGCATCGCGGGCGGTTGGGAAAGGGCGAGGGGCCGGCGGCGCCGCATTACCTGTTCGCCGCGCGTCTCGCGCACTTCTTTTTTTCACCGTCCAAGTGGTGCCCCAGATTCAGGCATGGCACCTGTTCCTTCCCTGTTTGCTCGAAGAACGAAGTCCCGGATGTCGAAGGCGGCCGGATGCGGCGCTGAGTCTATACCCCGGCCGGCTGGAGTGCCGGCAGCGGTTCGACTAGACTCCCGCGCACTGACTATGGGGTGAGTTATGGATCTCAAGGGTGGTGTCGTGATCGTCACAGGTTCGGCCACGGGCGTCGGCGCGGCGTGCGCGAAGATGCTGGCGGCGAAGGGCTGCAACGTGGTCATCAACTACACGAAAAGCGAGTCAGAGGCGAGGGAGACGCAGTCTGCCTGTGAGGCGCTCGGCGTGGAGACGCTTCTCTGCCGGGCGGATGTTTCGAAGGATGAGGACTGTCGGCGAATGGCGAACGCGGCGATATCGAAGTGGGGGCGCATCGACGGTCTGATCAACAACGCAGGGACCACCCACTTCGTGAACCACGCAAACCTGGAAGGCCTTTCCGCGGACGACTTCCAGCGCATTTATGCCGTGAACGTTATAGGGCCGTACCAGATGACGCGTGCGGTGGCGGAGCAGATGAGAAGGCAGGGAAACGGGGCCGTCGTGAATGTCTCCTCGGTGGCCGGCGTAATGGGGGTGGGTAGCTCCATCGCATACACCGCCTCAAAGGGGGCTCTGAACACGATGACACTGTCCCTGGCGCGGGCGCTTGGGCCGGAGATCCGGGTGAACACGATTTGCCCGGGTTTCATCCAGGGACGGTGGCTGCGCGGCGGGATGGGCGACGACGCCTACGAGGCAGCGAAGGCGCACCAGGAGCGTGCCACGCCGCTGCGGAAGGCGGGGACGCCGGAGGACATGGCGCAGGCTGCCGTCTGGTTCATCGAGGGGGCGGACCTGATCACGGGCGAGATCCTGATCGTGGATGCCGGGTCGCACCTGGGCGCCGCGCCGCTCGTCGCGCGCTGAGGTAGCACGCGTGGCGGGGCGGAGAAAGGCGGCCAGATCATTACCGGCGGCGGCGCTGTTCGGTGCCGGGCTGGTGCTCGCTCTCGCCGCGACGTGGAATGGCCGCGGCCCGGCGGACGCGGCCGAGCCATTCCTGAATCCCGGCTTCGAGACGTGGTCTGGCGCTTCGCCGGCAAGCTGGACGTTGAGCGGCAACGGGCTGAGCAGGGCCGCGGGCGAAGGCAACCCGGGTAACGCGGTGCGCGTTACATACATCGACGGCACACCATCGATCCAGCATGTGGCGGTTTCCGTGGAGCCCGGATCTTCAGTGGCCGGCAGTATCGAGTTCACGGGAAGCGGGGTGAGCGTGCAGATCAGGCTGCAGTACTTCAACAGTGGGTTCGGACCGGTGGGCACGCAGAACGGAAGCGCCGGCCCAGCAGGGCCGGGTTGGGCGACGGCTACGGCCTCCGGCGTGGCGCCAGCTGGCGCGGCATTTGTCCAGTTCGCGGCGGTGGCCTCCGGGATCCAGGATGGCAGCGCGTTGCTGGACAACGCAACGCTGAGCATTTTGGCGCCAGAGCCAACGCCAACTCCGACGCCCAGTTCGACGCCAACCGCGACATCCGTGCCCGAAGAGACAGCGACGCCGGGGCCCACGTTTACGCCGACGCAGGAACCGACATCAGCCCCCGGCTCGACCGCAACCGGGACGCCGACGCGCACACCTTCGCCGACGCGGACGCCGACCGGCACGCGCACGCCGTCACCGACGAGGGAAGCGACGGCGACGAAGACGCCCACCCCGCCGCACGCGCCGACCGCTAAAGCGACGAACCCGCTCCCGACCTCGACGCCGACGCTGCGGGCGGGATCGGGATTCGGGGGCATGCTCGACAACGGGGACTTTGAGCTCGTTTCGGATGGGAAGCCGGCGTACTGGGAGAAGTTCGGAGGGACGATGTACGCAGACGGAACAGCGGCCCGCGGAAGTTATGCGGGCTGCCTGGAGTCCGACACTGCTTCGACAAAGTGGCTGTACCAGGTCGTGCCGGCGGCTGGCGGCGCCTGGTATGCCGCGACGGCGAGCGGCAGGCTCGTTGGTGGAGGCGCAGTCTCCCTGAGGATCAGCTGGTACGCGAGCGGGGACGGTTCCGGGAGCCAGCTCGACCAGGAGGAGAGCAACGTTTCGTCCTCTTCAAGCTGGGCGAGTCTGGCGACCGGTCCGATAAAGGCTCCGGCTGAGGCGCTCTCCGCACGCGTCCGGCTCGTCCTGCGTCCCGAAGGCCCGGCGAGCGGCTGCTGGGACGATGCTTCGTTCGTTGCGAGCGAAGCGCCGGCTGCGACACCCGAGCCATCCGTCGCGCCAAGCGCTTCCGCCGGCGGCCCCGCGCAGCGGGGGACAGCGACGCGCCCACCCGCAACCGGGACGCCCAGGGGAGGGTCCACGGGTCCGACCGGCACTCCCGCCCCGCTTGCAGTGTTTCCGGCTGGTGGCCCCGGCGCACTTCGCCTCTCCGAGGTGATGAGCGACCCGGAGCCTGGCGGCCGCGATGCGGCGTACGAGTGGGTCGAGGTTGTGAATGTCTCCGCCGAGGCGGTGGACCTGAGCGGCTGGGCCATCGGCGACTCATCGGAGCGACAGCAACTGCCTGCGCTCGAGATACCGTCGCTTGGGTACGTCGTCATCGCGGGTGATTCGGCAAAGTTCGGGAACGATGTTCCGGTGGTACGGGTCCCCGGCGGGGAGATCGGGAACGGGCTCGGCAATACCGGCGATTACCTGGTGCTGATCGCGCCGAACGGCGAGATTGGAGACGAGATCTCCTATGGCGACACCACGAAGGTGTTCGACCCGGCGCCTACAGCGCCCGGCCGGGGAGCGACCATCGGCGTGAGAGAGCCGTCTGCGGACCCGGCCAGCGAGAACTGGGCCGAAACCGAGCGGCCGACGCCCGGCGAGCCGAACGTCTTTGCGCCCAAAGCGAATGCAACAGGAACAGCGGCGGCCGGAGGCGCCGCGGAATCGGCCGGCGCGCCGACATCCGGGGCAAACGGACGGGCTGTCCTGGGCGAGGCCGGCGGACAGTCTCCCCTGGCCTGGATCGTTTTGTTCGGGATTGCGAGCGCCTCCGGCGCAGTCTTGCTGAACCGGTTGGGGCCACGCCTGCATTCCGCCGTGAGACGGCAACTTGGGCGGTGGTTGCCGTAGGCACCGTTCAGGACCACAAGCTCCCCGTGCGACGCGTAGGATCCGGAGTACTTCTTGTTGAGGTGAGCACTGTGGACGTTGATGCCCTCTTGGAACCGGAAATCCGCGAAGCGCTGACGGCTGTCGCGCCAATGAATGGCTTTGCTTTTGACCAGCTGCCCGCGATGCGGCAGCAACGGAACGCGCAAACTGCGTTGCTGCAGCTCTCGGACGCGGTTGAGCGGACGACCTACATGGTTCCGGGCCGGGACGGCGCGCCGGACGTGGCGGTGCGAGTGAACCGACCGAAGGGCGCGACGGGAGAGCTGCCGTGCCTGTACTTCATGCACGGCGGCGGGTACGTGTTCGGGACGTTCTTGATGGACGACCTGCGATTCGACAAGTGGTGCCCACTGTTGAACTGCGTTGGGGTCTCGGTGGAGTACCGGCTGGCGCCGGAGACGCCGTACCCGGGGCCGCTGGAGGACTGCTACACGGGGCTCAGGTGGGTGCACGAGCACGCGGAAGAACTTGGCATTGACCGGGGGCGACTGGGTATCGGCGGCGCGTCGGCGGGCGGTGGGCTGGCAGCGGGGCTGGCCTTGCTGGCGCGCGACCGGGCGGAGTTCAGCATCGCCTACCAGTTGCTGATCTACCCGATGATCGACGACCGCATGACGTCGGTTTCGAGTTCCTGGGAGGTGCCGATCTGGAACCCGCGATCGAACAACGACGGCTGGACGGCTTACCTTGGCGGGCCGCGTGGCGGCGAGAACGTGCCGATTTACGCAGCAGCGTCCCGCTCGCAGGAACTGGCCGGGCTGCCACCCGCGTACGTGATGGTTGGCGCGCTGGACGGATTCCTGGACGAGGACATCGACTACGCGAACAGGTTGATGCACGCGGGCGTGCCGACTGAGCTGCATGTTTATCCGGGAGGACCGCACGGTTTCGACGGCTTACTGCCCGGAACGCAGCTTGCGAGGCGTGCGCGGCACGACATGGAACAGTGGCTGGCTCGGCAATTCGCCTGAGCTGCGGGCGGCCCGTCAGTTTGACACGGGTTCGCGACATCTTGTGTCCATGATGGCTCCCGTGAGACTCATCCTCGTGGCGGCGCTTTTCGTCAGCGCTGCCCTGGCGTTCGCCGGGTGCTCCAGCAAAGGAGACGGATCTTCATCGCCCGCGGACGGCGGCGGTAGCCTGCCCGCGGCGACGGCGACAGCGACAGCGACGCCGGCTCCCGACGAGTTCCATGCGGCCTGGACTGGCGGCGTATCCCACCGGACGCTGAAGTTCGACAGAGAAGTTCGGACGTTTCGGGTGTTCATCCCGTTTGGGTTGAGAGAGAACGCGAGGGCGCCGCTGGTCATCGCGTTGCACGGTGGGCTGGGTTCCGGGGACCAGTTCGCCGTTACTTCGCGGTTCGAGGCCCTGGCACAGTCGGAAGGGTTCGTTGTGGTCTTCCCCGACGGTATCGGGGCGACGTGGAACGCGGGCGGTTGTTGCGGTCAGGCCTCGCGGAATCGCGTGGATGATGTCGGTTTCCTCGCGGCGCTGATCGAACTGGCCGAACGTGAGGCTCCGGTCGATGCGGCGCGGGTATTCATGACCGGGCACTCGAACGGGGCGATGATGGCGTTCCGGTTCGGCTGTGAGCGGCCGGAGATGGTGAAGGCGATCGCTCCGGTGGCTGGGTCACTCGAGATCCCGGCATGCGCGGCGGCGACTGGCACAAGTCTGCTGGCAATCCACGGCGACGCCGACCAGAACCACCCCATCGACGGTGGCCGGGGGCCGCGGTCGATTGCGGGGGTCGATTTCAATTCGATGCATGAGAGTCTTTCGCAATGGACCGCGGCGATGGGTTGTGGGCGCGCGGTCGTCGCGAGTTCGGGGCCGCTGACGACGACGGATTGGAAGGGATGCAGGGACGGAGCCATTGCGCGCTATGTCGTGGTGGCAGGCGCCGACCATCCGTGGCCGGGCGGGCTGCCGAGCGTCCCTGGGAACGCCACCCAGGACCTCGACGCGACAAAGACAGTCTGGGAGTTCTTCAAGGCCTGGTAAGCTTGGGTGACAGAGTTGCTTGGAGATCCGGCGCGCAGGGGCGAACGATGGCCGGGCCATGCGCGCTGAATACCGGGAGGAGCCGTGCAAGACCGCCTTGAGCCCGGTCAAGGGGATGCACTTCGAGTGGTCATTGAACCCGTACATGGGCTGCGCGCACCGCTGCACGTTTTGCTATGTGCGGGCCTTCGAACGGCGGGCCGACCGGCCGAGCGGGGAGGCGTACGGGGCTTCGATCCGGGTGAAAACGAACATCGTCGACGTGTTGCGGAGCGAGCTGCGGCGCAGGAGCCGCAGGGGCGCTCATGTCGCCATCGGTTCCGCGACGGACCCATACCAGCCGGCGGAGGGCCGCTACCGTCTGACGCGCCGTTGCATCGAGGCGCTCGGCGAGGCGAGGACGCGGTTCAGCATCATCACGCGGGGACCGATGGCAATTCGAGACGCGGACGTGATGGTGGAGGCATCGAAGCGGACGCTCACAAGCCTCAGTTTTTCGGTGCCGACGCTGGATGAAGAGGTATGGCGGAAAACGGAGCCGGGGACGGCGCATCCGAGGCAACGGCTGAAGGTTCTGCGCGCGTTGACAGACGCGGGCTTGAACGCGGGTTTGAGCATCGCCCCGGTGCTGCCGGGCCTCTCAGACCGGCCGGAACAGATAGAAACCGTGGTCAAAGCGGCGCGGGACGCGGGCGCGCAGTTCATCTGGTGCGGGACGCTGCGGCTGAGCCCGGGAACACGGGAGCACTTCCTGGAGTGCCTGGCTCGGGATTGGCCCGAACTCTTGCCACGCTACGAGGGGATGTACACACGGGCATCGGCGCCCAGGTGGGTAACCGGTCCGATAGAAGCGACCGCCGACGCGCTGAAGCAACGATATGACATAACAGGAGAGAGTCTGCGGACGGCGCGGCGAGCGTCCGAAGGGGAGCAGTTGGCCCTCTTCGCAGCCCTTTAGGCGAGGACGGCGTCCGCTAAAGGGCCCGATTCGACAGAACATGGGCAGATCGCGGATAACGTTCGGCATGAGTGCACGTAGCGCCAGCATTTCGCGCAGGACCGCGGAAACGAGCATCGAAATCACGATCAACGTCGATGGGTCCGGAAAATTCGTGACTGAGACCGGAGTCGGCTTCTTCGACCACATGCTCAGCCACATAGCGAAGCATGGAGTGTTCGACCTGGAGATCCGATGCGCGGGCGACTTGTGGATTGACCAGCACCATACGATCGAGGACTGCGGTATCGCGCTGGGCGAGGCGCTGGCCCAGGCGCTGGGCGACAAAGCCGGGCTGGTGCGGGCGGGTTCGGCGTACATGTCCTTGGACGAAACGCTGGCGTTCGCGGCAGTGGACCTGAGCGGGCGGCCGTATGCACAGCTCGACCTCAAGCTGCTAGGACGGGAGGTGGGCGGGCTGCCGCCGGACCTCTTCGGACACTTCCTCGAGTCGTTTGCGTTCGCGGCGAAGCTGAACATGCATGTGAAGGTGATCGAAGGGGTGAACGATCACCACAAGATCGAAGCCGCGTTCAAGGCGCTTGCCCGAGCGCTGGATGCTGCCTGCCGTGTCGACCCACGGCGGGGGGGTGACATTCCCAGCACAAAGGGGGCGATCTGAGGCCGATTGACGGCACGTTAGCGGCGCGACACCATGCGGCGCGATGGAAGACCGCCTCGCCAAGTACCTGGAAGCCAACCTCCCAGCCACGAATGTCCGGGTGACCAACCTCTCCCGGATCCCGGGCGGCGCATCGCGCGAGACATGGATGTTTGACGCCGCTTGGGAGAGCGAGGGCGGACCGGGTTCGCAGGCGTTCGTGGTGCGCAAGGACCCGCCGGCGAGCTTGCTCGAGACCGACCGGGAGACCGAGTATGCGTTCTATTCGTCCTTCTGGGGTTCCGGCGTGCCGGTGCCGCGGATGCGCTGGCTGGAACCGGACGCCAGCATCCTGGGTGGACCGTTCTTCATCATGGACCGGATCCTGAACGTGGAGGGAAGTACGCGGGCACCGCAGGCGCCGCCGTACCTCGCGGTCCAGACCGAAATTGCCCGCAACATGTACGAGATTCTCGCGAGAATCGCGACGTTCGACTGGGAGGGCACGGCGCTCTCGAAGGTGGCCGAAGCACCGGCGCTGGACACGGCGTGGGAGAAAGAGCTCAACCACTGGGAAGGGATCATCACGGCACAGGAACTGAGCCCCCAGCCGGTGATGCGGGCAGCGATCCGCTGGCTGCGGGCGAACCCGCCGCCGCCGGCGCAGCGGATCAGCGTGGTCCACGGGGATTACCGCGTAGGCAATTTCCTCTACCGCGAGGACGGCTCGATCCACGGCATCGTGGACTGGGAGATGGCCCACCTCGGCGACCCCATCGAAGACCTCGCCTGGTCGTTCAACGAGTCCTGGCAGTGGGCAAAGGACGGCCGCCCGGGCGGGATCGTGGACAAGGCAACGGCGACCGCGCACTGGGAACGCGCGAGCGGCCTGAAAGCGGACCCGGCGGCGGTCTACTGGTGGGAGGTGTTCTGCCACGTGAAGTGCCAGGGCATCTGGATCACGGGCGCGCGTTCGTTCCAGGAGGGCAGGACGAACGAACTGATCCTGCCGATGGTGGCCTACAGCCTGATCAATACGCAGGATCAGTCACTCCTTCGCACCCTCGGGAGGCTGTCATGAGGCCGGACACGTCGCGCGCGCTGCAGGGGGTAGCCGTCAACCTGCTTACGAACGTGATGGGCGAGACGAAGACTCCGTTCGGACAGCAGACGGTGGGCATCGCGGCTCAACTCGCGTTGTGGGTCGCCGAGGAGTGCGAGCGCGGGGCCGACCGGCTGGTGGTTGAGAACCGCGCCACGCGGGAACTGCTCGTCGACGGTTTGTCGTTAGCCGGCAACGCGCGGGCTGAAGTCGAAGCAGCGATTGCGACGCCGACGGCGAAGGACTTCCGCATTTCGAGCCTGCAGGCAGAGAACGACGCACTGCGGGAGGGCCTGGTCGCCCTCCATGCAGTCGTTGAAGCGGCGGAAGGTTCGGATGCTCATGCGTTTAACGAGCGCATCTGGGACGAGCTGGTGGAATCGACGAGACGGCGCCAGTTCGCAATGCGGCTGGGGTAGGCTGGACGCGTGAGAGAAGATCTCCGGCGGCTGTTGGACGCCTACGAACCGATCGAGCAGAAACCTGACCCGCCGCTGCCTCCTGCCGGAGTGCTCCTGATCCTCCACGAGCGGCCGACGGGCCCGCACATCATTTTCCAGAAGCGCACGGACTCGGTGCGAGACCACAAAGGCCAAATCAGCTTTCCCGGGGGCGCCACCGACCCCGGCGACGAATCGGTGTTGCAGACGGCCCTGCGCGAAACACACGAGGAGATTGGAGTCGCGGCGGCCCACATTGACGTCCTGGGCCAACTGGACGACATGGTCACAATTTCGAACTTCCTGGTCACGCCATTCGTCGGTTGGCTGGACCGATACCCCTACCAATGGAGATTCAGCGACCACGAGGTGGCGTACCTGCTGGAGGTGCCGCTCGAGCATCTTCGAGACCCTCGCAACCTCATCCCGGACCGGCGCGTGATCAACGGGCGGGAGTACGAGTTCCAGAGCTACCAGTTCGGAGATGACCTTATCTGGGGTGCGACGGCGAGGATGCTGGGGAACTTCCTCGACGTCCTGGCGGGGCTCTGAGGCGGTGGCCGAACCGCAACGGGCGCCGATCAATTGTCAGTGGTGCGCGTCGCCGCTCTACTTCCTCGGGATCCGAACGTTTCATGAGGGCGGCAGCGCAGGTTTCTTCAGCGACTTCTTTGAGGCGTTCCAGAACAAAGAAGAGCCCGAGATGTTCGCCTGCGGAGTGTGGACACGTGGAGTATCTCGTGGGCGGTGTTGGCGAGGCGTTGCGCCGCTGGACGCCGCGGAAGCGCCGGAGCTGGAACCCATGTGCGCGTGCAAGCGGCGACACCGAGGGCGACCGCCAGTAGGATCAGCGCATGACTGAACCGCGCACGGTGGGCTCACTGCTGACTGAACTTCCGGACGCGCGGCTCGTTCGCGGGAACCGCGGCACGGTCGTGGACGCGATTGAGCACGACTCGAGGCAGGCGAAGCCAGGGACGCTCTTCGTGGCGGTGCCGGGGTTCACCGTGGACGGACACCAGTTCCTCGCGCAGGTGGCGGCAGCGGGGGCTTCGGGGGTCATCGTGCAGGCGGACCACGCTGAGGCGATGAGCGCTTTGCCGGAGCCGGTGGCTGTGATCAGCGTGGCGGCGACCCGGCCCGCCTTAGCCAGCGCGGCGGCGTGGTTCTACGGACATCCGGGTCGGGAGATGACCGTGATTGGCATCACGGGCACTGACGGGAAGACAACGACTTCGCACATGCTGACATCGGTCCTGGAAGCGGCGGGGGGTGTGGTTGGGCGACTGGGCACGGTCGATACGTATTTGCCGGGCGAAGCAGGGAAGGTGACCGACCGGATGACGACGCCGGAAGCGCCGGAGGTGCAACGGCTGCTGCGGCGAATGGCGGACGCAGGCTGCGAGTTCGCGGTGGTGGAGA
>CAYTBM010000096.1:0-3335 GCA_964436025.1 uncultured Anaerolineaceae bacterium
TTCACCACGGAGGCACGGAGATCACGGAGATTTCCTGGGGAGATCCCGTGGCAGCGTTCGGGTGAGCGTTAGGCGCGAGGCGCCGAGCGGGGATGAACCCCGCAACTACGGGACGGCTTCAATGCGGAAGGTGTGGGTGTGGCCGCCGGCGTCTTCGAACCAGTAGGTGGTTTCTTCGGGACTGACGATGCTGGCGCCGGCGAGCTCGTGGATGCGCATGCGGGCGCGCTTCACGTTCGGGTAGCGGCCAATCAGTTCCCAGGTGCTGCGGGATTCGTCCTTCACTTCGACCAGGCGCCAGAGCTCGTATGTCATCGCCATCGGAGGGCCTGGTTCGAGCATAGCGCAGAGCCGGACCCAGCGAAGGGTCCGGCTCACGCGCGAGATGGGAGCCGGCTCAGGCTGGTTGGTGGCGGTGCGTCGCCGAGTCGATGAGTTTCGCGCCCACGAGACCAAGGACGATCATCGCGGCGCCGAGGGCGAAGTGGAGCAGGTTATCGGCATCGTTGACCGGGACGAAGTTGGCGCTGGAGTCATGCTCGATGGCCGTGCCGTAAACGCCGAGAAGCAGATAGATGATACCGCCGCCGATGAGGTACATCCGCGCATTGCTGGTCGTACGCCAAAGCGCGAGCCCCGCGAGACCGAAGAGGATGTGGACGATGTTATGGAGCACGCTGACCTGGAAAAGCCCAAGCAGCTTCGCTTCCGAGTCGTGGTCGGCGAACTTGAGGTCGCCGTAGTGGGTGGTGATGCCTGGGACGAACCCGAGCACGCCGACGAGCAGGAAGGTGGCGCCGACGAGCAGCGCAAGGATGCTGACTGTTGACCTGGAACTGAACATGTGGCCCTCCGATGACCGTATCAACCAGGAATACGGAGGAAGGGCGGAGACTGATCACCGGCGGGGAAACAGGGATTTCACCAGGGTGGCGACGGCGGGAGGGGCTGGAGGCTCGCGAGAGGGGGTTCGGAGCTCCGAGCCGCTCCCATTGCCGTGTCCGCCTCAGTGTGCTCCGGGCTCGACCGCGGTGTCTGTGAATCGAGTCACCCACGCCCGGCGTCGCGGCCGGGGACAGCAACCATCTGGGGCTTTGCCTCGAAAACCCGTCCGAAATGGAAGACGAAGGCGTCCAGGACTTCTGGGAAAGCCACCTGACGGCCGACCTCCGTGGCCATACTCGTGACCTCGGTATCGGGCATGCCGCAGGCGTTGATCAGTTCCCAGTGGCTCATGTCCGGGTCAATGTTGAGGGCGATGCCGTGCATGGTGATCCAGCGGCGGACATTGAGGCCGATCGAGGCGATCTTGCGGCCATCGACCCAGACGCCACGTCCCGCGTCGTTGCGCTCCCCGCGGAGGCCCCAATCGGCGAGAACTCCGGCGACGACGTCCTCGAGGCCGTGCACGTAGTCGAGGATGCCGAGCTCCCAGGCCTTGAGGTCGATGATGCCGTAGGCGACGAGCTGGCCTGGGCCGTGGTAGGTGATGTCGCCGCCCCGTTCGGTCTGGACGATTTCGATGCCGTACTGGTGCACGATGTCCGCGGCGACGCGGAGGTTCGGCTCGGGGTGGCTGCGGCCAAGCGTGAAGACCGGACGGTGCTCGGTGAGCAGCAGGGTGTCCTGGCCCGCACCCTCGCGGCGCTGAGACTGGAGGCGTTGCTGAAGGCGGTGCACCTCTTCGTAGGATGTGGTGCCGAGGTCGTAGACCGCGACCTCGCGCTGGTGTTGCTCCATCGGGACGGCGCCTTTCTTCATGTCAGCATCGCATAAGGAAGGTCGAGGATGTCCCGGACGCGGGCGAGCAAGCGTGCGGCCGAGCCTTCGCTCCAGCGTGAGCTGTCGTACGCGATTTTCAGCGAGGACCGGTTGGAGGCGTCTTTCGCGCCCAGGGCGAAGGACATGTGACGGCCCGGCTCCAGCCGCGGAGTGGCGGACGAGACGCCGAGGGCGGCCAACGACACGAACAGCCAGGCGGCCGACTCGAACGCCTCATCGCCGACCGCCACCCGGGCGGCGACACCTTCGCGGAAGGAGCGTGATGCGGGCTCGCGCACGGCGAACGCGAGGTCACACTCGGTGGTGGCGACAAGCATGGCGCCCGTCCCGCCGGCGAATGGTGTGTCCTCAAGCGCCCAGGCGATGGCGCGGAACACCACGTCCTCGAGCATGGGCGATGGGCCGTCCACGCCCCATTCTCGTTCGAAAGCGCCACGCATGCGGTCGGCCTCGGTGAGATCGACGGTCATGGTCATGGTGAGGACTTGCGCGCCGGCGGCCGCTTCCTCGCGGATGCGGGCGAAACGGCGCTCTGACTCGCTCGGGGCGGCCGGGGCGTCCTCGGGTTCCCACAGCGGCAGTCCGGGGATAGATCCGCCCGGATCTTCGAGTGCGGACGTGCGGTCCCGCTCACTTTCGCCGAAAAGGGAACTGTCGAACTCGACGGCATCACCGGGGACGGAGTCCCAGGTGCGGCCGGTGCCGGCAAACTTCTTCGGAAAGGGAACCACGACGGCTTCGACGAGCGCTTCTTCGAACTCAGGCAACGGAGAGTCGCCTGCCGGCGGAGTCTCGGGTCCCTGGGGGACCGGCGCCTCGGCAGCGGGAGGCTGTGCGACGGGAGAGGATTGGACGGGGGTGAGGGATTCGCCGGGAGCGACGATGACGGCGAGCACGCCATCGGTTTCCTGGTTCGAACCGGCGGCGGCGCGATGGTGGAGGACGCCGGGTCCCTCCGCCTCCATTTCTAAGGCGATGAAGTCACTTTCGACGCGACACACGAGCTCGCCGGTGTCCACGGTCTCACCGTCGTGGACGTACCATTCGGCGAGGACGCCGCCAGCGAACCCGGAACCAAGGTCCGGGAATGCAATTGGGACCGCCACGTTCGCCTCCGCGGGCAGGCTGTGCCCAGAGATAATGACGGCAGCGAAGGCCCCAGCGGTCAGGTCAGGCGCGGGCAAAAGCGCGGAATTCGGGGGAAATCATGAACGAGGACACGGAGACGGGCGTGGCGAGCCTGGTGGGGAAGTTGCGGGTGATCTGCCTGGCGCTGCCCGAGACGACGGAACGGCTGAGCCATGGCGAGCCGACATGGTTCGTGCGGGACAAGAAGAGCTTCGTGATGTTTTCGACGAACCACCACGGCGGGCCGCTGGGTTTCTGGTGCGCTGCGCCGTTCGGGGCGCAGGACGCGCTCATCGGGTCGAACCCGGAGCAGTATTTCCGGCCGCCGTATGTCGGGCACCGGGGGTGGATCGGCGTGCGGCTGGACTCCCCGGAGGTGGACTGGACGGAGGTGACGCAGGTGGTGCGCGAGGCGTACCGGGTGG
>CAYTBM010000096.1:3435-5672 GCA_964436025.1 uncultured Anaerolineaceae bacterium
CCGGAGGTGGACTGGACGGAGGTGACGCAGGTGGTGCGCGAGGCGTACCGGGTGGTAGCGCCGGGGAAGCTGGCGGCGCTGGTATAGGCCGGCGCCGCCACTGGCTCGTTGCCGGCGTTAGAAGTTCAGCTTGAGGCCCTTCGTTGGCCAGTTGTCGAACGCGATCAGCTTGCCGGTTGTGCTGAGGGTGGCGTAGAGGGTGCTCAGCCCCGGCCCAGCGAAGCAGGCGTTTGTCGTCAACACGTCCGGGCAGGAGTAATGCGTGGTTTCGCCTGACGGCGAGATGGAGGTGAGCCCGCCGTTCACGAGGGTCGCGACGATGACGTTGCCTTCGGCGTCGACTACCAGCGAATCACACATGGCGAAATTGAAGGGCGGCGCTACGGGCACGGTGGCCACGACCCGGCGCATGCCGACCTCGCCGGGGCCGGTGAGATCGAAGGCGTACAGGCGGCCGGTCGGCGTTTCGGCGACGTAGAGCGTCTTGCCGTCCGGGCTCAGGCCGATGCCGTTCGGGCCCTCCATGGGGAAGATGACCTCTTTGATCATTTTGCCGTCAGGCGAGGCGTAGAAGACGCCCGTGCGGTCGCGGTCGCGGGGGCGAGTCTTGCCATGGTCGGTGAAGTAGAAGTTACCAAGGGCGTCGAACACGATGTCGTTCGGACCCTTCAGGCGTTCGCCGTCGCAGTTGTCGTAGAGGGTGGTCACTTCGGAGCCGTCAGGGCTGACGCGCTGGATCTTGCCGCCGATGTAGTCTGCGGGTTGTTCGCCGGGGAAAAGCCCGGTTGTACCGTCGGGAAGGGGGCGCTCGGTCCAGTGGAAGCCACCGTTCTGGCAGACATAGACCGCGCCGTCGGGGCCGAGGGCGGCGCCATTGGGCCCGCCGCCGGTGGTGGCAAAGAGGGACTTTTCGCCGGCCGACGTGATGCGGGTAAGGCACCCGGCGGCGATTTCGACGACGAGGATGTCGCCGTTGGGAAGCTCGAGCGGGCCTTCGGGGAAACGGAGGCCGGTGGTCACAACGCGGAAGTCCAGGGGAATCACCTCGGAGGAAGTGGGCGGATGGTACCCGAACTGGCTCAGCTCTTCGCAAGCGCGGCTGCGTGCGCGCGATGCCCGGGGATGGGGTGCCGCCCGGTGCTTTCGGCAGCTAACGGCCCGACCGGGTCGAGGGTGCTCTTCGTTGGGGAAGCGCCCGGACGCCTCGGCGCGGGGCGCACGGGTGTGCCGTTCTCGGGTGACATGGCCGGCCGCCGATTCGAAGCGTTGCTGGCCGCGGCCGGACTGAACCGCGAGGAGGTTTTCGTGACCAACGCGGTACTCTGCCTGCCGCTGGATGCACAGGGGCGGAATCGTCCGCCGGCAGCGCGAGAGATTGGCAGCTGCGGGCCATGGCTGAGCGAAACGCTGAGGGTATTGAGCCCGAGGCTTGTGGTGGGGATGGGCAGTACCGCCTTGAGAGCACTCCGCGCCGTGGCCCCGCATGCACTGGTTGTTGGGTCGGCGGGGAGTGAACCGCAGGTGTGGAACGGCAGGCGGCTGGCCGCCCTCTACCATCCGGCGGCGCGTTCGCAGGTGCACCGGCCGTGGGCGAGCCAGGTGTCAGACTGGCAGCGGCTTGGCGCCTGGATCCGCATGAACCTCTAATTGCGTTCGCAACAGCTTCGAAAGCTTAACGAACCGCACGGCTGAGACCGGCGAAACCCCTCCGAGCGGACAATCGGGGCATGGAAACCGAACCGACCGCCCCCGTTGAGCGCGAAGAGCAAGAGCCAGAGCTGAGCGTGGAGAGCAAGCTCGTCGCCGATGCGAACGAGCGTCACGACGTCGACGAGTTCGTCCCTGACGGGCTCGAGGACGAAGCGAACGTGACCAGTGACGAAGAGCCGGCGGCGGAAGAGGTCCTCAGGAGGGTCGCCGATGCGGGCGCAGCTTTCTAGGCCGGCCGCACTGCCGGACCTATCGACGTGGAGCGAACATGAACTTCGCACCGTGTATTTCGATTTCACCCAACGAGGGCTGGGCGAGCCCGACATCGTTGAGGCGGCGCTGCGGGAGTGGGACCGGCGCGGCACGCTGGCGGCGCGGGACGCCGCGTACTGGCTGGACGCCATCGCGTGGCGGGACGCCCAGGGTTTGTTGCCGGGCTGGGCCATGGCAACGGCTTCGGGGGAGATCGTCGGCAGCGACGAGGACGAGGCGAGATTCCGCGAGTGGCGGGCACAGGCGGCGTAGCC
>CAYTBM010000096.1:5772-10920 GCA_964436025.1 uncultured Anaerolineaceae bacterium
CGGTCTCGTGCTCAGTAACGACCTTCTCGGAGGTAGATGGGGCCTGGGTCGAGGCTGCGGACGAGTTCCAGTTCGCGGGCGGTTGGGGCCTCGCATTCTGTGCACGATTGGTGGACCTTCAGCGGCCACGGGACCATTGCCTGCACAACGTCGGCAGTGAAGCCGGGAAGCGTCTTCAGGAGGACCATTTCGCAGCTGCCTGATTCGCCGCCGTCGGGCGTATCGAAGCCG
Organism: uncultured Anaerolineaceae bacterium; assembly: GCA_964436025.1. Taxonomy (GTDB): domain Bacteria; phylum Chloroflexota; class Dehalococcoidia; order Tepidiformales; family Tepidiformaceae; genus Amarobacter. The sequence goes on from CAYTBM010000096.1 coordinate 6,004, forward strand.
AACACGCCCATGGTGCTGACGACCACGTTGGGCCCCTGAGGGTCGAGGCCCGCCCGCCGCCGAGCGCCGGGGCCATCGATATAGCCGGGGCTGGTGATGAAGGAGACGCGTTCGACGAACCGGCGCGGCTCTTGAGACATGAGGACGATGACGCGCGGCGCGAGACAGGCGGCGTCGGTGTTGCCGCCTGTCCCGGGCAGGCGGGTTGCCGGCCTGGCCGGGTCTCCCATGAGCAGCGTGTTGATGTTGCCGAAGCGGTCAATTTCTGCGCCAGTGAGCACCGCGACGTCGAGCTTGCCGCCCATGAGCCATCCGCCTAGCGCATCCACCATGTCGCCCACGAAGCCCGCCCCGCGGTCGAGGATCGGATCGGCGACACCAGAAGGCGCGCGGTCGACTTCGGCGGGGAACGGGTCCCAATCGGCGACGCCCACCTCGGTGTTGTAATAGAGCGCCGGGTCGTGGTGAAGCTTGGTGATGGCGGTAGCGAGCATCGGCAGGCCCATGCCGACGAAGGCTTTTCCCGAGCCGGCAATTTCGCGGGCCGCCTGGATGACCATCATTTCGGGCAGCGAGTAGTCGAGGTCAGTCACAGCGTCGTCTTCCAGCCGTAGCGGATTGGGCGTTCGGGCTCCCAGGTGCGGTTCACGCGGAGGGCGTCGAGCGAACCGGCGCCGAATCGTTCTTCGTACAGGGCGAGGAAGGCGGCGTGGTCCGCGCAGCCATCCACCCAGCGCGCAACCTGTTCCTCGAAGCCTTCCTTCGAGCGCATGCCGACGAGGTACTCGCCCATGAGCCGCCCGCTGCCGCCGTAATACCCGGGCAGACCCCACGGGAGGGCGCCAAACGGTGCGTGGACGACGGCATCTACGTTCATGCCGGGGATGGTGACCCGCTCAGGGTCCGAGCGGAGCACGCTCGTGGGCACGATCTCCTCGGCGGAGATGATGACCCGCTTCGAGGCCCAGAGTCCCCAACGGACTTCACCATCGCCGCCCCAGAATGCGGCGTTGCCCTCCTCGTCGGCCCACTGGACGTGGACGCAGCTGACGTCGGGCTTGAGTGCAGGGAGGGCGACGAACTTTTCGCCCGCGAACGGCGATTCCATCACCCGCAGCTTGTTTTCGCCGAGGAAGCCATTGGGCTGGGGATAGAACTTCTCGCTCACGTAGTCCGTGCCGAGCATCGAGCGGGTGGGGATGAACGGGATGCCGAGCGCCCCGGCCATGAGCATCAGCGCGACAGTCTGGTTGGTGTAGTCCTCGACCTGCCATTCGCCGGCTTCCAGGCGTTCGCGGAAGTAGGGCGATTGCGCCCCGAGGGCGTAGGCCGTGATCAGGCGGTCGGCACAGCCGAGCAAGGGGAGGAGGATCGAGCCTACCGTTGCCAGCGGCGTGAGATGCCGCTTTCGCTGGCGCGCGATCTCCCACTCGAGCGCCGTCGCCCAGGAGGTGTAGCCCAGAAAGACGCTATCGCCGTCGTGGACGAATCGTCCGACGGCTTCCTTCGCGGACATGAGCTTGCTGCGGCGCGGCTCCCGGGGCGGGTTGCCCAGGTCGGTCATGCGAGACCCTTCTGGGGCGTGACCAGGTACTTTTCGCCAGTTGCTTGCTTCCCATACACCGCAATAGCTTCGAGGCTCAGGGCTTCGGCAAGCGAGACTTCGCGGGTGTAGTGGCTGGCGAAGGTAGTGGTGATTTCGGAGGCGACGCGTTCGCGCAGGGCCTGGGCGGCGGCGGGACCGATCCGCTGGAGGAAGGGTGTCAGCAGCCAGCCGCCCATGCTCCACGCCATACCGAAGGCGCGGTTGAACTCCGTTGGGCCACGATCGAGGCCGCCGTAGATGTAGAGCTGCTTGTGGACTGTGGAACCGTAGCGGCTGAATTCACCCATCTTGCGCACGGCGGCCGCCTCCATGGCGGCCAGGATCTGGCCACCCTGGCGACCACCGCCGATCGCGTCGAAGGCGATGGTCGCACCGGATTGTTCCATCGCGTCGGTGAGGTCGGCCATGAAGGTAGACGAACTGGAATCGCAGACGAACTCGGCGCCGATTGAGCGCAGCAGCGAGACCTGTTCGGGCCGGCGCACGACGTTCACGAGCGGGATGCCGTCAGCCTTGCAAAGCTTCACCAGCATCTGGCCGAGATTCGAGGCGGCGGCAGTGTGGACGAGTCCCTTGTGCCCTTCGAGCTTCATCGTCTCTGTCATGCCGAGTGCGGTGAGCGGGTTGACGAAACAGGATGCGCCCTGCGCCGGTGTGACGCCCGGCGGCAGCTCAAGGCACTGGCTGACGTTGAGCGTCCGGTACTGCGAGTACATCGACCCGCCGAGGACACCGACCGTCTTGCCGAGCAACGCCTGCGCGGAGGGTGAATCGCCGGCGGCAATGACCACGCCGCCGCCCTCGTTCCCGACGGGGAGCGATTGGCCCGCGCGGCCGGCCATCATCGCGACGGCGGCGGGCGGCAGCGTCGCGGTGACGACGGGCCGCGCAGCGGTCCCGGACGCCTGAGCGGTTGTCATGTCCGCGCCGCCGAAGAGGAGGCCGAGGTCCGATGGGTTGAGCGGGGCTGCTTCGATGCGGACGACGACGTCGTTGGGTCCCGGATTCGGGGTCGGCTCATCGACGAGCGACAGGTGCAAGGTGCCGTCCGCGCGGACTTCAGAGCGGAGTTGCAAACCTGAGGAAGGGATCGTCATTTCGGTGCTCCAGTTTTCCGGGGGAGTTGCACACGGGCGGTGGCGGGCATTAGCACTGTCCCGGTGTCGTCCTGTTCGGCGATCTCGAGGGACACCACATCACCCTCGATCGCAGTCACGGCCCCGAGGAAGGTGAGGTCACGCTCGGGGAAGGCGCGTGCCCGGTTCTGCCAGGAGAGTGCGAGTACCTTGCCCCCGGGACCGGCCCAGTCGGCGACGTATTGCGAGAGCCATGCGCCCTGGAGCGGGCCGTGGACGAGGATGTCCGGGTGGCCTTCGACGGCCGCGTAGTCACGGTCGTAATGGATGCGGTGAGGATTGTTGGTAGCAGCGCTAAAGAGGAACAGTTGGGCACGGCTGGCGTTCTTCACCATTGGAGCGAGAGCCTGACCCACGGCGATGTCTTCGAGGTAGCGCTGCCCGGTCATCTCGCGATGCTCCGGCCCACGGCCCGCGCGACGACGGTACCGTCCTGGTTCGTGTAGGTGGTTTCGGTCATCTGCAGGACGAACGGCCCGGAGCCACCGGATTTTTCTTCCAGCGACTTCAACCTGGTCTCTGAGGTGTAGGTGTCGCCGGCGTAGAGCGGCGCGAGGAACTCCCACTCCTCGCCGCCGAACATCACGCGCTTCACATTCAGCGAGACACGCTTGCCTTCGCCGCGGTAGAGGCCGTCTTCGCGGACCTGCGACACCGGCCGCGGGGGGTTGAGTGACCAGGCGAGGAAGACCGGCGGGATGAGTGTCGTCCGGTAGCCGGCGGCGCGCGCCGCAGACTCCTCGAAGTAAAGCGGATTGAGGTCGTCGGCGGCGAGCGCGAACCGCTGGGCGGCGGCAGCGGTGATGACACCGCTGACGGGCTCGCTCAGCAACTGGCCGAGCATCGCCCGCGTTTCGTCGGGTATGAGCGGGGTCGTCATTCGGCCACCGTCGTTTCGCACGGCGGGAGGATCGAAAGGTGGGCCATGTCGGCGCCGGGCTCGGCGCCGTGCCAGTGCGCTTCGCCGGCAGGCACGTGAACGATGTCGCCGGAAACGACGTGGTGCTCGTGCCCACGCTCCGCGACGATGCCCCGGCCCTCGGTGATGTAGAGGATCTGGTCGGCGGTGTGCACATGGAACTTGTTGCGACCACCATCGGAGAACCGGACGAGCGTTACGGTGACGGCTTCATCGTCGTCGCGAGTGACGAGGGGACTGGTGTGGACCGTACCGACGAAGAGCGGCGTGTTCGCCCGCGATTCCGGGGCTTCACCCTTGCGTACAACTTTCACGCGGACCTCCCGGAGAGAAATGCCCGGGAAGTGTATGCGAAAACGCCTCGGGGCCGCCCAATCCGCCGCCGGGGTGCGACCGCTGACCGTGGGCGAGGAGAGATGGAACGAGGCGTCAGGCGACGACGTGGATGACGCCTCGCATGCCGTACTCTTCGTGGCCAGGGAGGTGACAGATGAAGGCGTAGTCCCCCGGCCTGTCGAAGGTGACGACGGTGGTTTTGGTTTCGAAGGCGCGAAGCGAGACTTCGGTGGGCAGCTGGTCATGGTATGGCTCGGTACCGGTGCGATGACGGGCATGGGTGGCCTCGTCGCCAACGATCCACTCGTGGCCGATGGGATCCTGGTTCGCGAGCGTGAGGCTGACCGGTTCCCCGGCGCGGACGGTTAACTCGGTGGTTGTGAACCTGGAGAAATGGATGCCGATGGTGGCGGAGTCGACGGGAGAATCCGAAGGGCTTCCCGCTGCGAGGGCCACCGCCGCGGTCACGACGACCGCGGCGATGAGCACAAGGCCAAGGCCGCGCGCAGCCCAGATCACCGGGATTCCTCACGGCGAGCCTGGTAACGGAGCGCGATGACGAAGGCGGCGAGCAGCGCGCCCGGGATGAGGAGCACGAGGAGGAGGCCGCGGCCCGGTGAGTCGCTCTCAGCGGTTGAAGTGGCGGCCGTTGCCGGTTTCTCGAAGCCGGCTTCGACCCGAGAAGGCGCGTCACGGCCGTCTGCGTCAACGGCAAGGTCGTACCGCAGGTCTTTTACGCTGGCGTTGACGGCGATCTTCGTGAGCCAGGCCTTTTCGGGCACCCAGCCCATGCCCTTGTCGGAGCGGAGGTCCGAGAGCAGCAGGTCAGATGCGGCGGCGCTGTAGTCTCGCTGAAGGCCAGAGCGGAAACCGGGAAGGATGCGCGGCTTCTGGTCCGTGAGGAGATAGACGTCGGCCTG
>CAYTBM010000097.1:0-10844 GCA_964436025.1 uncultured Anaerolineaceae bacterium
GCGGGACACCCTATCCCCCCGTCCGCGCCGCGGTCAACGATTGTTATGGACTTGCTACACGAGCGCGGATGCCGAACCTACCACCGCGACCACTGCCACGACCGGCCCAGCGGGACGCGCAGGAAGACGAGGTCGTACGGGTGGCCGGCCTGGTCGCGGTAGGCGTCCGTGATATGGCCCGCTTCGATGCCGCCGAGCGCTTTCACCGCGCGCAGGGCGTCGTCCTGCATGCCGGTCACGAACTCGCCCTGGACCGACTCAATCTCGGCGTCCCAGGCGATGTCGATGAGCTCTTTGAGGACGGCCGTGCCCAGGCCGCGCTCGCGGTAGGCCGGGTCGACCACGATGCGCACTTCGGCGTAGTGGCTGCGGGCGTTGCCGCGGTGGCGGATGAGCACGCCGTCAGCGCAGACCCGGTCACCGTCGAACGCGAGCAGCGGGAGCGCGCGGTCGTAGTCCAGGTGGCGCGCCCAGCTGTCGATGACGGCTTCGGAGGCAACGTCGTCCTTGAGGAAGTAACGCTCCTCGTCCGGGATGCCGCGAAAGAACGCGAGGAGCGCCGGCGCGTCAGATGCTTGCATCGGGCGGACCGTGATTGGCGGGCCGCTCGTCACCTGCAGGCCCTTGGGGTAGGCGGTGAGTTTGTAGACGGCCATGGTTGTGCTCCTCGAAACCGGCGTCGCGCCGGTCCATTGCTGACAGTGCACGAGCCGGGCCGCGCCCGAAACGGCCAGACGGCCCGCGAGCGCCGCCCGGAGGTTCCCTGTTCGAGCCGGCCCGGCTAATCTCGCCGTTATGACACGTTGGCTCGCCGCGGCAATGGTCCTTGGCGGCGCCGCGGCCCGGACTGACGGCGGCGGCATCCGCTGGTTCGGCGTCGCCATCGTCGCTCTGGCTGTGATCGTCGCTGCGTTCAAGCTTCGCCGCGGCGTTCGCCGCAGGCGCGCCAGGCGGACACTCGCGGGGCTCCGGGCGTTGCTTCCGGCGGAGTTCGAGGGCGAAGTCGGCCGCTGGCTGCGGCGCGAGGGCTGGGCGGTGGAACATCGCGGCGGAACGGGCGACGGTGGCATCGACCTGCTGGCGAAGCGCGGCGGGGAGACGCTTGCGGTGCAGTGCAAGCGCTACGCGGAAACGGCCGCGGTCAGCGCCGCCCAGGTGCGCGACCTCTACGGCGCGGCCGTCGCGAGCGGTTCGACACGCGCGGCGCTCATGACGACAGGGCGCGTTTCGCGGGCGGCTGTGGCCTGGTGCGAAGGCCTCCCGGCCGGGCTCCGCCTGCACCTCTTCGATGCGGACGCCGTTGGAGAATTCGCGGCCGGACAGCGGCGGCTCGGGGCATGACGCTGGGCCGGGCGCACCTGTACGCTTTGGCGGTGGAAGCCCCCGAACACGTCCAGCAATCACTCGAAGCGCTCGGCCTGCCCGGGCGCGTCCGCACGTTCGACGAGAGCACGCACACGGCACAGGAGGCGGCCAACGCCGTAGGCTGCGAGCTGGGACAGATCGTGAAGACACTCTTCTTCATGGCCGAGGGCCGTCCAACCATGGCCCTGGTCGCCGGCGACCGGCAGGTCGATACGGCGGCGCTGGCTGAACTGGTGGGCGTCGGGCGCAAGAAGCTGAAGATGGGCACGCCCGAGGAAGTCCTGGAAATCAGCGGCTACCGCGTTGGCGGCGTTTCCCCCGTCGGCTGGTTGAAACCGTGCGACATCGTCGTCGATGACAGCCTGCGCCGGTTTGGGGAGATCTGGGCCGCCGCAGGAGCAGCGAACGCTGTCTTCCCGGCGCGGACCCAGGACCTCGTGGATGCCATCGGCGGCCAGTGGGCCGCCATCGTAAGGGCACCCGCATGACGGAAGCGACCGTTGCCGCCGGCGCCCGCCTCCGCTTGCCGCCGCTGGTCTCGGCGATGCGGCCGTACCAGTGGCCGAAGAACGTCATCCTCTTCGCCGCGCTCGTGTTCTCGGCGGGCGACGCCTGGAAACCCTCGGACCTTGAATCCTTCTGGCCCATGCTGGGCCGCACTGCGGCTCTGTTCGGCCTGTGGTGCATGGTCTCGAGCGCTACCTACCTTATTAATGACGTACGCGACCGGGAGAACGACCGCCTGCACCCGCGCAAGGCGCGGCGGCCCATCGCCAGTGGCGACCTTGGCGTAACGGCTGCCCTGGTCGTCGCGGCGGTCCTGACCGCGGTGGCTCTGCCGCTCACCTTCATGGTCGATACCACGGCGGCGGCAATCCTCGCCGGTTACGCGGTCGTGATGGTTCTCTACAGCTTCGGGCTGAAGACCGTGGCCATCCTCGACATCATCGTCCTCACCGGCGGCGTGGTCGCGCGGGCGGCAGCAGGCGCCACCGCCATCGACGTCCATATCTCGCCGTGGCTCTACGTCTGCTCGAGCTTCGCGGCGCTGTTCTTCGCCACCAGCAAGCGCTGGGCCGAGTTCCGCCAGCTCGGCCCCGAAGCGGCGCGTCACCGCCCAGCCCTCGCCGGTTACTCGGGCGAACTGCTCAGCCAGCTCCTCAACGTCACGGCGGCAGGCGCGCTCCTGAGCTACGCGCTCTACACCATCGAATCCGAACGCGTCCCCTCGAACGGCGCGATGGCGCTCACCATCCCGTTCGTCGCCTTCGGGCTGTTTCGTTACCTGCTCTTGCTCAACGGCGACCGGCGCACTGACGCGCCGGACCGGATTGTCTTCAGCGATCCCCAGATCGTGGCGGCGGTCTTCGGTTTCGTCGCGACGGCGCTCGTGGTCTTGATCGCGAACAGTTAGGCCCGATTCGGTCAGCTGCGCGAGATACGTAGCGGCGCGAAGAGTCCCGCGGCGATGCCTACGACTAGCCCCAGCACCGGCAGGATGACGACGAGCGCGTTATCCAGCGGGATAGTGCCGAGGAGCAACAGGTCCAGCGCCAGGAAGATGCCGAGGAAAAGCCCGGCGATTGCGCCGAGGACCGGGTGCCCACGTTTCGCGTTCATGACTGGCCCTCCTTCCGCGGCATTCCGGCCCAGATAACACCGCCGAGGCTTGCAAGCGTGAGCACCACGGACGCCAGCCCAACCGGGCTGCCGATGCCGCTGCCTTCGAGCTTCACCTTGATTCGGCCCTCGCAGCGCGCTCCTTCGTCCTGGTGGTAGCCGCTGACGTTGAGTTCGACGTTGCCGGGCACGATCGAGGGGATATCCCAACTGACGCTGCCCGAATCCGAGCTGCCGTCGGTGTTGTCGCTTTTCCACGACTTCACAGTGATGGACGGCAGGCCTAGCGGGAGCGCGACTTCGACCTTGCCGCTGGTTGTCCTGTCGTCGCCCGTCACCGGCACACTGGCGGTGTAGCTGGCCGAACCAGACTTCGGCACCGTGTAAACGCCGCCCGATTCGGCGGGGTCGAACGTGCCCAGCTCGTAGGTAGCGGAGGCGGTACACCCGCCGGTGAGCTTCGGGGCGATGGTATGGTCGCTTCCGGTTGCGCCCTGGGCCAGCGCCGCTCCAACGCCAGCCAGGATGGCGAGCGCCGCGGCCGACGTGATCGCCGCAGCCGCCAGAGGTCGTTTTGTCATTGGAAGTGGCGCCTTGCTGAGATGGCGCGGAGTGTAGGCGAAGAACGCCACGCATCTCAAGCACTCCCGGGAGCATCGCGCCGGCTGGCCAGCCACGTGCTTCCGGTGGCGCGCTCCCCGGAGGAGCTGGGCCCAACCGGCGGTGCGGCCGCGTGCAATTGCACGCGGCCGCGCTTCACGGTCGATCTACGGGCGCAATCCCCGTCTGTCAGCGTTGGACGATTTGCGTCAGCACGCCGCCGGTCATGGACGGGTGGATGAACACCTGACCCTTCACCGGGTTGCCCGGGCCGGGATCGCCGACCAGCCGGATGCCGGCGTCGCGCAGCTTCGTCAGCGTGGCGTCGATGTCATCGACGTTCATGGCGACCAGATGGACACCTTCGCCCTGTTCGGCCAGGCGCTTGGCAATTGGCCCCTGGTCACCCGTGGCGGAGACGAGTTCGATGTACGAATCGCCGAAGCGGAAGAACGCCATCGCCATGCCCGCCGCCGGCGCTTCGCTGCGGTCGCTGACGCTCGTGCCATAGATCGTCTCGTAGCGGCCGACTGACGCATCGAGGTCCTTCACCGCGATGACGACGTGATCAACACCCTTGAACATTGCACTCTCCTGACGGCCCCTAGTCGACGATGTCGCTGGAATGGCCGGTCGCTGTGATGAAGATGAACTCTAGCGCCTCATGGTTCGTAGCGGCGTGGACGTGGGCCGAGCCGGCCGGGATCCAGACGACCATGCCAGGTTTGAGGTCATAGGCGTTGTTTCGGTCTCGGACCTGGCCCGAGCCGCCAGTGACGATGAGGTACTGGTCGGCGTCGTGGGTATGCAGGGCCGAGACGGTGCCCGCCTCGTAGCGGCCTTTGATGATGTGATTCTTGCCAAGGACGCGGTCGAAGATGGGCGTCAGCGTCGCGTGGCCGATGAGGAAGGGCCGCGCGCGGGGAAGCGGCGGGCGGCGCGCCGAGGTATAGCTGTAGTTGGCCCGTTCGAGGCGTTCCTCGAGGTTCTCGCCGAGCGCAATGATGTACGTAGGGTTGCCCTCAACGATGACTTGTTCCTGGCTCATAGGTCCTCCAGCGCCACAGGCGGTCTGCGCCCGAATTGTAAGCAGCGCCGGGGGCCGTCCACCAGCCGTCACCTGATCGCAACAGAAACCTGTTCGCAGGCGTAAACCTCAAGCAACGGCTATCGACGAGCGGGGTACGATGGCCTAGGGTGGAACGAAACGATGCCAGATAAGTTCGAACGCGAAATTGAAGAGATCCTGGCCAAGCTCGACGACGAGTTACCCGCGCCGGACGCCGGCGCCGCACGGCCGCCCATCTCGCTCCAGCAGAAGCGCCAGCAGAAGGCCAAAGCGCAGCGTGTGCGCACCGCACGGCCGAATCCACTGGCCAACCTCTCCCCCACCACCCTGTTGTTCGCCGGAGCAGGCATCATGTTCGGTGGCCTCATCATCTCCGGGTTCTGGGGGCCGGCAATCTGGGCATCGCTGGCCGGCATCGTGCTCTTCCTCGGCGCCTTCGCGTGGTCATTCCGCCGGGCGCCTCGAAGTTCGAGTTCCGGCGGGGGCTCGCGTTCGGGACACTACTGGCGCGACCGCTGGATTGATGACGCCCCTCCACCGTCCGGCGTTAAGGGCTGGTTCCGGAAGAAGTAGCCGTTTCCGAGCGGTTAACCGCCTCACCCCGTACCCTCCAAACCTACATGCGGCGCCTTTCAGTCATCATCTTCGTGGCGTCGCTTGCTCTGGTCGTCGTCGCCCTGGGCGTGGTTTTCACCCGCGCCGATGACACGCCAGGCCGGGCCGAAAGCGCGACCGAACCCACGGCCACCGCCCTCGCCGAAGCGCCAGCACCCGCCCACCCTACGCTCGGGCCGACCGCCACCGCCGGAGTGAGCGATCCAACCGGGCAGGCAAGCGGCCCCGCCGAACATGACGGCGACCGCGCGCTGGCAGTCCTCAAGCAAATTTCTGCCGCCCCGCGCGTGTCAGGCACCGAGGCGGAAGGCGCCGCTGCCGACTACCTGGCCGGGCTGTTCCGCTCCTACGGCTACACCACGGAGGTCATGCAGTTCGAGTTCGACGGCGACCGCTTTCGCGCGGGTACCGTTTCGGCGGCGGGCGCGTCGTTCGAAGCGCTGACGCTCGCCGGCAGTCCCGGCGGCAAAGTGTCCGCCGCCGGCGCGTATGTCGGCCTCGCAGACCCGGCTGGAATCGACGGTCAGGACCTCACAGGCAAGATGGCGGTCGCCGATCGGGGCGGTCTCAACTTCATCGACAAGTACCAGAACGTGAAGGCGGCGGGAGCCATCGGCCTCATCATCGTGAACAATCGTCCCGGCCCGTTCAGCGGCAACCTGACCACCCTTTCGAGCTTCCCGGTCGTGGCGGTTTCGCAAGAAGATGGCGGCAGCCTGGTGGACGCAGCGAAGGCCGGTAAGTCCCTGGCGGTCGACGCCCCGCCAACGGTCGGCCTGACGAGGGCGCTCAACGTCATCGCGAGCACCGCCCCGAACCTCGACTGCCGTGTCCTGGTCGGTGGCCACTTCGACACCGTGCCCGGCGCCCCCGGCGCCAACGACAACGCGAGCGGGGCATCGAATGTCGTCGAACTGGCCCGTGCCTTCGCCGCGGACGGCATGGACGACGGGTTGTGCTTCGCCCTCTTTGGCGCGGAGGAATCAGGGCTCTACGGCAGCAAGGCCCTGGCTGACCGGCTCACCACGCAGGGCAAGCTGCCAGCCTACATGGTGAACCTCGACGTGACCGGCATCGGCGACGATGTCGAAGTCATCGGGCCGGCCGCGCTCGTGCAACGCGCCATCGACCTGGCAAGAAACATCGGCATCACCGCCACGAAGTCGCAGCTTCCGGCGAACGCCGGCAGCGACCACCAGAGCTTCCAGGATGCCGGCGTGCCATCGGTGTTCTTTACTTCCGGCGATTTCGACACGATCCACACGCCCCAGGATGTCTTTGCCGATATCAGCGCGAAAGAACTCGACGCCGTGGGCGACGCCGCCTACGCGTCGATCAAGAGCCTGCTGGCGGAAGTTGCCCGAGGGCAGGGCCGTCCATAGCATGATTCGGATGACACGCGCCGTCCCGGCACTGCTCTTCGCTATCGCGCTGATCGCCGCGTCGTTCGCGTTCGCCTGTGGCGGGGGCGATGGCTCGGAGAAGCCTGGTGAGCGTGTGACGGACCCGGCCCGCGTGCCCAGCTCCACGCCGATTCAGAACCCCACCCTCTACAAGATCCAGGGCAACGAAGTCGTCATCTCCGGCGGCGCCAGCAGTCAGATCACGCCGGTTGCGAGCCCGACGGTATCCACCACGGAGTACACCATCAAGTCCGGGGACTTCTGCTCCAGCATCGCCGCGACGTACAAGATCTCGGTCGAGGAATTGCAGAAGGCGAACCGCCAGATGGACTGCAACGCCCTGCGCATCGGCGACAAGATCAAGATCCCCCTGCCCGCCGCCGCGACGCCTACCAAAGGCACCCTCACCGGCAACGCGACCGTCCGGCCCGGGACTGGCGGCGGCAAGACTTACACGGTGCAACCGGGAGACACCTGCGGGAGCATCGCCTCGGCGAACGGCATCACGCTCGACGCCTTCCTGGCAGCGAACAAGAGCATCAACGCAGCCTGCTCCAACCTCTCCGCCGGAGCGACCGTCACCATCCCCTGAACCGGCTCAGGCGCGGGCGGTCTCGATCCTTCGGGCCAGCGTTTCTTCGGCGATGCCGGTGCGCCGGGCGGCCTCACTGATGCGCAGGTCCAGGTCGTCTCGCGAAAGGCCGACGCGGGCAAGCCCTTCAATCGAGCCGTGGCCCGTGCGGACCAGTTCATACACCGAAGCGCTATTGAGAAGCCGGGTTTCAGTCTGCATTCTTGAACACCCCCGCCGCATCATTGGACGCGTATGTGACAGGCCGATGTCACGCTGATGAACGCGGCGTTTCCAGTTTTCGAGAGTACGTGCGTGGCATGCTTGGGTCAGCCCCACAGGCCAAAGATTCACGTTAGAACGCTTGAAGTAACGACTCGGAGAAGGACGGTGGGCCCGCCAGGACAGCGAAGGCGGGCCCACGCCAGCAGCGCCCGGAGGGGAAGTGGACTGCTGCACAGGGATTGCTCCCGTGGAGTGAGGTTCGCAGGCGGGGATGAACGCCGAATTAACCGCGAATGAAGCTGGTGTTTCGCCAGCTCAGGCAAGCCACTCAGCGAACACCTCGGCCGTGTGTTCGCCCAACTTCGGCGCGGGCCGGCGGAGCGCCCAGGGAGTCGCGCTGAACTGGTACGGCGCACCGGGCATCCGCACCGGCGCCGCGCGGCCTTCACCCGTGACTTGGGCCCAGAAACCGCGGTCCTGCCAGTGCGGGTCATCCAGCGCTTCGCTGGGAGCCCGGACGATGCCCCACGACTGCCGGCGTTCCTGGCCGCCGCGGTACACCTCGTCGGCGCTGTGTGCCGCGATGAAGCTGCTGAGCTCGTGCATGACTTCCGCCGCCTCCGGCGAACCCCGGCCGGGCTGGCGCGCCGCCGGATCATCGAAACGCTCCTCGTCGAGTTGCATCCCGAATCCGGACTCCTGGAACCAGCGCTTGATCTTGGTCCAGGTCGCGTTATCACGGCCAATCCCGAATATCAGCGTGTACTGACCATCGTTGGCCATGTGCAGCCAGGGCTCTGTTCGCTGAGCGGCAGCGTGGCGGCCCGTTTGCCGGACCACATTCGTCTGCCGGGTAAACCAGTAGGGCAGGCCGACCTCCGTCGTGCTACTGCAAGCTTCATGCATCGAAGCGTCGATGAACTGCCCCTGCCCCGTCCGGTCGCGATAAAGGAGCGCGGCGAGGATGCCCTGTACAGCGTAGTGGCAGGCTGTGTTGTAGCCCTGGTCGCCGAGGCCTCGGATCGGTGGCGCACCCGGCGCATCTTCCGGATCGTACCCGTTCATTTTCATCGGGCCGCCCAACGCCAACCCGATCATGTCCGTCGCCTGGTAATTCGCCCACGGACCGTCCTGGCCGAACGGCGTGATGGCGCACCAGATGAGCGATGGACGGCCGGCTCCGAGCGACGCGTGCCCCAAGCCGAGGCTGTCGAGCGCTCCGGGCGCCCTGTCTTCGATGACGATGTCCGCTTTGGAGACAAGCGAGCGCCATGTCTCGGCGCCTTCAAGCGTTTCCAAATCAGCGATCAACGAGCGTTTGTTGGTGTTGTGATACCAATAGTTGAGCGACCGGTTTGGGCCAGGCACATCGTCGACGAACGGGCCGACTGCGCGCGCTTCGGAGCCGCCCGGCGGCTCGACCGTCACGACATCGGCGCCCATGTCGGCGAGCAGCTTGCCCGCGAGCTGGCCGAGCTGACCGCAATGTTCCAAAACCCGCAGACCCTCCAGCGGTCCGCTCACATGAACACCCCCATTTCGGTGTGCTCGATGAACTCTTCATCGGTCAGACCGAGAAGACCGGTCATGACCTCATGCGTGTGCTCGCCGATCAGCGGGCTGGCCGTGCGGTTGGTCCCCGGCGTCAGCGAGAGGCGCGGCGTGACCCCGTCGATGCCTGCGTCGTCGCCGAGTTCCGCATGCGGCAAGGACGTCCACCAGCCTCGGGCCTTGAACTGCTCGTCTCGTTCCACCCGGTCACCGGGAGCCTGGCAGACGCCGGCGGGCACCCCCGCAGCCTGGAGGGCGGCCATCACCGCGTAATCGTCGCGGCCGGCCGTCCATGCTGAAATGCCGGCGTCGAGTGCGTCCTGGTTGCCCAGCCGGCCTTCGAGGGTGGCGAACCGCCGGTCAGCCCAGGCCGGCTCGCCCATTGCCCGGACCATCGCCTGCCATTCGGCATCGTTTCGAACGGCAATAGCGACCCAGCGGTCTTCGCCCGCGCAGGCATAGGTGTTGTGCGGCGCCATGGCCGGCTCCCACGCGCGGTTGCCCGGCGGCATCCCGTCGCGTCGGAAGCTGCGGCCGTTCACCGTGAAGTCGAGCACCGCCGGTCCGGTGAGGATCATCCCCGCTTCGACCTGCGAGATGTCGATGTGCTGGCCCTCGCCTGTGCGGTTTCGGTGGTGGAGGGCCATCATGATCGCGATCGCTGCGTAGTACCCGGCGGTGTGGTCCATGTAGCTGTAGCCCCAGCCCGCCGGCGGTTTGCCGGGAAGCCCGGACATCATGGTGAGCCCCGAAAGTGCCTGCGCCGTCGGCCCCCAGGTTGTGAAGTGGGCGTCCCGGCCGCTGTGCCCGAAGCCAGACACGGAGCAATAGATGATGCCGGGATTGATCGCCTTCTGCGCTTCGTAGGAAAGCTCCCAGGAGTCCAGCACGCCGCTTGAGAAGTTCTCGATCACCACGTCCGAGGCTGCGATGAGCTTGTGCAGCAGCTCCATTCCCAGCGGATGCCGCACGTTGAGGAGCACACTTCGCTTGTTGCGGTTGAAGTAATTGAAGAAGCCCGAGTTGTTGAGCGTTGGCTTCTCGCCGAGGATCGGACGGCCGAAGCGAATCGGGTCCGCCGCCTGGCCATGCTCCACGCGGATCACGTCGGCGCCGAAGTCCGCGAGCACCCTCGTCGCGGTCGGTCCGGCAATAATCCAGGTGAGGTCGCAAACGCGGATACCGGAGAGCGGCAGGTCAGGCATCGGGCGGGATTATAAGGAGTTCCGCGCGGCGCGCGCCGCCTCGTCCCGCGGCACCGCACGGGTGGGTCGGCCGAGTGCCTTTCGGCCGCGTTGGATGAGCACTCCACTACACGAATGCTTGACCACCGCGGCCGGTACACTGCGACGGTGTTCCGCCGACTCCTGATCGCCCTCTTCCTCGCTGTCCCGCTTGCGACCGCCGCGTGCGGCGGCGGCAGTGACAATGTCGCCACCCCCTCGCCCGACGTTTCGCCGACGCTCGCGCCCGCCACGGCGCCACCGGCAACCCAGGCAGTGGCCTCGCCGACCGCGGGACCGGGAGCCCCGAAGAAGCTCGGCACCTCGACTGGTGTCGCGACAACCATCGCGCCCACCAACGTCACGCCACTCTCCGGCCTCGACTCGAAGATCACTACCGGCGTCATCGACCGCGCCGCTTATGCGATCGAAGTGCCCGCGAACTGGAATGGCGAACTCGTCCTCTACGCCCACGGGTTTGCGGGGTTCGGAACCGAAGTCGCCGTTCAGACTCCGCCCGCGGCGCTCCGCCGCTATTTGGTGACCAACGGCTTCGCCTGGGCGGCCAGCTCCTACAGCGAAAACGGCTACGACCCCGGCAT
>CAYTBM010000098.1:0-10702 GCA_964436025.1 uncultured Anaerolineaceae bacterium
CCGTGTTGCCACCGCCGACAGGCCCGCCGGTCGGGCTGAGGGAGGTAACGGCGGGGAGGACGGTGCCGTAGAGGAAGTTGTCGGCCGAGGTGTCGGGGCTGGTCCCACCGGGGCCGGTCACGGAGATATGGACCGTACCGGCGGCATGAGCCGGCGCGGTCGCGGTGATGGTGGTGTCGTTGTTCACGGTGAAGGTTGAAGCGGGAGTACCGCCAAAGCTGACGGCGGTGGCGCCGCTGAAGCCCGTGCCCGTGATCGTCACGATGGTACCGCCACCGATGTTGCCGGTGATCGGAGAAACGCTGGTGATGTTCGGTGCGGCCACTGTGTAGGTGAAGTCATCAGCGGGGGTGTCTGCTGTCGTGCCGCCCGCCGTCGTGATCGAGATCCTCACAGGCCCTGGAACGTGAGAAGGGGCACTGACCTTGAGGCTGGTCGCACTCACGTTCGTTGGCGTGACGACGGTGCCGCCAAAGTTGACCTGGGTTACCCCTGTGAAGCCGGTTCCGGTGACAGTCACGACTGTGTCAACGGGCCCGGAATTCGGTGAGATACCAGTGATGGTCGGCTCCGCGACGTAGGTGTAGTTGTCGGCGGTCGTGTTCGTGTTTGGCGCATCCGTGGTGACGACGATGTCGACGGTGCCAGCGGCGTGTGGGGGGGTCGTCACGTTGAGGGTGGTGTCGTTGACCACGGCGAAAGTGGTGGCTGCGGTGCCTCCCACGGTTACGGCAGTGACCAACGGCGATCCGGAGGTGCCGAAGCCTGACCCGGACACCACGATGGCCTGGCCACCGGCCGCCGGCCCCTGGTTCGGGGAAACGCCGGTGACCGTGGGGGCCGCGGCGAAGGCAGGCAGCGCTCTTGCCGCGAACAAGGCGGCGAAGAGCACGGCAATGACGATGCCGGCCCTCGCGAAGGACGGCGTTGGCAGAGATCCTGTGCGCATTGGCATAGCTCCTGGCTCGGCCGGGGACGTAGCGGCCCCGGCAATGGGCGAAAACGTAGGCACACTGGACGAAGGGCGCCGCCCAATGGAAACGGTGCAAGCGCCGCACGCGCGCTCCGGGGTAATGTCGCAGGTAGATAACCCGCGTTCTGTAAATCCATGCATCCGGTGTGTAACAAAACCATCAAGAACGCCGGGAAATGCCTGAGATTCACCTGGCCTGAACCTCGACGCCCAGGAACAACAGTGGGGCCGCGGCCGCGCTTCATGGAAATGCCCGATAGGAGAGCCGGCGCACCGCCTGCAGAGTTCCCGCATGCCTGTCCCCGATGCTGTCCGCGAGCAATACGAATCGCTGCCCTATCCGCCGCGCAACCCCGCGGCCGAACTGAAGGAACTCAAGACCACCTTTGCCGGGCAACTCAAGCTGGCGAGCACCATCCTCTGGGGCGGAGCTTCACGGCCGAAGCCTGGGTTCCGCGCCCTCGATGCCGGGTGTGGCACGGGCGATTCGGCCATCTTCCTGGCGGAACAGTTGCGCTCCGCCGGAGGCTCGGTCGTGGGCTTCGACCTCTCCGCGGCATCGCTGGCCATCGCCCAGGAGCGCGCCGAGCGGCGGGGGCTGGAGAACGTGACGTTCATCCGCGGCCGCATCGAGGACCTCCCCTCGCTGGGGCTCGACCCGTTCGACTTTATCGTCAGCTTCGGCGTGCTCCACCACCTGCCGGAGCCGGAGGACGGGCTTCGCGCGTTGACCCGGGTGCTCGGGCCGGGCGGCGGGCTCGCCCTGATGGTGTACGGCGAATACGGGCGCACCGCGATTTACCACCTGCAACGCCTCTTCAAGATCATCGCGCCGCCGGAAATGCCCACCGCGGAGCGGCTCGATGTGGTCAAACGGACCCTGAACGGGCTGAGCAGCGAACACTGGGCGACGCTCGGGGCCAACTCGTTCCAGGGCGAAATCCGGGCGCACGGAGACGCCGGGCTGTTTGACCTGTTCCTGCACTCGCAGGACCGCGCCTACACGGTGCCGCAGGTGCGCGAGTGGCTGGCCGGCGCCGGCCTGCGACTCCTTCGCTTCGACATGCCGATCCTCTACGACCCTGAGGCGAACCTGCCCGGCGTCGATGTCGCCGGCATGGATGAGGCACGCCGCCAGGAGCTGGCGGAGCTGCTGCATGGCCGGATCAAGAAGCACACGTTCTTCGCCGCACCTGAGCGGATGCAGTTGCCTTCGCCGCCGGCCTGGGACGACCTCTCGGCGATCCCCTCGTGGCTCATGCACGATGCGTCGTGGCTCGCGCCGCAGGTGGAGCGCAAGCCCGATATCGCGCTGTTCTACGAAGGCGTGGAGTTTCACTGCGCACTCGACGGGTTCCGCAGGGACTTCCTGCGGCTGGCGGACGGGAACCGCACCCTGGGAGAGATCGTGACCGCTATGGAGGCGAAGCACCCGAAACTCAGCCGAACCGAGGTCATGCAGCGCTGGCATACCCTCCTGCAGGCCCTCTCAATGTTCAGCCTGTTCGGACTGCTCCGGCATGGAGAGATGGCAGCCTAACGGGCGATGACGTTGCGCCAGCCGTCCAGCGCCGGCTTCTCCGAGCCGTCATTCTCGCGGAGCGCGACCGATTCGAAGGTAACCGGGGCGCCCGCACCCACATCGAACGGGAATGACCAGAGCACGGCGCGCACGCTGGAGCCCTCCAACAACGCCGGGATAGCCTGGACGAAGCGCAGCTGTTCGGCGGGCGAACCTCCGAACGCTGACTCGGGCGCCGAACTGAGCGGGCGCGAGGGCCAGCCGAGTTCGGTGAGCACGACCGGCTTGCCAGCCTTTGTCGAAACTGAGACGTAATAGTCCGAAGGGATCGCTTCCGGGCTCTCGTAGTCCAGGAAGGGATAGCTGGTGAAGCCCACCGCGTCGAGGGCGCCGTCGAACTTCGCCAGGAGGTGCCATTGCGGCTGGCGCGCGTCCATGCCGCCCGCCAGGAAGGCTTTGCCGTTCATCATCTCCAGTTGGAAGACCGTGAACACCCGTGTGCCGGGTGAGGCCTGCCGCGCGACGGCGTAGGCCTCGCGGTAGCCGGCAACGAACTGGTCGAATGCGGCGGGGTCGGCCTCCCAGAGCCGGTTCACCTCCACGCCGATGGCGAGGTACGGGGGCTGAACTTCCGAGGCGACGTTGCGCACGGCGTCCAGAAACCGGTTGCGCTGCTCCGCGTCATTCCAATTCACCGTGGAGTGGAGGCCGGTGGCGTCGCTGCTGGTGGTGCCAAGGGCCACCACCAGGCGGATGCCGCGGCCTGCCAGCGCCTGATGCACGGAAGTGACGCCTTTCGGCGTCCTGCCTTCTTCCGCCGGTGAATCAGCCCAGTTCAGGTAAATACCGGCGAGGTTGCCGGTCTCGGCATACGAGGCGAAGAGGCGGGCGTAGTCGGCGCCGGTGGGGGAAGGGAAATGGGGTGGGATAACGCCGGCCACGCCCCACTCGGTCCCGGCGCCTCCCGCGGCTGCGGGTTCGGCCGTCGCGGCGGGCTCATCGCCGCCGCCGCAGGACAACAGCAGGAGCAGGGCTGCCGCGAGAACCGCGCAGAGGCCGATGCGCACCATCCGGGGAAGTATCCCGCCGGCCGCTCCTATGGAACCAATCACATCTTCGCACCGCGGCCTTTCCCTGACTGACCCTTACGTACACGTTAGGGTATGCTGGGTTCAATGCCAGTCCTTGACTCCACCCGGCTGCGCGCGCTGACGGCGCGGCAATTCAGCTCGCTCAAGATCTTCAACTACCGCGTCTATTTCATCGGCCAGCTGATCTCGCTCGTGGGCACCTGGATGCAGACGACCGCGCAGGCCTGGCTGGTGCTCAAGCTCACGGGGTCGCCGTTGGCGCTGGGAACGGTGACCACGTTGCAATTCCTGCCGATCACGGCGTTCACGCTGTTCGGCGGCGCGTTCGCGGACCGGCTCCCCAAGCGGCGGGTGCTGATGATCACGCAGTCGCTGGCGATGATGCAGGCGTTCGTCCTGGGGATGCTCGTCCTCACGGATACGGTCCAGCTCTGGCATGTGTACGTGCTGGCGGCCTGCCTGGGCACAATCAACGCGTTCGACGGCCCGGTCCGGCAGTCGTTCGGCGTGGAGCTTGTAGGGCGGGAACAGCTGGTCAACGCGGTCGCGCTGAACTCCTCGATTTTCAACATGGCGCGCATCATTGGCCCGGCCGTGGCGGGCATCGCGATCGCCGCGGTGGGGATCTCCACCGCGTTCCTGGTCAACGCGGCGAGCTTCCTCGGCGTGCTCGGCGCATACGCGATCATGCGTCCGGCGGAATTCCACAGCGCGCCATCGAAAAAGGCGAACGGAAACGTGCTCTCCCAGGTCCGGGAGGGCATCGTCTATTCGTGGCGCACGCCGCAGGTGCTGTTCCTGTTCATCCTGCTCGCCTTCCTGGGGACGTTCGGTTACAACTTCACGGTCCTTATCCCGCTGGTGGCGGAATTCGTGCTGAAGGTGGGCCCGAACCAGTTCGGCGCCCTGTTGAGCGCGATGGGATTGGGGTCACTCATTGCGGCCCTGAGTATGGCGGCGCTCGGGCGGCTCTCCCAGCGCAACCTGTTGTTCGCGGCCGCCACGTTCGTTGCGCTGTTCATCGCTGTGGCCATCTCACGCTCGTACTATGCGACGGCGGCACTGCTGGTGGCGCTGGGCATCGTCAGCGTGCTGTTTTCCACCACGGTCAATACGACGCTCCAGATCACGGTCCCCGACGAGTTGCGGGGCCGAGTGATGAGCATTTTCTTTCTGTTGTTCGCCGGCTCGACTCCGCTTGGGGGCTACCTCACGGGCGTCCTGGCCGAGCGATTCGGGGTAACGGAGGCACTGCTCGTGATGGCAAGCCTGTGCGCGGTGGGCATCGCCCTTGCCGCGGCGTACCGGCGAGCCATGGGCGTGGGCGGGCAGGCGGCGAGTGCGCTACCCGGCGAGGCGGTCGAAGTTCGGGAGCAGCGCGTCCGGGCGTCTTGAGAAAGCCCCGGTAACGGACGGTCTGGTGGTGCCGCAGACGTAGCCCTTTCGGCCCATCGCTTCCTGCGCGCGGAGTAGGACGCTGGAGGGGAGGTTACCAAGATGTCCGCACTTTTCTTCAGCGCACTACCGTTTCTCCAGATGTGGGACGGCCGCCATATGGACGGAAGCTGGGGCTTCGGCGCATGGCTGACGATGACCATCGGCATGCTCCTGTTCTGGGCAGTCATCGTCGGTGGGACGGTCTGGCTTTTGCGCGCAACGCACCTGCACGGCCCGCAGGGCTCCTCGGCTATCGATCTCGCCCGTGACCGGTATGCCCGCGGGGAAATCGGCGACGAGGAATTCGAGC
Organism: uncultured Anaerolineaceae bacterium; assembly: GCA_964436025.1. Lineage (GTDB taxonomy): Bacteria > Chloroflexota > Dehalococcoidia > Tepidiformales > Tepidiformaceae > Amarobacter. Next base: position 5,334 of record CAYTBM010000098.1, read on the forward strand.
GCATCAAGCGAGGGCTGAAATAGGGTCAGGCCAGGCGCTCTACCAACTCGACCGTGTGAAGGTATTCCACGGCGGTCGGGGCGTTGTTGCCGCGGCCACGGCGCGTGTGCTGGTCCCGCTCATAGACACGCCTGAGGATCGCCCGGACGAGGAGCTGAGCGGAAACCGGGTCTCCGCCGCACCAGCTCACTGCCAGTGACTCGCCGGCCCCGCCCCAGGTGATGGCGTCCGCGATGACCACGGCCTGGGCGAAGAGCGCGGGCCGCCAGTAAGGGGAGAAGTCGATCACGAAGGGCGGGCCGGCCGGCGGCGAAGAGTACGTTTGCGGTGAAGTCGCCGTGGATGAGCTGGAGTGGCAGGTCAAGGGGGCGGAGGAGACGGCGCAGCCTGGCGATGATGTCGCCGTAGGGAGCGAGTGGCTCGATCTGGAGTTCGTCCCAGGCCAGCCGATCAGCCACGGCCCAGGCATGGGTCGCATTCGCGATGAAGGCCGGTCGGGGGACATCGCAAAGCGCGGCGTGGAATGCCCGGCAGGCGGCGAGCGTTTCGGGCCAGCGGCCGCCGTTACGGCCAGCCGTCTGTGCCGCGACAAATTCGAACGCGGTCCAGCCGTCCGCGAGCCAATCGCCGTCGCGAGTCCGCACGGACCTGGGTACGCGGAAACCCGGGCCGCCAAGCGTCGCGAACAGTTCGCCAATCCAGCGCGCTTCGATGGGGTCGCCGGTCCGCTTAAGCACAATGCCGCCGGCGCGGAAGGAATCGCCCTGCCCACCTTCGAGCGGCTCCACGAGGCGGCTCGCGGCGAAGGCGGCGAGGACGTGGATGGGTGGTGGGTCAGCCATGCGACGCGTTCCGGGGTGGCGGGAGTGCATGGGAGTCGAACCCACCCGCGACCGCTCGTGCGGCCGCGCAACCGTTTTGAAGACGGCGGAAGCCACCGGGCCCCCTCCACTCCCGCGCAAACGGTAACGGTGGGCGCAGGTTCGAACCACTGCGGCGCCAGGGACACGGAGGATTTCGAGAGGTCACGGAGGGCCGGTCTGGCGGCCGAGGACACCTCGTAGCGGAGAGCGCTCGACCCGCATTACTGCGGGTCGTCTGATCGGTGAGTTACTGGCTGACAGCGGAGTAGATCTCGGAGAGGTAGCGGCTCGGCCGGCGATGCAGAAGTGCCGTAGTGGTGAACCCGGCGGCGGTGGCGAGTTCCACCCAGCGGCGGTAGGGCACCGGGTAGGGTACGGCGGGGTTGGCGCGCTCGATGTTGTATTCCACGAGCACGATCCGGCCGCCGGGCCGGAGGTGCCGGCAAACGGCCTCCAGCGCGGCGGCCGGGTCTCGCTGGAAGTGCAGCGAATTCGCCATGACCGCTCCATCCAGGCCAGGGAGCCGGAGCGCGCCGGTGAAGTCGCCGCGGATGCACGTCACCTGCACATCGGGGAAGCCGGCACGCACCGCGCGCGCGTTGGCGTGCAGGGCCGCTTCGTCCACATCGACGGCATAGATGCGCGATCCCCGCGGCAACAAGTCGGCAAGGGCGAGCGTGAAGGCGCCGCGGCCTGCGCCAAGGTCCGCCCACACCTGGCCGCCGCCATCAACTCCGTCTCGGATGAGTTGGACGTGGTCGTCATGGTCCATCGCCCGCCACGGTAGCCGAGGCGAGTGCGGCCCGCGAATGATCGTGCGCGAGTCATCTGCCGGCCGGCTCAGGCCTGCTGCAGGCTCCAGCTCACGTCATTCAGCATCGCGCCGAGGACCATGATCGCGAGCGCGAGCACGAGTCCCAGGATGCTGAAGGTCATCGATTGCATTCGGGCTTTGCGGAGTTCGCTTTCGGAGACGTTCTCGCCGCGCGCCTGCGCTTCGAGCCTGTCCATCTGGCGGGGTCCGAGGATGAACATGTGGATGCCGAGGGCGATGAGCATGATCGTGAGCAGCACCATCTTGATGATGAACACCACGCCGAAACGCAACTCCGTAAACCCTGCGTCGTCGGGTACGGCGTAGAAGTTGCGCCAGTCGCCGATGAGGTAACCGCCGGCGAGGACGATGAGGACGAGCCCGGCGCCGCCGACGTATCCGAAGCGGCGGGTGATGGTGCGCATGGCGGTGATGCGCGTGGGCATGTCTTCGATGGTCCGTGAGGCCGGCACCCAGGCGAACGCGAGGAAGAACTGCGGCCCGACAAAGAGCGCGACGCCGAGGATGTGCAACCAGATGAACAGGATGTGCAGGAAGTTGTCCACGAGCCCCCTCCGGCCGCCCGGAGCGGCCCTGGATACGCTTCCCATTACACACGAACGGCGCGTCGAGCCGCCAATCGCCGCTCTCGATAGGCGAACTCGGGGCCGTGAATGTGCCGGCGTTGGGGCGGGCTACTTCGCGGGGGCGAGTGGCCGGTGGATAAGGCAGCTGTAGCGGTCCAGCTGGTCTGCGTCGCAGATCAACTCAGCGCCGGCCTCGGTGATGTTGAAGATGGCCCCGCGCTGGACGTGGCGGCCACCCGGAAGTTCGATACAGCAGTGGAAAACGCCCCTGACAGGGCCGAGGGTGCGTCCGCGCACGTCGAAGACGCGCGTCCCCGGGATAATCGGACCCATTTGTGTGATCTCCTCGTAGTGAAGCAACCGGGGAGGGGAGGGTTTGCCAGGTCCAGCGGTCCCAGAATGCAATGGCGGCGGGTACGCCCGCAGTAGTCAGAATACGCTGATCGTCAAGGGAAACAGCCCGCTGCCGTACTCAGGGCACCCGTCATCGCAGTCTCGCGGAGGTAACCGCCCGGTCAAGGGCCGGGAACGAAAAGGGGGGCGCGCCTGCCCGCGTTTTACGGCCCAGCGGGTACACTGAACGGCGGTCAGGCGATTCGAGCGCCGCGCCCCCTGGTGAAGCATGACCCGTACCCTGCTGGTAGCGCTTGCCGCATGCGCTTGCCTGGTATTCGCCGCCTGCGGCGGCGGCGACGACGACGCCTCCAAGGCGACGAAGTTCCCTCAGAGCAGCGACCCGGCCCGCAACATCCCTCCAGACCAGGTGGGCAAAGTCAACGCCGTGGTCGCGGGGTCAGACTGGTTCGTAGGCGAGAACAACTTCGTTTTCGGGATTACCGATAGCAAGGACCAGCCAGAGGGCGGCGCGACGGCCCGCGCGACGTTCTATGACCTGCGCGACCAGGCGAACCCGAAGCCTGTCTTCAGCGTGGACGCCGTGCAGAGCGCGCCGGGCGTCGGCAAGCAGACGACGCACGTGCACGCCGACGGCGAAACGCACGTCCACGGCGGGCAGGACGACAACCGCGTGGGCTACTACGTGAAGGCGAAGTTCGACCACGCCGGGTTCTGGGGGCTGGCCGTCGAGGCCACGCTGAAAGACGGCACGAAGGGCGTCTCCACTGTCTCGTTCCAGGTGTACGCGAAGCCCAACGTCGCGGCGCCGGGGATGGCCGCGTTCAAGAGCGACAACCTGACGAAGGCCGACGTGAAGGACATCGCCGAGATTGACTCCGGCACACCGCCGAACGACATGCATGACGTGAAAATCAAGGACGCCATCGCGAACCACCGGCCGCTGGTCATCGTCTTTTCGACCCCGGCGTTCTGCACCTCGCGCTTCTGCGGCCCGGTCAACGAAGAGGTCGAATCGCTGCAGGAGAGCTACAAGGACAAAGTGGATTTCGTGCACATCGAGATCTGGCGCGACTTCGACCAGAAGCTCATGAATCCGACGGCGAAGGAATGGCTCATCTGGCCCGACGGTTCGCTGCGCGAGCCTATCGTTTACGTGGTGGACAAGAACGGGACGATTTACGACCGCTGGGAGGGCCCGGTGGCGCGGAACATCATGGAGCCGAGCGTGAAGGCGGTAGCGGAGGGCGGGACGAAGTAGTTCCGAGTTCCGAGTTCCGAGTTGTGACGGACTAAGCCTCCCATCCTCAGCACTTTCAACTTTCTTCCGATAACCATGGTGTGGTGAAGAAGGCGCTGTTCGCGCTCATCCTGCTGGCATTCCTGGGGACGGCGCGTTGCTACAACGCTGACCTGGCGGCGGCGTTTGGCGCGGTGCCGATTGTCGGCGCGATGGTGCAGCCGCCGGACGCGGCGCCGGCATACCTGAAGGCGGTCGGCACGCCCGCGCCGAGCGCGCTTCCGGAGAGCGACCCCGCGACCTGGTTCCCGGCGGAAGCGCCGGCGGACCCGTACGGCGCGACGCTGTGGCGGGACATTAAGCTGTTCGCCACCATCGCGCAGACGCAGCAGGGCTGGACCGACGCCTGCAAGAAGGTCAGCGGGACAGTGGGCGAGGACCGCACGGCGAACCCGAAGCTAGGCGCGCTGGCGTGCAGCAGTGACCCGACGGTGACCCAGTTCCAGCAGTTCGCCGTGCACCTGCTGGCCACGCAGGCCAGCCTGGCGCTCTGGATCAAGGGCGAATCCGACGGGAGCCTGGCTGCTATCCAGTCCCGGCAGGCGGAGCTCCGCGTCTTCTGCACGACAAGCGTGGTCGCGCGCCAGGGGCCGCCCGAGACCGCATGGTCGCAGGCCTGCGCGAAGGGCCTGGACGCTGCTTACCTGAAGGGCGACGGCGCCACGACGTTCGCGGCCCTCGGCGAGGCGTACGCGCTGGTGGCGGCGGAGATCGCGAAGCTGGACGCGAAGGTGGCGCAGGAGCCTGGATACTTCGGGGCGACGGCTACGAAGACGCCGTAGCCTGATTCTGGATTGCGGATTTCGGATCGGGGAGTAGGGATTGGGAATTCCCGCATAGCGAGGCCGTCTGTGAGGTGCCATACTCCCCGCGCCGTGTCCAGGCCCCGAGACCGCCACGCAGCCAACCCGATCGAAGATGCGATGCTCGGCCTCGGGCGCATCCAGGCGCTGTACGTCGCGGTGAAGCTGGGCATCCCGGACCTGCTGGCTGATGCGCCGGGCAGCAGCACGCTGCTCGCGAGCACGACCGGCGTGCATCCAGGCGCGTTGCACCGGCTCCTTCGATTCCTTGCCGCCGAGGGGTACGTCGCGCTCACGGAGGACGGGCGGTTCGCACTCACCGCGCAGGGCGAGCCGCTGACGACGCGCTCCAAGAGCGGGATGGCCGAGTACGTGTTGAGCACGGCAACGCGGGGCTGGGAGGTCTGGAGCCACCTGCTGCACTCGGTTGAGACAGGGCAGCCGGCGTTCGAGCGAGTCTTCGGGCGCAGTTACTTCGCCGAGCAGCTGGGCAATGCCGAGTCGCTCGAGCGGTTCGACGCGGCACTCGCTCCTTCCGCCGCGGAAACGGGCAAGGCGCTGGCGGGCGCGCTCGCACCGGCCGGCTGCGTTGTCGACCTCGGTTGCGGCAGCGGCGAACTCTTGTTCAGCCTGCTGCGTGCGTGGCCG
>CAYTBM010000099.1:0-4407 GCA_964436025.1 uncultured Anaerolineaceae bacterium
AATAGGAATTCAAGCTCGAGTCCGAAGGCTCTCGAACACTTCCTCGGTCGTGCGATGCTGCCCGGCCCGCGCTTGCGCACGGCCTCGTTCGATGCTTGCGAGGTCTTCTTCACTCAGCGGGGCTGGCACGAACTCCAGCCGCTCCAGTAGTTCGTCAGCCTGATCTTCGTTCATTTCATCGACGAGCGCGTGCAGCCGTTCTTTCGTGGACATACCGGAATTGTACTATCCCAGCGCAGCCCGTAACGCCGCCGCCGCCGAACGCACCTGCTTCGGCGCCGTCCCACCGGGAACATCGCGGTCTGCCAACGCCGAATCAACCGTGATATCGAGCACATCCGGCGCGAACAGGGGGCTCAACACGCTGTAGCTCCCAAATGGCAGTTCATTCAGTTCGCAGCCCTTCGCTTCCGCCTCCCTCACCAGCCGGCCAACGATTTCGTGCGCCTCGCGGAAAGGGAGTCCCTTCTTCACCAGGTAGTCCGCAATGTCCGTCGCCAGCGAGAAGCCCTGCCCCGAAGCCGCGCGCATGCGCTCGAGGTTGAACGTCAGCGCCGGCAGCATCGCCGCGAAGATGCGCAGCGTCGGCAGGACCACGTTCGAGGCGCCGATGATGTACGCCTTGTCTTCTTGCAAATCGCGGTCGTAGGCCATCGGCAGGCCCTTCATCGTCGTGAGGATGCCCACCAGCTCTGCGATCGCCCGGCCGCTGCGGCCACGAGCGAGTTCGGCCACGTCGGCATTCTTCTTCTGGGGCATGATGCTGGAACCGGTCGCGAACGCGTCCGGCAGGGTTACGAAGCCGTACTCGGCGCTCGCCCAGAGGATGATGTCCTCGCTCAAGCGCGAAATGTGGACCTGCGTGATCGCGCACGCCGCCGCGAACTCTGCCACGAAGTCACGGTCCGCCGTCGCATCCATGCTGTTCCTTGAGACCGAATCGAACCCCAGCTCGCGCGCCACCATCGCGCGGTCCAGCGGGTACGGCGAACCCGCGAGTGCCCCAGAGCCGAGTGGCAGGACGTTGGTCCGCTTCCGGCAGTCCATGAACCGCTCCCGGTCGCGGAAAAACATCTCGCCGTAGGCCAACAGATGGTGCCCCACCGTAATCGGCTGCGCCCGCTGGACGTGGGTGTACCCGGGCATGGCGTCCGCCGCGTGCCTCTCGCCAAGGTCGCAAATCACCCGGATCAGCGCCGCGCTCGCCTCGCACGCGATGTCACAGGCCTCGCGTACCACCATCCGGTTCAGCAGCGAGACCTGGTCGTTGCGCGAGCGCGCCGTATGCAGCCGGCCCGCCGCCACGCCGATCTTTGCCCGCAGTAAGGACTCTACATGCGTGTGAATGTCTTCGAGCTCCGGCCGCCAGACAACGCTCCCCGCGCGGAAGTCGGCAAGCACCTCCGCGAGGCCGCCGACGATCGCATCAGCATCCTCCGCCGGGATGATGCCCTGCTTCCCCAGCATTCGCGCGTGGGCCATCGAGCCCGCGATGTCGTGCTCCCACAGGTCGCGGTCCATGCCCGCGGTGTAATCCTGCGTCAACTGGTCCATGCCGCCTTCGAAGCGCCCGCCCCAGGTTCGCTGCTCAGTCATCCGATGCTCCTCTCAGCGGCCCCCAATCCAGCAGTTCGCTCACTTCGTCGAACACGAAGTCGGGGTTCACGCCTTCGGCATCCGGCACGGAACGCTTCCACGCCGTGGCCATCCCGAAGGCCTGCGCGCCGGCGATGTCCTCCGCCAGCGAATTGCCCACCATCACGGTCCGCGGACCGGCTTCGCGCAGCTCATGCAAGGCTCGTTCGAAGATCGCCGGGTGCGGTTTCAAGTACCCCACCTCGACTGAGACGACGTTCGCGTCCCAGCCGATATCCAGGCCAGCAGCCCGCAGGTCCTCACGAAAGCGCTCGCCGCCGAACGCCCTGTTCGTGATGATGCCGAGCTTGAAACCCCGCTCTCGCAACGCATCCAGCAGTTCGCGGGCGCCCGGATACGCCGCTTTGCCGCCTTCCACCCCGGAAACGTAAATGGCTTCCATGAGCGCGGCAGCCTCTCCGGCCGAGAGTTCCAACCCAATCGCCGCCAGCGCTGTGCGTGCCACCACGGCATAGTCGGGTTCCCGGCGATCGGTCAGGCGCGCCCGCCGCATCGCGTCTTCAAGCGCGTCCCACGCGACCCTCGCGGCCAGCGATGGGTCGTCCCACCGGCGGCCCAACGACTCCAGGTACGACCGCGCACGCTCCGCGGCCAGCCGCCGGAACTCAGCTGCCGGCGGGGCCTCAGCCGCGTGCCAGAGCGTATCGCCAATGTCAAAGAGGACGGCCCGGAACGGCATGCAGTGAAACTTCCCGACTGACCCAAAGCGGCCGCCCCGAGATGTTCTCACGCGCTCGCGCCTCACGACAACGACGCCGTTCATCGGCCCGAAGCAAAGCCGCGCTACAATCGAAAGATGCGCCTTCGTGCCTCCCGAACCTTTTTCGTACAGCCAGCTCTCCCGCCCGCGTTGGACGGCCTGCGTCGGCTGGCTTCCAATCTCTACTGGACCTGGAATACCGACGCCGCCGCGCTGTTCACGCGCATTGATCCCGCGCTCTGGGAAACCAGCCACCACAATCCCGTTGCCGTCCTGCAGCGCACGACCCCGCAGCGCTGGGACGAACTGGCTGCCGATGAAGGCTTCATCGCCCACCTGGGCCGCGTGTCCGACGCGTTCGCCGCGTACCTGGCCCGCGAGCCGCTGTTGGACGTTGCCGGCGCGACCGGGCAGTCCCCGGTCGCCTACTTCTCCCTTGAATTCGCCCTCACAGAGAGCCTGCCCAATTACTCAGGTGGTCTCGGCGTCCTTGCCGGCGACCACCTGAAGTCCGCTTCGGACCTCGGCATCCCCCTGGTCGGCGTCGGCTTGTTCTACCACCGCGGCTATTTCCACCAGCGCCTCGGGCCTGATGGCTGGCAACAGGAGGACTACCGTCAGGTGGACACGACCCTCCAACCGCTGCAGCCCGTCCATGGCAGCGACGGCGAGCGCCTCCGCATCGACGTGCCGCTGGATGGCCGGACCGCCGCGGCCGAAATCTGGCGCCTTGACGTTGGAAAAGTCCCCCTCTACCTCCTCGACACGGATATCGAGCCGAACATTCCGGCTGACCGCGAGCTCACCTCCCGCCTCTACGGCGGCGACACCGAGATGCGCATCCAGCAGGAGATCATCCTTGGCGTCGGCGGCGTGCGCGCCTTGAAAGCGTTGGGCCTCGCGCCCGTCGCCTGCCACATGAACGAGGGTCACTCCGCACTCCTCGGGCTGGAACGGATCAGGATGTTGATGCAGGAAGGCAGCGTAACCTTCGCCGAAGCCCGCCAGCCCGTTGCCGCCGCCACCGTGTTCACCACGCACACTGCGGTCGCCGCCGGCATCGACCTCTTTCCTGCCGACCTCGTCATGCGTTACCTGGGCGAATACGCAGCGTCGATGGGCCTCGACCAACAAGCACTTCTCGGCCTCGGACGCACCAACCCCTCGGACCAGGGCGAGCCGTTCTCCATGGCCATGCTCGGATTGCGCCTGAGCGGCTTTCGCAACGGCGTCTCGAAGCTCCATCGCGGCGTTTCGCGCAGGCTCTGGCAGTCAGCCTGGCCGGCCATCCCGCTCGAGCAAACACCCATCGACTCCGTCACGAACGGCGTCCATCTGCCCACCTGGGTCTGCCACGAAGTCGGCGACCTCTTTGACCGCTACGTCGGCCCCGATTGGCGCGACGATCCCGCCGGCGCCAGCTGGGCCCGAGTCTCGGAAATCCCTGACGAGGAACTCTGGCGCATCCACGAACGTGAGCGTGAAAAGCTGGTAGCCCGCGCCCGCAAACAACACGCCGAAGCGCTCATGAGCCGCGGCCTTTCCAGTTCTGCCGGAAGCTCCGGACAGGCCCTGGACCCCCGCGTCCTCACGGTCGGCTTCGCCCGGCGGTTCGCAGGGTATAAGCGGGCCACGTTGCTCTTCCGTGATCCCGAACGGCTGGCGAAGATCCTCAACCACCCAGAGCGGCCAGTGCAGTTCATCTTCGCCGGCAAGGCCCACCCTCGGGACGAGCCCGCGAAAGCGCTCATCCGCGAAGTCATGACCTTGAGCACCCGGCCGGAGTTCCGTGACCGGCTGGTCCTCCTCGAGGACTACGACCTCGAACTCGCCCGCGTCCTCGTACAGGGGTGCGACCTCTGGCTGAACACGCCGCTGCGCCCGCTCGAAGCCAGCGGGACCAGCGGCATGAAGGCCTTCGCCAATGGCGCCATCAACATGTCCGTCCTGGACGGCTGGTGGTGGGAGGCCTACCAGCCTGGCCTCGGCTGGGCCGTCGGCCGCTCCCGCCTCGATGACGACCCAGAAGCCCAGGACGCCTTCGATGCCGA
>CAYTBM010000099.1:4507-10439 GCA_964436025.1 uncultured Anaerolineaceae bacterium
TCGGCGAGGTGCCGCTCTCGCTCGCCGCCACGGCCTCGGACGGAGTGGCTACCTTCCGCGCGAAACTCCCGTTCAGCGGCGGCGGCCGGCTGGGATACGTCATCAGGATCTTGCCCTCGCATCCCGGCCTGCATGATCCATTTGGGCCGGGTTTGGCACACTGGGCGTAGGAAGGAACACGATCCATGGCGGGAACCGCGACTTTCGTCCTCCATACGCATCTCCCTTACTGCCGCCTGGCCGGCCGCTGGCCCCACGGCGAAGAGTGGATCCACGAAGCACTCCTCGAGTGCTATCTGCCGCTCCTGCGCGGCTTCCAGGATCTGAGCACGACTGTCGACGGTTCGCTCGGCATCACCATCAACATCACGCCGATCCTCGCTGAACAGTTGCGCGACCCTCTCGTCCAGCAACATTTCAGTGAGTACCTCGGCGAACGCCTCCGCCGGGCCCACGAAGATGCGGCTCGCTTTCCCGCGGGCTCCCAGCTCCAGGAGACCGCGCTCTTCCACGAGGAACGCTACCAGGCCATCCACGACCTCTGGGATCGCCTTGGCGGCGATGTGCTCGGCGCCTTCGCCGCGCTGGAAGCGGCCGGGCGCCTCGAAGTCGCCACCTGCGCCGCCACCCACGGCTACCTCCCGCTCCTCAACGATGACGCCGCCATCCGCTTCCAGGTGGAAACAGGCGTCCGCTCGCACATCCGGAACTTCGGCCGGCGGCCCCGCTCGTTCTGGCTGCCTGAATGCGCCTACAAACCCGGCCTCGAACGTTACCTGGAAGACGCCGGCGTAAAAGTCTTCTTCGTCGAAACGCACCTGGTCACAGGCGGCACAGCCCGCGGCAAGGCTCTCGGCGGCATGGTTGGCCCCTATCCCCCGCTCTCCTCCACTGAACGCCGACCCGCTGATGCCGGCCCTCACCGGGGCACTACCTTCCGCCCCTACTGGGTGGGTGCCTCCCGCGTAGCCGTCATGGCCCGCAACGAGCAGTCCGGTCTCCAGGTCTGGTCCGCCGCCCACGGCTATCCCGGCGATGGCGCGTATCGCGAATTCCACCGCAAAGACCCCGTTTCCGGGCTCCACTATCACCGCGTCACCGGCCCGGGAGTCGACCTCGGCGAAAAAGCCGAATACGTCCCGGAGGCCGCCGCCGCCAGGACACGCGAACACGCCGGCCATTTCGTAGGCCTGCTCAAGCGAGAGTTGTACCTCTACGAGTCCGGCGCGCATGAACACGGCAACCTCATGGCCTCCTACGACACCGAGCTCTACGGCCACTGGTGGCTCGAAGGGGTGCAGTGGCTCAAGAACGTCATCGGTTCGCTCGCCATGGACCCCGACGTAACCCTCGCGACCGCCGAGTCCGTCATCCGCGACGACCCTCCTGTTGCCTCCATCGACCTTCCAGAAGGTTCCTGGGGCGCTGGCGGGGATCACCGCACCTGGCTGAACGATCAGACCGCCTGGACATGGCCAGAGATCCATCGCCGCCAGCAGCGCGCCCATCAATTGCTCGCCACGGACACAGGCATGAGCCGCCAGCTCGCCCGCGAACTCCTCCTGTTGCAGTCCTCGGACTGGCAGTTCTTGATGACCACAGGCCAGGCAAACGAATACGCCATCGAGCGCTTCAACAGCCACTGCGCGCGCTTTGACGCCATCGCCAACGCGATGGAGAGCGGCGACGCCAGTTTCGCCCGTGAACTGGCCCAGCTCGAGCACCTGGACAACCCGTTCCCTGCCATCGAGCCCCGCTTGTACTCGCCACAGGCATCGGGGGCATTCGCCAGGTGACCCACTGGGCGCAGCTGCTGCACTTCTACCAGCCGCCCACGCAGACCCACGAAATCCTGGTCCGCGTGGCGAACGAGTCCTATCGCCCTCTCCTCCGCGTGCTCGCCAAGCACCCGAACGCACGCGTCGCCGTGAACATCCAGGGCGTGCTGACCCAATTGCTGCAGGAGCACGGACAGGGCGACATCATCGAATCGCTCATGCGCCTCGCTGACCGCGGCATCATCGAGTTCGTCGGCAGCGGGAAGTACCACCCCATCCTCCCGCTCATCCCGGCCGAACGGCGCGCATCCTCCATCGCAGAGAACCACCACACCAACGCCTTGGCCTTCGGCGAAGACTGGAAGCCGCGCGGCTTCTTCCCACCCGAAATGTGCTTCGGACCCGAAATCACGTCCGAAATCGCTGCCGCCGGCCACGACTGGCTCATCATGAGCGGCGTCGGTTGCCCCGGTCCCTGGCCCATTGACCGCGTCCACCGCGTCGGCGCCGGCGACGAAACTCTCGCCATCCTCTTCCGCGATGACGTCCGCAGCAACAAGATCTCCTTCCGCCGCACCAACCCCCAGGAGTTCATCCACGACCTGCAGGGCGTGGGCGGCAGCGGAGACGCCTATGTCGTCACCGCCATGGACGCCGAAACGTTCGGCCACCACATCGCCGGCTGGGAAACCGAGTTCCTGGACGAAGCGCTCGGGCTACTCACCCACCAGGGCAGGCGAGGCGCCCATCGCGTGCAGATGGCCTTCCCCAGCAACATCGTTGACCAGTTCCCCGTCGGCGACCTCGTCGAACCGCTACCCTCCTCCTGGAGCACGAGCGAACACGACATCGCCTCCCGCGACCCCTACCCGCTCTGGAAGTCCCCTGGAAACGAACTGCACGCGCGCCAATGGGAGTACGTCGATCACTGCGTCCAACTGGAGCGAGTGGCAAGGCAGTACGCCGCCGGCAAGGAAGCCGCTACCTACGCCGCCATCGCCGCCGAACGCCTTGAGCCGGCGCTGCACAGCTGCCAGTTCTGGTGGGCCAGCCGCCGGCCCATGTGGGACTTCACGATGGTTCACCGTGGGTTCATGCTGCTAACTGAGGTCGCGTTGAATGCAGCACACGCAATCGCCCTCGGCGATGCGCCCGACGCTGTGAAGCAGGAGAGCCGCTGGCGGGTGGCGGCGGCCAACGAACTGCGCCTCGCGATCGAGAAAGACCTCGTAGGGAGCGCGCGCCCATGAGAATCCTCTTCGCCTCCGCCGAACTCGACCCCTTTTCCAAGGTCGGCGGCCTCGCTGACGTCGCAGCTGCCCTTCCCCAGCGCCTGCTCGAAGTCGGTCATGACGTGCGCGTCGTTTCCCCGGCCCACCGCACCGCCATGCCCGCGCACTCCGCTTCGGCAGACCATCGAAAGTACCTCGTGCCGCTCCCCAGCAAAGACCGTGAGATCGACATCGCGACCGTCGAAGGCGCCGGCGGCGTCCCCGTCGACCTCGTCGCCGAGGGACACTACTTCGATCGGTCCGGCGTCTACGGCGAAGCCGACGACCTCCTCCGCTACCAGTTCTTCTGCCGCTCAGTCATCGAAATGCTCAAGCACGACGAGTGGATCCCCGACATCCTCCACCTCAACGATTGGCATACGGCGCCCCTCGCCTTCGCCCTGCGCAATCTCTCATGGAGCTACCCTCGCCTGCGCGGTGTCGCCTCCGTCTTCACCATTCACAACCTCCGTTACCGTGGGCCGGACGAGCTCAACGACTTCCTCGCTCAGGCCATTTATTACAGCGACATCGTCACCACCGTGAGCCCAACCTACGCCCGCGAAATCCTCACCCGCGAATACGGCGAGGGCCTCGAGTCACTGCTCCAACTCCGCGGTGAGGCTGTCCGCGGCATCCTCAACGGCCTCAACGCCGACCTCTTCAATCCCCGCACCGACCGCCACATCATGGAACAGTTCGACATGGCCTCGCTCGAACTGCGCGACGTGAACCGCGCCGCGCTGCGCGCCGAATTGAAGCTTCCCGACCTCGATGGACCAGTTCTCGCGATGGTCACGAGGCTAACCGAGCAGAAGGGTGTCGATCTCGTCCTGCGCGCGTTGCCGGAGATCATCGCGGCCCACGGACAGCTCGTTGTCCTCGGCGACGGGGACCGCTGGCTGAAGGACGAGCTGGCACGCATGGAGGACGAGTTCCGCAGCCACGTCCGCCTCGTGGCCCGCTTCGACGAGGGACTCGCTCAGCGCATTTACGCCGGCTGCGACATCTTTCTCATGCCCTCCCGCTACGAACCGTGCGGACTGGGCCAGCTCATCGCCATGCGCTACGGCGCCGTCCCCATCGGCCGCAGGACCGGCGGCCTCGCCGATACTATCCTCGACCTGGATGAGTACCCGGACACCGCAACCGGCTTCCTTTTCGACGAATTCAGCACCGTCGATTTCGCCTCCGCCTTCGAACGGTCTGTCCGCGCATTCCGCGACGAGGAACTCTGGAACCGCATCCAGCAGAACGGCATGAGCCGCGACTACTCCTGGCGCGCCTCTGCCAACCACTACGTCGATACCTACATCGCCGCACTCCGGGCTCGCGGCATCGTCCCGCTCGAATGACCGCTGCTATGCTGGCCGGCGCGTGAACACCATCCACATCGTCGGCCTCGGCCCGGGCGATCCCCTCCACGTCACGGCCGAAACACGAGCCCTCCTCGAATCCGGTCGACCCATTATCCTTCGCACCCGCCATCACCCCTCGGCCGAGTCGCTCGCGCCCCGTGCCGCCAGTTGCGACGACCTGTATCGCGCCGGCGCCGACTTCCAAGAGGTGTATGCATCAGTCGCCGCGCGCGTCTGCGATGCGGCTGCTGCCGGCGATGTCGTCTTTGCGGTCCCCGGTCACCCGCTCTTCGCCGAACGCGCTGTGACGCTCCTCCTCGGGGCCGCCGCCTCGCACGGGCTCGCGACTCGCGTGTATCCGGCCGTGAGCTTCGTCGACCTCGCGGCGGCAGCTCTTCGGCTGGACCTGGGCACACTCCAGATCTGCGACGCCACCGAGTTCCGCTTCGACACGCGACGTCCCGCCCTCGTGCACCAGCTCTACGACCGGGACACGGTGACGGCGCTCAAGCTCTCCCTGCTGGAGGTCCTGCCCGCCGAACACTCGGTCACGGTGCTGAGCGCCCTCGGCACACCCGGTGAATCGGTCCGCAGCCTCCCCCTCGAATCGCTCGACCACAGGTCTTTCGGTCACCTCGATACGCTCTACGTCCCGCCGCTCGCCGACCTCGACGACCTGCGCCGAATGGACGGGCTGATCGACATAGTCTCTCGGCTGCACGCCCCCGGAGGCTGTCCCTGGGACCGCGAACAGACCCACCTGTCCCTCCGGCCCCACCTCCTCGAAGAAGCCTACGAGACCCTCGAAGCCATCGACCGCGATGATCCCGCAGCGCTGACCGAGGAGCTCGGTGACGTGCTCCTCCAGGTCCTCATGCACGCCGAAGTCGCCGCCCGCAACCACGACTTCGTCCTCGCCGATGTCGTCGAACACATCGCGAGGAAACTCATCCGGCGTCACCCCCACGTATTTGGCGAAGGCACCGCGGCGACGGCCGACGAGGTCTACCAGAACTGGGAGCAGCTCAAGAAGCAGGAGAAACCGCGCGACTCCATCCTCGACGGCGTACCCGTCTCACTGCCCGCGCTCGCCGCATCCCAGTCCATCCAGGGCCGCGCCCGGCGCGTCGGCTTCGATTGGCCGGATATCGAAGGCCCGCTTGAAAAACTCCGCGAGGAAATCGGCGAATTCGCACGCGCCGCGGATGCGGCCGAACGGGCCGACGAGTTTGGCGACATCCTTTTCGTGCTGGTGAATATCGCGGACCACCTCGGGGTCGAGGCCGAGCAGGCCCTGCGCGGCGCGAACGCCAAGTTCCGTCGCCGCTTTGGCGCCGTGGAACGGCTCGCCCGCGAGCGAAACCTGGACCTCAAAGACCTCGATCTCGCCGCCCTCGACGCCCTCTGGGACGAAGCGAAAGCCGAGGAGGCGGGTGCCTTGTGAGGCCTTCCGGCGCCTTGTAGGCTGTCTGTTGCATACAGCAACTCACCCGAGGGGGTCCACATGCCAGCTACCCAGTCCGTC
>CAYTBM010000100.1:0-10377 GCA_964436025.1 uncultured Anaerolineaceae bacterium
AGTTGCGCGGTGTGCCGAGATCGATCAGGAGCCGGGCTGTAGGCAGCACCCGGGGCGCGATTTCTCCGGCACCCGAACCGAGACAGCCAACAATGACGTCGAACGGCGGAAGGCCCGGGACTCGGCCGAGTTCGACGAACGGAAAGCGACGGTCATCGGGCTGCCGGCGGGCCGCGACAGTCACCTCGAAGCCCAGTTCGCTCGCTCGTTCAGCGATGAGTTTGCCCATCGCCCCCACGCCGAGGACGAGCAGGCGGCCGCCCGGCCGGAGGGTTGACAGACGAAGCGCCTTGTCCAGGAGGTGCCCGGAGTGACTGTCGAAGTGGGTTTCGGCCCGGAGTGCCCTCGCGGCGCCTATCGCGATGTCCGCGACCGCACGGAGTTCGCCCGATGCCGGCTTGAACGCAGAGCGAACCTGGCCCATCACCTGGTCCTCGCCGAGGACAACGGATTCCAGGCCGGAAGCCACGGCGGCGAGCCGCTCCAGGGCGGCCTCGCCGGTCGCGTGCTCCGGTGCTGAGCAGTCACAGGGGCCGAAGCCGTAGCCCTCGAGACGCTGACAGCTGACAACGATGGCGTCAGCGGGGTGCGCCCCTTCGACCTGCGCCCGCGCGGCCGCCATTTCGGCGGCGCGAAACGAGACGGTGCGCCAGGCGCAGCAGCGGAGGGCGGAAAGTTGAGGCAACGGCATGAAGTTGACCGATCGTATCAACTTTAGGCCGCGCAGGCGATGGGCGTCCGAGAAGAGTCTGTTACGACTGGCGGCGTTGCCACTCGAGCAGGTTCGCGAGCGCGTGGCCGGCACGGACGATGCTCGGGAATGTGGCCAGGCCATTGCGCCAGCAGGCCTCCTGGAATTCGACCGACTGCTCGAAGCCCTCACCGGTGGTGGCGGGGCGGATCGCGACGACGACGGGCTTGCCGGATTCCCTCTGGATGCGGCCCAGCGTCTCCGCCTGTCGCGCCATGCGGCCGCGGACATCGACGAAGCGAGCCGACGGTCCGCCACCTCCGAAGCTGGTGTGGTAGAGCAGGACATCCACGTTCGGCGCTGTGATGGGCGGCATGAGTGTGGCTGCGAACCCTTCATCTTCCCAGAGGCTGGTGGTATCGATGGGGTTACGGATGCTGGTGCCCGCTTCATGGGTCACCTTAGCGAGCGCCTCCTGCGTTTCAGGGAGGAGCGGCGGCAGTTCGAGGCCGGCGGCGTTCAGGTCGTCGGCCGCGAGGACGCTGGCGCCGCCGCCGCCGCCGACAACAACGATTCGCGGGCCGGCGAGCTTCTTGATGAAGCGGAAGGCCACGGCGGTGTCGACGAGTTCTTCGAGGCTTTCGACGCGCAGCGCTCCGGCCTGCTTGCAGAGGGCATCGAAGATCTGCAGCGAACCGGCAAGCGACGCTGTGTGAGAGTTCGCGGCCCGGGACCCGGCTTCCGTGCGGCCGCTTTTGAGGATGGCGAGCGGCTTGGTACGGCCGGCGCGACGGATGGCCTGCGCAAGGCGCGGACCGTCCTGGATGCCCTCCAGGTAGGCGACGATGATCTCGGTCTTCGGGTCGTCCGTGAGGTACTCGAAGAAGTCAGCAGCCTTGAGGTCGGCGCCGTTGCCGAAGCTGATGACTTTGGAGCAGCGGATGCCTCGCGGGGTTGCGTAACGGACGAATTCGCCGGCATTCATGCCGGACTGGGAGACCATGCCTACCGGCCCGGGCTCGGGGATCTGGCCCTGCATCATCGCGAGACGGGATTCCGGGACGTAGAGGCCCATGCAGTTGGGGCCGATGAGGCGGATGCCTGCCTGGCGGGCGCGAGCGACGACGGCCTGCTCCATCCTGGCGCGCTCAACGTCGCCGGTTTCGGTGAAGCCGGCGGTGAAGAGGTGCAGGACGCGCACGCCCTTGGCGATGCAGTCCTCCAAGAGCTGGGGCACATAGCGGGCGTTGACCGAGGAAATCACGTAGTCGACGTTGTCGGGAATGTCGGCGAGGCTGGGATAGCACTTGATGCCGCGGATGGCGGGAGCGGTGGGATGGATGAGGTAGATGGGTCCGCGAAACCCGATTTCCTGGAGTGAGGAGACGAAGCCCCCACCGCCGAAGCCGGTGCCTTCTTTCGCGGAAACGCCGGCAATAGCGATGGAACGTGGATTGAAAACGAACTCAAGTTCGGGCGTGGTGACAGTAGGGGACGTCATCGAGCGGGCTCCAGGGAATGCTTACGGCAAGAAAAGACGGCGCAGAGCGCCGGACGGACGCCAGTTTACCAGACGCTGGAGTTACGTTTGACCCTCCCCGGAGGGGGGCGCACGATGCCGGTGGCGCCGCCGCCCCGCCAGCCATGAAGATTTTCGCCCGCATTGCCACCGCGCTCTACATCGTCGCGCTGCCCGTCTTCCTTGTGACCGCGAACGTGCGGTTCGTGGCGGGGGACAGCTGGTTCTCGAAGGACGGGTTCCGGCGCCACCACGTGGATCAGACGACGCGGGTCTCTCTCGACCAACTGGATACTGCGGCGGACGACATAACGCTCTACTTCGAGGATGATCGGTCTGTGCTGCGCATTCCCGTGGTGATCGACGGGCAGGAGACGTCGCTCTTCAACGAGAAGGAGACGGACCACATGCGCGACGTGAAGACGCTGATTCGAGCGGTGTTTCGCTTGAACGAAATCTCGCTCGCCGTGGTGCTCGCGTATGTCGGCGCGGTGGTGCTCTGGGCGCGGGAACGAAGCCCACGGGAGCTTGCGCGCTACTCGCTGTTCGGGGTGGCCGTGGGCGTCATCGTGGTTGGCGTTATCGGGGCGTTCGCGCTGACGGGGTTTGACGCGGCATGGAATCGCTTCCATGAGATAGCGTTCCGGAATGACCTGTGGGTGCTCGATCCGAAGAAAGATCGGCTGATCCAGATGTTCCCCGAGCCATTCTGGCAAGAGATGACCTACCTGGTTGGGGCGCTCACACTGGTCGAAGCGTTCCTGGTGGTGGCCACGTCATCGCTGTACCTGGTGTTCGCGCGCGAGCGCCGCCCCGCAGTGGCCCGAGGGCGAGGGACGGTCGAGGAACGGCGCGCGAGCTAGTTGGCGCTGGCGCAAGCGCAGCCACCGCCACCGCAGCACCCGCCAGCGGACATCGGGGTTTCATCCATCAAGGTGGCACCGCCGCGGCTCATTGCGAAGGCGGAAACCGTGCGCTCGGCGCGGTGGCCGGACTGGCACTTCGTTGCGGAGCCGGCTTCAGACATTGGGCGGCGCTGTTCGAACCTGGTGCGGCAGGTGGGGCAGTAGTACTCGTAGATCGCCATGGTCGAAAGTATAACGAAGGACCGGCCGCCTATGCAGCGCGGGTGGCGCGGCGGCGACGGACGCGTGCGGCCGTGCGGGTTGCCGGCGCAGGCATGCGCTGCGGCAGCGGCACGATCTCGGCGGGTTCTACTTCGGCGAACAGCGGAGGAAGCTGTGCCACGGCGCCACTGAGGATGGCCCGCGTGATGGCGTTCGATGGTTCGATCCAGGCGTTGTTCGCCGTGCTTTCACGCGAACGCAGACGCACGAGCAGACCGTTCAGCCAGCGGAACATCCATGCCATGGGGAGTAGACAATAACTGCGCCGTTCACCTAATGGCAACCGATCATTTACCTGCGCCGATTGTTCCAGAGCGCCCCAGGAAGTCGAGGACGACCGCGTTCCACTCTTGCGCGCGCTCGAAGTAGCACGAGTGGCCGGCGCCCTTCACCTCGTAGTACTCGGCGCCCGGAATGAGCCCGCGGGCTTCGCGGATCATTTCGGGCGAGGTGATCATGTCGTGTTCGCCGACGATGTAGAGCACGGGGACGCGAAGGTTAGCGATCATTTCGTGGGTACTGCCGCGGTAGGTGGGGGGCGGCCGGCCGAGCAATCCCTTTGGGCGCGGCGGGTTGACGGCGTTGAGTTGGCGATAGAGGACGGCCATGCCGGGATTGGTTTCTTCGAAGCCGGGCGCGAGTGCATGTTCGCGGAGGCCGCCCTCCCCGCGTTCGTCTTTGAGCTCATCCTGGAGTTCGCGGACGCGGTCATTGGTCGCGCCGGCCGTGGTGCCGCAGAGAACGATGGAGCGGATTCGATCCGGGGCGAGGCGCGTCAGCCCGGCGACGGCCCGCCCTCCCATGGACTGCGCGACGACGTGCGCCGATTCGATCCCGAGGTGCTCCATCAGTGCGACGAGGTCCGTGCCGAGAGAGAACCGGCCGATGGCCATGTCTCCGCTTGAGAGCCCCCAGCCGCGGGCATCGAATGTGGTGCAACGGTAGCTCGCGGAGAACTCGGCGACCTGTTGCCACCAGACAAGGTGGTTTCCACCGGCGCCGTGGAGGAAAACGACATCAGGACCGCGGCCAGTCTGCTGGTAGTAGAGCCGGGCGGCGTTCACGCGGGCGTAAGGCACGAGGAGAAGTCTACCCGAGGGCGGCTGCTTCGCGTCGCCGGGAAGACTCGGCTACGCTCTGCGCCACGTTTGAAGGGAGAACGACGACAATGAGGATTGGTCTTGGAGTCAGTGTGGCCAACGGCTCGGGAGACGCGGTCAGCCAGTTGGTCCAGCAGGTGCAGAGGGCGGAAGCCGAGGGTTTCGACACGGTTTGGGTCGCCAACATCTTCGGCATCGACGCGATCACATTCCTGGCGATCGCAGGGAGGGAGACCGAGCGGATCGAACTCGCCACGGGAGTGGTGCCAACATATCCGCGCCATCCGACGGTGATGGCACAGCAGGCGTTGACGGCCGCAGCGGCGAGCAACAATCGTTTTACGCTCGGGATAGGCCTCAGCCATCGAGTGGTTATTGAGAACATGCTCGGACTGGACTACTCGCGGCCGATCCGGCACACCCGTGAGTACCTTTCGGTGTTGATGCCGCTGCTCGAAGGGAAGCAAGTGAGCTTTCGTGGTGAGGAGTACCGGGTGGCGGCGCAGGTGTCGGTGCCCGGGGCGACGCGCGTGCCTGTGCTTGTGGCGGCGCTGGGACCCCAGATGCTGAAGCTGGCCGGGAAGATGGCGGACGGCACCGTCACATGGATGGGCGGGCCGAAGTATCTGGCGGAAACCGCAGTCCCGCTGATCAGCGCGGCGGCGAAAACGGCAGGACGGCCGGCACCGCGGATCGCCGCGGGGTTCCCCATAGCGGTGACCGAGCGGAAGGAGGAGGCGCGGGCGAGCGCTGCGAAGATGTTCGCGATGTACGGACAGCTGCCTTCGTATCGAGCGGTGCTGGATGTCGAAGGTGCGCCGGGTCCGGAAGATATCGCAATCGTCGGGGACGCTGCCGAAGTTGAGGCGCAGGTACGCGCGCTTGCCGCGGCCGGGGTCACTGACTTCCACGCCTCGCCCTTCCCGGTGGAAGGTGACAGGGCGGTGGTCGGGCGGACTCTAGAAGTGGTTGCCAGCCTGGCGAAGGCGGGGATGTAGCTGGAACCGTCCTTCCCCCCTGCGCGGGGAGGAAGGACGACGAGCAGTGTGGCTAGGTGTTGCCTCGCTGCATTCGGCCGAGCATCGCTTCCGGAAGGGCGACGCCCCCATCGATGAACGCTTTGCCAATGGCCGCGGCGTTCGGGCCGAAGATGGTGGTGCGATTGCCGGCGACGAAACTATGGCTATCTTCGATGCGGCCGAGCTGTCCCTGGAACTTCGGGGCGACGTAACGGGCGAAGAGTTCGAAGCTCCGCTTGGTCTTGTCCCAGGTGGTCCACTCGTGGGCGAGGCCGAGGACTGCCCCGAAGCCGCCGCTGAGCTCCTGCATCCGCTCGATAGCCGCGATGGCGTCGTCCGGGGTGCCGACGATGGCTCCTCCGCGTTCCACCTGGGCCGCGACGTCGGCGGGGACGGTGGGGTCGGCCGGCCGGCCGAGCGTGTCCTCGAAGTAGTCCTTGTTGAAGCGTTGGTTGTTGATGTCGACATCGCGGATGGCTTCTTCGCGGGAGTCGGCGAGGTGAATCGGCATGACGAGCCGCCAGTCGTCGCGGCTGATGGTCTGGCCTGCCTTCTCAGCGGCTTCCGCTGCCATTTCCCACGTCTTCGCGAGTGAGATCAGCCCTCCGGGCTGAGATACGGCGACCGAAAGGATCCCGACGCCGTTCTTTCCGGCGCTTTGCGGCCCCGCCGGGGAGAACGTGGACGCGACTGCCACCGGCATGTGCGGGTGCGTGTACGGCGCGAGCTGAAGGCGAGCTGCTTTCATCGTGAACCAGTCAGATTCGTGTGTGACGGTTTCGCCTTTGAAGAGCCGCATGATGACGCCCAGTGCTTCGTCCATGCGCTGGCGCTGGGTGAGGGCGTCGATGCCGAGCATGTAAGCGTCGGAAGTGAGGGCACCGGGGCCCACCCCGAACATGGCGCGGCCGCGTGTCATGTGGTCGAGCTGGACCATGCGGTCAGCGAGGATGAAGGGATGGTGGTACGGCAAGGAGCTCACGCCAGTGCCGAGTTTGATCGTGCGGGTGCGCTGGGCGGCGGCGGCAATCATCAGTTCCGGGGAAGCAATGATTTCCCAGCCCGCGCTGTGATGTTCGCCTATCCAGGCTTCATCGAAGTCCAGCTTGTCCAGGTGCTCGATGAGTTCGATGTCACGGTCGAGCGCGACGGTGGGGTTCTCGCCGACGCGGTGGAAGGGGGCGAGGAAGATGCCAAAGCGCATACGCGCCGGGCGGTAGGTCATGGGGTCCTCCGGGGGTGGTCCTTAGCTCGGAGCGAAATATACGCGATTCGGCCGGGCGAGGCTCGCTCGCCGGACGTCACTCGGGCAGGGGGGAAATGGGGCGTTTCAGGTAGAAGCGTCCGCCGCTGACGGCAGTGAGTTCCCAGCCAGCCGCCCCGAGGGCGCCGAGCGCGAGCATGGTGGATGTTTTCAGCACGCGGCGCTCCGGCTTCTGGAGCACGGCGGCCGGGGCGACGGTGAGCCGGCATCGGCGGCGGCGGTCCCGCTGGAGCACAGCGACCTCCCAGCTCAGCGCCGGGCTCTCGGCAGTGCGCGAGAAGGAGGCGATCGATGATTCACGCGGAGGCGAGACCAGGGCTTCAAGGCCCTGGCCGAGGCCAGTTCGGGGACGAGGCATGTGGGGGCGCACCTCTGAGTTTAGGGACGAACTATCCCCGCCTCCGAACTCTGACGCAACGAGATCACGGCCTTCCGTTTACGCCGAATTTGCATAGGCGAGTGCTGATGAGCGTACGGCCGGGGGCCGATAGTTCATGAAGGGATCTCGACGGGATCCGGGGGAAGTGTCGCATGGTCAGCGTAGCGGTGGCAGGGAAAGGGACGGTGGCGGCGGATGTGCGGCCCGCCCACGGACTGATCAGCCGCACGCGCGGCCTGATGTTCCGGCGGAGCCTCTCCGCGGGCGAAGCGCTGGACATTAAGCCATGCGGTTCGATCCACATGATGTTCATGCGGTTCCCGATTGATGCGGTCTTCTACGACCGCGACAACAGGGTGACGAAGGTCGCGCAGCACGTCAGACCGTGGACCGGGATTGCGATGGGCGGGCGTGGCGCGCGAGGCGTGATCGAGATGCGCGCCGGGTCTGCCGGTTCGGTGGCCCCTGGAGATCTGCTCGAATTCGAAGGCGAGAAGCAGGGGACTTCCTGAGAGAGGAATCGGCACCGCGTCCCGATACTCGGGATGGGATGCTGAAGTGAGGTGTGAGGATGCCGCCAGGCAAGGGGTTCTACGGTCCGAAGTACAGGGAGAGCGGTTCCAAGGATAAGCGCCTCACGCCGCTCTACCTGCTTGCGGCCGTGCCGCTGCTGGCGGTCTTTGCGTTCGTTGGCAAGTGCGCACTGGGTGGCGGGAGCGGTCCGGAAGAGCCGGCTTCGGCGTCCGGGGTTTCGAATGCGGAAGGCCAGCCGAAGCCAACGGAACTGCCGAAAGTGGCGCCCACGCGAGACCCGGCGAAGAAAGTGGCCGGCGACAACGAAGGCGCTGCGAGCATCCCGGGGAACCCGGAGAAGCCGAACATCAAAGAGTGGCTGATCGCGGGCGGGAAGCGGTTCGAACTCCCTCTGAGCGTGCATTCGGGCGTGGAAGACTACTTCGGGAGCGCCAGGGCGGGCGGGACGGTGCACTCGGGAGTCGACTTTTCTCTGACAGGGCTGAAGAACGTCCCCGTGGAGTCGCCCTGCGAGGGCATCGTTGCTGAAGTTGGAAACGACGAGGTGCTGGGCACGCACGTGATCGTGGACTGCGGTGGCGACTTCAAGGCGGTGCTCGGCTGGCTGGGCAGCACGCGCGTGGGCAAGGGCAACAACGTCTCGAAGTCGACGGTGGTTGGGGTTGGGGAAGACGACGGGTTCGTGCATGTCGAGCTTCGTTACAAGGACGTGCCGCTCGACCCGAAAGACTTCATGCAGATCCCCGGCAAAGAAGTCATCCCGTGGACGCCAACGCCGACGCCAACGCTTCGCCCGGGCGAGACACCGACACCTGAACCAACGGAGACGCCGACACCGAAGCCGACTTCCGGGGCGAGCTCGGGCGGTGGCACGGCTGAACCGCCAACGTCGACGGCGGTCCCGACAGATACTCCCACCCCCGGGCCGCCGACATCGACGCCGACGATCACGCCGACGCCAACGCGGACGCCGACGCCGACGAGGACGACCGCGCCCCCGCGGAACACTCCGACGCCGCTGCCGAAGGCGCAGTAAAGGCCATCAAATGGCGAGCAGCTTGCCTGCTCGCCGACTTGCTTTCACGATCAGGCCATGGCGCTCTACGAATACCTTTGCTCTTCCTGCGGCACACGCACCGACAAGCGGATGCCGATGACAGATGTCCTCCAGATGATTCCCTGCCCGAAGTGCGGAAAACAAGCGAAGAAGACGATGGGCAATTGGGCCGTCGTCGGCGTTTCGCAGGCTTCGGTGGGTGACGGGCCGGCTCCCTGGGATAGCGACGGCGGCGACGACGATGGTGGCGATTTTGGGGACTTCGGCGGCGGGGCGGACCCGTTCGGCGGGCATGGGCATTCGCACGGAGCGGGTGGGCACAGCCACTGAGGTGCAATGCAAGCCGTGCGTCGACACTCGGGGATAGCAATCGGCTCGCCCGCCGCATCTGCAAGCGGTCGGGTATCCAAGCACCTCCAGGTGGCTGAACGACTGTGACCAAACACTTTCAGTCCGGCGACGAGGTGGTGCTTCGTTACATCACGCGGTTTGGGAGCGGCGTGGGGATGACGTGGCCGTTCAAAGTGGTACGTGACGACGCTGAGCTGGTCGCGCTGTACATCCCGGCCGGGAGCACGTTCATGCGCTGGGACATGTCGACTCCAGGGCGACGGGAGCTCGTGGAGGGCGAGTGGCGGCGCGACGTGCTACGGCTCATGTACCCGGGGAAGGCGTATTCCATCTGGCTTTTCTGGGAAGGCGAAGGCCGGCCGTTCACGACGTACTACGTGAACTTCGAGGAGCCGTTCCGTCGCACGGCGGTCGGGTTCGACACAAACGACCACACGCTCGACATCATGGTGAAGCCGAACTTCGAGTGGGCCTGGAAAGACCGCGACGACTTCGAGGCGCTGATCGCAAACGGGAACTTCTCGGCGGAGTTCGGCGCGAGCGTGGAAGCAGCGGCGGAGGAGGTGGTCGGGCTGATTGAACGTCGGGAGGCGCCATTCAGTGAGCGCTGGCACGAGTGGGAGCCGCCTGCGGACTGGCAGCGTCCAGGCTTGCATCCGCGCTGGCGCGATGAGCCGGTGATCGCGTGGGAGCGGCGGGCGTGGGCGTATCCGCTGGCAAACTCGGTGGGTTAGTCGCGGGCGAGCGACAGCGTGCGCGCGCGTGGCTGAGTGGGGGGCAGTTGGACAACGGGGGTCTGCGTTGCCGGGATAGCGGTTGGAGCCGGGGACGGCGACGCGGTGGCCGGATAAGCGGCCTGCAAGCCCGAGATGTCGTCAGCGGTCAATGTGCGCTTGGCGACACCGCTGGCAAGTGTGGGATACATCACTGCGGTTGACTGGGCCGAATGTCCCAGGCCGGCGGCGTGCCCGAGCTCGTGAAGGATCGTTGATGCGAGATCGTATTTTCCAGCCTGGGGCTGATCGGCGCCGGACCAGAGGTTCGCGTCCGCATCGAGCTGCATGTCGAATTCGACCAGTCGGGCGTTCGCACCCTGGGAGACGTTCCAGACAGTGCAGGTTTGGCCCAGGATCACGCCGGGAAGTGGTTCGAACTTGATGGTGTTCTGCCCGTCCAGGTTGATGGAACTCCCGCATGCGCCGACGGTGCCGGTACCGGCCCCGGCCCAGTTGAAGCTGAATGAGGACGGTGTGACAGCATTCCAGCTGTTTATGGCGTTCTGAACCAGGTTCGCTGTCCCGAAATCCGCGGGTTGGCCGGCGCTGTTGAATCGCAC
>CAYTBM010000101.1:0-7970 GCA_964436025.1 uncultured Anaerolineaceae bacterium
CCAACGATGCGCGAGAGCAGCCACGTCCCGGCGCCCGTGTCCGGCACAAGCCCGCGGTGCACGAACACCCACCCGAACCGCGCGGACTCCGCCGCAATCCGGATGTCGCACTGGGACGTGAACTCCACCCCAACGCCGACAGCCGCCCCGTTGACCGCCGCGATCGTCGGTTTCGCGATAGAGGCGAACGTCCACGGCGCAGGGCGTTGTTCGTCGTAGGCGGCGGCGTACGACTCAGCCCGTGCTGTCGTCGGCGGCGTCGTCTGGAGTTGCTGGAGGTCGGTGCCGGCGCTGAATGCCCGCCCGGTGCCCGTGACGACCACGGCACGGACGCGGTCATCGGTCGCAGCGCTGCGGATAGCCCCCTCAATGTCGTTGAGCATCTCGTAGGTGATCGCGTTCATCTTCTCGGGCCGGTTGAACCGCATCAGCCCGATGTTGCCTTCGACGGTGTATTCAAAATCTGCCATGTGAGTCTCCTGGTCTTAGCCTCCCCTCTCCCGCAGCGCGCGAGAGAGGCCGGGGGTGAGGGTCAGCCGCCGAACACCGCACGCGGGTTCAGCACCGTCATCTGGTGGATGTTCGCATCGCTGACGCCACGCTCTTTAAGCATCGGGACAACGTCCAGGGGGATGTGGGTCAGGCGCCAGGTCGGCGCGGCGGTGTCGAGCAGCCCTTCAGCCGCCCACTGAAAGTTGCAGCAGGAGTCGTGCGAGAGCGTGATGCGGTTCGCGTACCCCTTCTCGACCAACGCGGCAACCATGTCGGCGCGCTGCTCTGTCGTTCGCGGCCGCTGGAGGCCTATGCGGTCCATGCCGCAGTAGCTCCCACCCTGGATGATTGCTTCCAGGTAGGTGATGTCGTCGGTGTCATCCGAGTGCCCGATGACCGTGCGCGACAGGTCCATGCCCTCTTCCTTGAACACGCGCTGCTGGTCCAGGCCGGTGCGGTTCGCGGGGTAGGTGTGAGTGCAGATCGGGACGCCGGTCTCTTTGGCCGCCCGGGCAGATGCACGCAGCACGCGCTCGTTCATGGCGTGCATCTCCGGCTCAGTGGCGCACTTGATCACCCCGGCGCGAATCCCCGTGGTCGAGACGCCCTGTGTGATGTCCCTGATGAAGAGATCCGTCATCTCCTTGTCGTCACGCATCCGAAAGTGGAACGGCGTTTCGGTGTAATAGATGCCGGTGGGAGCGATGATATTCACGCCGGAGCGGCGGCTGGCCTCGGCGATGAGCGTGACATCGCGCCCAAGGTCGATCGGCGTGAGGTCCACGATGGAGTTCACGCCCGCTTCCTTCGCCGCCTTCAGTCGCGTTACCGCGCGGTCCAGCTCGTGCTCGCGGTCGAACATCTCCGGGTACTGCTGGTACATCGGCCCCCAGCCCACGCGGACGTGTTCGTGCATGAGCGTGAAGCCGAGGTCATTGGTGTCGATTGGGCCGGTGGATGACTGAATGGTCGCCACGGTCGCCTCCGCTGGGTTTGTGGCGCGCACAATACAGGCGCGGCCCGCTGACCTCCAAAGCGCCCGGCCCGACCGTCATAGGGCCAGACGGGTTTCAGCTCCAGAGAGACATCCGCCCCTTGGTCTCCGACGGCTACTCCCGCCAACCTCGCGGGATGAGCCACCGCCTCGCAATCCACTTCACGCAATGCGTCCTTCGAATATGGGGAGTTGCGACCCGCGGCTTCACGGTCGGCTCGGTGTTGCCGGGACTCGCGCTGCCGCGCCACTCACACGTTCACGCATGTGGTCATGGCACTGGTGGTGATACAGGCTGTCAAGAGGCGCCACGCAGTCGCGAAGTGGTCACACACTCCAGATTCAGCGCGACCTGTTCGCACCACTTGAAGTGGTCAGAAAAAGTGCGCGCGACGAAACCCGGAACAGGTCAGTCCTTCGCCCGTGCGAAAGGTCCGTCAGGCCAGGTGCGAGACCATCCACTCTTCGGCGAGTTTGATGACGTCCGGGCCGATTTCGAAGTGCGTCCCGGGACACCAGCGCAGATCTTTTTCGCCTGGCAGCGCGGCGAACAGCGACTCCGTCTTCTCGCGCGGGATCAACTGGTCCTGGAGCTTGCCAACGATTCGCACAGCCGTGCGATCCAGCTTTGCAATGTCCGAATCCGCCCCGTCGGCACTCCCGGCGAGTCCACCTTCACCGACCAGGCAGAAGGCCGCAGCCTTGAACCGTCCATCGCGCGCCACCGCCGGGATGCCGAGCATGCTTCCCATCGAATATCCGACGAAGCCAAGCCGCGACGTGTCGATGGGGAAGGAGCCGGCGAGCAGGTCCAGCATGGTGCTCACTTCGGCCGCGAACTGCGCACGGATCTCGGGATAACGCTCCGGGCTTCGAAAGAGGGACATTGGGTCGGCGCTGGCACGCTCGCCGTGGAGTGGCGCATCGAGGCCGGCGCAAATCCAGCCGCGCCGGGCCCAGGCTCGGGCAATATCCGCGACGAAGTAGTCTTCCTTGCTGCCCATCCCGGGGTGCTGGATGAGCACCAACGGCATCGCTTCTTCGTGGCTGACCGGTGCGTAGAGCAGTCCCGGGACGTGCTCCGATCCCTCGTGAAACCAGAACTGGACCTCCCGAAGTTCGCCCATCTGGTTTTCATGAGTTTGCAAGCTTTGGGGCATCCTGAGCGCAATGTACATGGGCGCGAATCCCCTGTCTCGACCCTTGACACTTAGACAACGCGGACAAACGATGCTCGCAAGCGACTCGAACGCACGCCTAGTCCGCTTCGGCGGAACGGGGGAACCAGTTTTCGGGGCGAGTCCGCAAGGGCTTCCTTCCAGTGGAAGGGTAGCGACGGCGGAACGGCCATCTCCGGTCGTAGCCCGGCAGCTAACCTCGGAGGCGTTGGAAGAACCTCGAACAGAGGACCTCTTCTTTTATGGCTATCCTGGCTCGCCGATCCCCGTCGACAGCCCTCGCCGCCCCATCGACCCCGGTTGCACTTCCCGTCTACGCCTCCACGCCCCTGCGTGAGCGTCTCTGGAACATGCTCCCGCTGGCACTGTCGCTTTTACTCGCAAGCTTCGTCTTCTGGGGGCCGTTCTACGCTCCCTGGCCTTACGCCATCCTGAGCATGGCCTTCTTCTCTTACTGGCTGGTCCGTTCCTACTCGGTGGCGATCAGTTGCTGGGTGGGTCTCCGCCGCATTGCCAGCTGGGAGAAGACCAACTGGCTCGCGAAGTACTGCGCCTGGCTCCCGGCGCATCCCGAAGCCAACAAGTGGGAATGGCCGCGTCACATGGTCATCATCCCCAACTACAAGGAAAGCGAAGAAGGCCTCTCGCGGACGATCGACTCCCTCGCGGCCCAGGCGAACGCCCGCCAGCTCGTAATCGTAATGGCCATGGAAGCGCGCGAAGCCGAAGCCCACATCAAGGCTGAACGGCTCGTCAACCGCTACCGCGACCGCTTCCACCACATGTTCGCCACGTACCACCCCGCCGGCCTGCCGAACGAGACGCCGGGCAAGGGTTCGAACGAGGCCTGGGGCGCCCGCGAGGCCTACATCCACCTCATCGAAGAGCGCGGCGACGACATCCGACGCTACACGGTCACCAGTTGCGACGCCGATGCCGTCTTTCACCCGCGCCACTTCGAGGCCCTGAACTACCTCTTCCTCACCGCGAAGGACCGCTACCGCACCTTCTGGCAGCCGACCATCTTCAACAGCAACAACATCTGGGACATCCCGGCCCCGCTGCGCATCCCGGACGGTCTTTCCGGCATCAACCGCCTCTCCAACGTCATCCTGCCCGGCAGCGTGAAGTTCCCGACCTCCTGCTACTCGCTCAGCTGGCAGATGCTGAACGAAGTCGACTACTGGGACGAAGAGGTCATCCCCGAGGACTGGCACCTCTACCTCAAGTGCTCCTACACCCTCGGTGACCGCGTGAACGTCGAGTCGCTCTTCCTCCCGCTCGGCAACGACTGCGTCCTCACCGACGGCTGGTTCAAGACCCTGCGCGCGCACTACGCCCAGAGCCTGCGCCACGCCTGGGGCGCGAGCGACATCCCGTACGCCTGGCGCGGCGCTCGCAACCCGGATTCGCCACTGAGTCGGAAGCGGAAGTGGCTCCTGGCCAGTGCGGTGACCAAGGTCCACGCGCTCTGGGTCGCGCAGTGGTACCTCGTCACGCTCGGCGTGCTGCTGCCATCAAAAATGGCCGGGACCTGGGGCGCTCCCCTGCCGCACTGGTGGACCCACCGGTACGCCGTCCCGGGCACCGGCTGGCACCCGGAGCAAATCATTCATCCTCACCACTGGTTCACGTTCGACAAGCACGGCGTACTCGAGTTCACCATGTGGCTGAACCTCGCGGGTATCCTCGTCGCCGTCTGCATCGTGCCGTTATTCATCATGGCCGCAGTCGAATACAGGCAGCGCGGCCCGCGCCCGGCTCACGTCTCGCGGTTGCGGGCGTACTCCAGCTTCGCAATGTGGCCGTTGATGGCCGTCATCACCTTCTTCTTCGCTTCCATGCCGGCGCTCCACGCTCAATGGAAGCTCGCCCGGGGCAACGGCCTCGTCTACCGCGTCGCGGAAAAGGGTAGCCGCAAGGTGCCTGTGCCGGCCGCCGTCCCGGCACACGCGGAGGCGGAAGCCGTCGGGATCGCAAGCGGCGGGCAGTAGGACGCTTGGTAGGTTCACCGGGGGCCGAGGCAACTCGGCCCCGATTCTATTGACGGCTTTGCGTCCCATCGCCGCGCGCCCGAACTTCGAGTTCAAACCCGATGGCCAGCGCGATGCCTACCGCTATCCCGGAAATCACGCCCGCGGCCGGGTTGCCAATCGCAACGCTGAGCAATGTTGCGGCAATGATTCCGCCGATGATGCCGGCGACGAGCGCGGAAGTTGAAACCATCAAGTGCTCCTTCAGGCGGATCCATCCACCGTAGCCTGTGCCGCCTCAAATTCGCCGTCGCCGTTTCCCGCGAGGCCTTGCAGTTCGGTACCTGTTTCGAAAAGGCAGCGCCGCCGCGGGAACGCGGCTAGAATCGGCGGCACTACCAGCCACCGGAGCCACCAATGCCCGAGTTCATTGACTACCGTATCGAAGACCACGTCGGCGTCATCACCCTGAACCGCCCCGAGATCATGAACGCGCTCAACCGGCAGATGTACGCCGAACTCGAGCAGGCCTTCCGCGACGCCCATCGCGACCCCGAAGTCCGCTGCGTGGTCCTCACCGGCAACGGCCGCGCCTTTTGCTCCGGCGATGACGTGAAGCAGATCATGCTGGGCGAACAGCGCGACGAGACGGTCACGCGCCTGCGCGACGCGAAGCCGAAGCCCACTCCGGCGGCAGCCGCCGTCCTCGAGTGCGACAAGCCGGTGATCGCCGCGGTGAACGGCCCGGCGGTTGGCTGGGGCATGGACCTCACCCTCTTCGCCGACATCCGCATCGCCTCCGATGCCGCGAAATTCGGCGAGCTGTTCATCAAGCGAGGCCTCGTTGCGGACCTGGGCGGGCTCTGGCGCCTGCCTCGCGTGGTGGGCCCTTCGAAGGCCGCCGAGCTGCTCTTCACGGGCGACGTTATCAGCGCGCAGGAGGCCGAACGCATCGGGTTGGTCTCGAAGGTCGTGCCGCCGGCTGAACTGATGGACGCGGCCATGGCGATGGCGCGCAAGATCGCCGCCAACCCGCCAATCGCCCTCCGCTACATGAAGGAAGGGCTGCGCCGCTCAGTCCACGGCTCCATGGCCGAGATGGGCGAGTACGTAGGCAACTCCCTCGCCTACCTGTTCACCACGGAGGACCATCGAGAAGGCGCAATGAGCTTCGTGGAGCGGCGCGAGCCCGTGTTCAAAGGGCGGTAACCGGTTCGGGGTTCTCTGCCGGGGTGAATCCTCATCCGTGTTTCTTTGTATAGACTTCTCGCCCGCAATCACGAGGTGGCAACGAGATGATCGCTCCCGGCGCTGAGGCCTGCATCCCTGAACGACTGCTCGAATTACTCGACATCGAGTTGAAGGTGGCGAGAGAGGCTTCCTGGATGTCCTCGGGAGCCTGGCACGACGATGTCGCCACCGAATTGTTGGCATCTGCGGCCGCTGCGGCCCAGACGCACGCCCGGGCCATCGAGGCCCGGCTCAGAGCCTTCGGAGTCCAACCGCCGCCACCTCCGGAACTGGACGCGCTTCAGCCGCTGCCAGGCCGAGCATCGGGTGCGCTGTGCCGGCTCTTCACGTTGCTCAGCGAGGCCGTCGCGGGCTACGCCGCCCTCGCGCCGATCGCGAATCGGTTTCGCGACAGCGCCATTACAGAGCCGACCGGGATGACCGGTCACGTGGCTCGGGACAACAGCCAGCGGCATCTGGCGCTGATGGGTCGAACCTGCGGTACTGTCCAGGCCGTCGTCCTCAGAGAACTGACCGCTGATGGACTGGAGTGCCAGTGCGTATGCCCGGCCTGCGGCCTTGGGCTTTGCGTTTGCGGTTTGGGCGCGCGCGCCGGGCTCAACGAGGCATGGCTGGCCGCCCGGCCTCGCCGCGAAACTGCGAATCAGGCGGCCCACAGTCGCCCGCCACGTCGCGAACATCCTGATGAAGCTCGACGTGAGCAACCGTTCAGAAGCTGCGGCGCTCGCGGCCGCCAATCGGCTCGGTGAGGATTGACGCGCCTCCAGACTGGTTCATCTGGATGATGTTTGGCCATCCCGCGGCCGTTAGCCTCGCAGGCAACGAAAGTTTGGGGGAAGGCGATGGCCGTCATCAACCTGGAAGAGATCCGCAAGCCGGTGGGGAATACCGGTGCAGAACTCGGTGCAGTCGACCTCGGAGGCTTCAGCATAGTCGCCCACCGTATCCCGAGGGGTCTCGATTACACGGAGCTGTTGCGGGCGGCGTGCGGCGATGTGCTCTGTCGCGTCGCACACTATCTCGTCGTCACACGAGGAACTCTGGGAGTGGAGTACACCAGCGGCACGCGTGAGCTCGTACACGCGGGAGAAGTCGCTTACACACCGCCGGGACATACCATACGAGCCATCGACGACCTCGAAATGGCCGAAATCAGCCCAGCGGACGGCAATCGGTTCTTGATGGCGCGCATCTCCGCAACCGGTCTGTTCGGGTAGCGGGCGGGCCCGACACCTCAGGCGAAGACCTCGTTGATCAGCGCCTCGCCTTCCGCCATTCGTGCGAGGTTCGGCAGGAAGTAATCCTGGGCGACACGCGCGTCGTTGCCCCGGGACGTGCTGGAGTTGTGCGGCGAGATGATGACGTTCGGCATCTCCCAGAGCGGCGACTCCGGTTCCAGCGGCTCTTTGTAGAACACGTCGAGGTACGCGCCGCCGAGGTGGCCGGACTGCAGGAGTTCAGCCATCGCGGGCTCATCGACCACTTCGCCGCGGGCGATGTTGAGGACGTAGGCTCCCTTCGGAAGCGCGCTCAGGACCTCGCGGCTGGCGAGGCCGCGCGTCTCGTCTGTCAGCGGGCAGGCGAGGACCAGCCAGTCGGTTTCAGGCGCGATGGCGTTCAGCTCGGACGGCGGGACGATTCGCCCGATCGGGTCATCCTCGCGCCGTGGGCTGCGCCGGACACCGGTGACGTCGAGGCCGATCGCGGTGGCGATGCGGGCGATCTCAGCGCCGATCGCGCCGAGCCCAACGACGGTCATGCGCTGACCCACGAGGTCGGGCGGAGAGTCTGCGCCGCGGATCGGTTCCCAGACCTTCCGCCGTTGCGCCTCCCTCCATGTGAGAAAGCCTCGCGAAAGCATGAGCATCCCGCCAATCACCGATTGCGCGATCGGCTT
The DNA here is from genome assembly GCA_964436025.1 of uncultured Anaerolineaceae bacterium. Taxonomy (GTDB): domain Bacteria; phylum Chloroflexota; class Dehalococcoidia; order Tepidiformales; family Tepidiformaceae; genus Amarobacter. Next base: position 7,786 of record CAYTBM010000101.1, read on the forward strand.
CGCCGTCGAGCCCGATGACGTGCTCATGCGGATGCCGCGCTTCAACAGCTCCTGGAAAACGAAGTTATCGACGCCGGCGCTCATCACGTGGATCCACTTCAGATTCGGGGCGGCGCGGACGGCACGGAAGAACGAACGCGACGATGAGGGGTACACATCGAGCGAGAAGAAGGCGTAGTCGATGC
>CAYTBM010000101.1:8070-10333 GCA_964436025.1 uncultured Anaerolineaceae bacterium
AACGAACGCGACGATGAGGGGTACACATCGAGCGAGAAGAAGGCGTAGTCGATGCGCGCCAGCGTGGCCTCGTCGAAGGGTCCCTCATCGTCCCCGCGCAGGATGAGCTGCCTGATTCCTGGGTAGGCCGCCTCGATGTTGGCGGCGTAACGGTCGTGGATGGCGCGGGAAACGAGCAGAGTCGGCATGGCGGTACATTGTGCCGGGCTCAGGCGGGGGCGAACAGGCGGCGGGCAATAAACACTATCCGCTGACCGCCCACGGTGGTCAGCAAAACGCTCACCGGCTCGCCGTCGAGCCTGCCGAGCAGCTTCCGGAGCTCGTCCGGCTCCACCGGGAACGCGCGCCGCCGGATTTCGTCAGGCTGCCAGCGGCCCTCGCGCAGCCGTTGCCTGAGTCGCGCAACCGAGAACGGGAGCTGGTCGAGCACCTCGAACGTCGCCGCAAGAGGCGAGAACCTGGCGGTCCCTCCGGTGAGGTAGGCGATGTGCGAGTCGAGCAGCCGCGCGCCCAGGCGGTGCGCGAGGTGCGTCACCAGCGTCGCCCGGGTGACGCAGGATTCCGGGTCGAACAAGAACTGTGCCGGCCTCACTGGGACAGGGTCGGCCTCAGGCTCTGTCGATTCGAGGACGGCGCCGGCGGGCAACAAGACGGCGCGGCGCAGCCCGGGATGCGCGCCCGCGCCGACCCAGAGCGAAGCCTCCCGCATGGACCTGCCCAGCTGGATCGCTTCCAGTTCCGCCGCCGCCGAGACGAATTCCGGGTCGATGCCGGGCGGCGCCTTAATCACCGCCGCGCGAGCCTCGGACGCCAGGCGGAGCACTGCTTCCCAGGGCGGCGAGAATGCCTCCGGCGAAAACCGGCGCGTGCCACCTTTGCGGCGCGACGGATCAAGGAGCACCGCCAGGCGTCCAACGTCGAACGGCGGGTTGGCCGCATCGCCGCGCGCAATGCAGGCCCCGGTATTGCGGGCGGCAAGCATGGCGTGGACCGTATCTCGGTCCATGCCCGTCGATGGCACCTCCAGGCCGACAAGCGGCGCGAGATCACCGCCTAGCCCGCAAGTCAAGTCCACGACGGACAGACCGAGACTGGCCAACCGGCGGGCGCGCCGTTCCGCCACCAGCGGGTGGGTCAGCATTTCCAGGCCCTCGGAGGTGTACAGCCAGTCATCGGTCCGGCCGTGGTTGCGTCGAGCGCGCTCCCGGAGCGTCAGTTGCTCCGCCACCGCGGCAGCCTCGTCGGCGGGCAGACTGCGGCGCAGTTCAGTTGCCAGTCGCAGCGGATCGGAAGTGTCAACGCCCGCGTTGGCCCGGACGGCTGCCTGGCCGGAGTCACTGACGAGGTACCGAGCGCGCGCGATGTCCACGAGCGCACGCTAGCAGGTGTGCGAGACTGGAGCCCATGGCGAACATCCTCTGCCTGGACTTCGACGACACGGTCGTGCTCGAGAACACCGCGCGGCTTGTCTTCGAACGGTTTGCCGCTCCGGCATGGCGCGACTTCGAGGGGGAATACCACGCCGGCCGGCTTTCCGTCGAACAGTTCAACGCGTCCGCGCTGGCGACCGTCGAGGCGACCTACGACGACCTCCGGCAGTTCTCCGTCGAGTCCGTCACAGTCCGCGAAGGACTGCTGGAGCTGCTGGACTGGGCGCACTGGCACGACTGGGTGGTGACGGTTATCAGCAACGGGTTCGATTTTTATGTTGAAAGCGTCCTTGATGCTATTGGCGCCGACAGGGTGGCGCGCCACGCCGGGCGGACGAGCCACGACTACCGCTGGCACGTGACTTACTACAGCCCGCGCGGCGTAGCCCTGGAAGAGGGCTTCAAACTGAGCTACGCCGCCGCCTTCCAGAACGCGGGCGACTTCGTTGCCTACGTCGGCGACGGCGCGAGCGACGTGCCGGCGGCGAAACTCGCGCAGGCCGTCTTCGCCAGGGACACGCTCCTCGCTCGGCTCAGCGGGGATCACCCGCAGCTACACGCGTTCGAGACCTTCCACGACGTGGTCTCAGTGCTGGCCGGCGAAGCCGCGAGGTGGCCCGGCGTCGAGGCTAGTTCGTAACACCCGCCTCACTGAATCCGGCGATGTCCGCGGCAGAGAACCCAAGCTCTCCCAGCACTTCCCCGGTGTGCTCGCCGAGCGCCGGCGACGCCCGGCGGACTCCCGTTGGCGTGCCGGACATCTGGACCATCGGCGCCGGTCCCATAAGCGTCCCCAGCAGCGTGTGCTCGTATTCGACCAGGAAGTTGTTCGC
>CAYTBM010000102.1:0-10112 GCA_964436025.1 uncultured Anaerolineaceae bacterium
GGATGTCGTTACTCGAGGTCAAAGACCTGCGAACGTACTTCTATACCCAGGAAGGGACCGTCAAAGCCGTTGACGGCACTTCCTACGTGGTCGAGGAAGGCGAGACGCTGGGACTGGTCGGAGAATCGGGTTGTGGCAAGAGCGTTTCCGCCCTCTCTATTCTGCGCCTGATCCCGCAGCCACCCGGCAAAATCGTCTCCGGGGAGATCATCTTCCAGGGACGGGACATTCTGAAGCTCGACGAAGACGAGATTCGGAAAGTGCGCGGCAACGAGATCGCCATGGTCTTCCAGGAGCCGATGACATCGCTCAACCCTGTGTTGACGATCGGCCGGCAGATGACCGAGGCGCTGGAACTGCACATGGACCTCCATGGCAAGGCAGCGCGTGACCGCGCCGCCGAACTCCTGGAGATGGTGGGCATCCCGGAGGCACGCAACCGCCTCGACGATTACCCGCACCAGTTCTCCGGTGGTATGCGCCAGCGCGTGATGATCGCCATGGCCATGAGCTGCAACCCGAAGCTGTTGCTTGCGGACGAGCCCACGACTGCGCTCGACGTGACCATCCAGGCCCAGATCCTGGAAGTCATGAACCGCCTTAGCCGCGAGTTCGGGACTGCAGTCATCATCATCACCCACAACCTCGGCGTCGTAGCCCGCTACGCCGACCGCGTGAACGTGATGTACGCCGGCAAGGTGATCGAAACCGCCTCCGCGGAAGAGCTGTACCGCAACCCCAAGCACCCCTACACGGTTGGCCTGCTGAATTCCGTCCCGCGGCTCGACGAGACGCGCAAGGAAAAACTCGTGCCGATCGAAGGGCTGCCGCCGGACCTCGCCCACCTGCCTCCGGGTTGCCCGTTCTACCCGCGCTGCTCGTGGCGCGTGGACCGCTGCCGTGAGGAATACCCGCCGTTCAAGCTGGTGGCCGAAAAGCACTATGCCGCCTGCTGGGAATCGGATCGTGTCGGACGGGAGGTGCCAGTTGGCGCAGCAAACTAGCTCTTCAACTCGCCAGCGTGTCGGCACACTGGGAGAGACGCTCGTTGAAGTGAAGGACATGCAGGTGTTCTTCCCGGTCACGGCCGGTGTCATCTTCCAGCGCAAGGTCGCTGACGTGCGCGCGGTCGACGGCGTCTCTTTCGCCGTCAAGCGCGGGGAAACGCTCGGCCTCGTCGGTGAATCCGGCTGCGGCAAGAGCACAACCGGAAAGGCCGTCCTTCAGCTGACGCGACCCACCGCCGGCAACGTCATGTTCGAAGGGACCGACCTGACGAAAATCAAGGGCGGCGAACTTCGGCGCTTCCGCCGCAAGATGCAGATGATCTTCCAGGACCCCTACGCGAGCCTTAACCCGCGCATGTCCGTCGGCAGCATCATCAGCGAGCCGCTGACCATCCATAAGCTCGCCAGCGGCAAGGAAAAGAAGGAGCGGGTACAGAACCTGCTCCAGACCGTGGGCCTCAACCCCTACTTCGCAAACCGCTTCCCGCATGAATTCTCCGGCGGTCAGCGGCAGCGTATCGGTATCGCCCGCGCCCTCGCAGTTGAACCGGACTTCATCGTCGCGGACGAGCCCGTCTCCGCCCTTGACGTGTCCATCCAGGCGCAGATTATCAACCTGCTCCAGGACCTTCAGGATCAGTTCAACCTGACCTACCTCTTCATCGCCCATGACCTCTCAGTCGTGCGTCACATCAGCGACCGCGTCGCCGTGATGTACCTCGGTCACGTGATGGAACTCACCGACCGGGACTCGATCTTCGACAACCCGCTCCACCCCTACACGAAGGCACTTCTCTCCGCGGTTCCGATCCCGGACCCGGAAGTGGAACGCAAGCGCGAGCGCATCATCCTCCTCGGAGACGTGCCGAGCCCGCTGCGCCCGCCTCCAGGTTGCGTGTTCAACACCCGCTGCCCGATCGCCATCGACGAGTGCCGCACGCGCAAGCCCGACTGGCGAAACGTCGGTACCGCTGACAAGGAACACTGGGTTTGGTGCCACCGCGTCGAATCCGGATCCGGGATGACGACGGGCATGGCCAAAGCCTAACTCGCCCACCACAAAAACGACAAAGAGGACTGGCCAGGCCAGTCCTCTTTCGTTGTCCGCGCGAGTAACTCAGGGTGTTGGCTTGGCAGTCGGCGCCGCGCCCGTCGGAGAGGGCGCTGGCGTCGTGGGCGCGGGCGTCGGGTTAGTCGTTGCCGGCTTCGTCGGTGTCGGTGTCGGCGTCGCGGCCTGCGTCGGGCCAGCCGTGGCTGTTGTCCCCGGAGTCGTCGGCTGAGGCGTCACCGTTGCTGTCGCGGCCGGAGACGGCGGGCGCTGAGTCGCGGTTGCCGAAGTGGCGCCCGTCGGAGCAGCCGTAACGGTCACCGTCGGCGTCGCAGATCCGCCTCCGTCTTTGTTCTGGCGCGAAAGAGCGAAGGCCGCGGCGATGCCAAGGCCCAGGGAAATCAGCACAATCCCCACGGCGACCATGATTGCTGTCCCGCTTACACCCTGGGGCGCGGCAGCGGGCGACGGCGTCCGGCGAATCCGGGCCGTCGTGTGCCTGGACTGCAGTTGGGGCGGCCGGCCGGGAGGGGCGGCGATCGGCGCTACCGGCTGGCCGTGGCTGGCCGGCACGCGCTGGAGGGCATTGCCCAGGGCAGCGGCGGTCGGGAATCGGTCCGCGGGGTTCAGCGAAAGAGCGCGGGAAAGCACTGCCTCGAGCTCCGGGGATGCGCTGCGTGCAAACGCCCGCAATGGCGGGGGCGGCGCCCCCAGCCGTTGCCCGATGGTCGCGCCCGCCGTGGAACCCGAGAACGGCGTCCGGCCCGCGACGAGTTCGAAGACCGTCAGGGCGAGCGAGTACACATCGGATGCTGGACTGGGGTTTGCCCCTTCGATAACCTCCGGCGCCAGGTACGCTACCGTCCCCAGGAGATCCTTTGCGTGGCCCGGAGCCATCGTCCGCGTGAGCGATTCGGCCACGCCGAAATCGGCGACTTTCGCCACTCCCGACTCGTTGATCAGCACGTTCTCGGGCTTGATGTCGCAATGCACAACGCCCTTTTCGTGCGCGTACTGGAGCGCCGAGGCGACTTGCATGCCGTAGCGGATAGCCTCTCGTTCCGGCAGGCGGCCCTGCGTCTCCAAAAGCTGGCGAAGCGAGTAGCCGTGCACGTACTCCATGACGATGTATCGCCGGCCCTCGTGGCTGCCCGCGTCATACACACCGACAATCCCCTGGTGCTGCAAGCGCGCGATGACCGTCGCCTCCCGCTCAAACGCGGCGATCGTCTCGGCGTCCGCCCCGGCTGAGTACGACTCCCTTAGTGCCTTGATCGCCACCCACCGCCCGAGCCGCTGGTCCTCCGCCAGCCAAACCTCGGCCATGCCGCCTGTTCCGAGCAGTCGCTCGAGGCGGTATCGTCCATCAATGATGTCGGACACGTTCAAGTGGCGGTGAAACCCTCCGAGCTGGTTGCGCGAGAACGCAACCTCGAACTGCTGCTCATCGCGGGGAGCCTCGCATTTACGCTGCTCGCCCTGCGTTCCCTCGATGCGGCGTCATTCGCGCTGCCTGCCAACTCCACCCGGATCGTAACCCAATTTCTCGTTTCGGCGCTGGCCGGGAACCTCGCCCTGCGTCTGCTCGCCCCCCGTGCTCTACCCCAGGCCTACGCGATCAGCCTCTTCCTCGCCGCGGTCGGTCTGGCGTTCGTCATTCGCCTGGCCCCTGACTCCGCGCAGGACCAGGCGAACTGGATCACCGCCGGGATCGTCGCCTTCGCGGTGTTCTGCTGGCTGGGGACGCGGGCCGAACTGCTCGTACGTTATACCTACACCGCCGGCGCGGCCGCTCTCGGGCTCCTCGTACTTACCGGCCTCGTCGGGACAACAATCAACGGCGCCCGCCTCTGGATCGTCGTCGCGGGACAGACCATCCAGACCACGGAACTGATTAAACTGCTGCTGCTCGTCTTCCTGGCGGGTTACCTTTCGCAACACGGAGCCGTACTGGCCACGCCCAGGTTCCGTATCGGCCAGCGGAGCTACTCCAACCTCCCCTACCTCTTGCCCCTCGTCGGCCTGCTGGTCGCGGCCGTCGCGGCACTGGCTCTGCTGAAGGATCTCGGCTCGATCGCCCTCCTCGTTCTCCTGAGCGTCGCCATGCTCTATGTCGCCACTGGTCGGGCGCGGTACCTGGGATGGGGGGCCGCCCTGCTTATCCTCACGGCCGCTGCGGGGTACGTCGCGTTCGATCATGCGCAGGTCCGCATCGACACCTGGCTCGATCCCGAAGCAGACGCCGGTGGCGCCGGTTACCAGACGATGCAGGCGACGTACGCGATCCAGGCCGGCGGCATCACCGGGCAGGGCCTCGGCCGCGGTGAACCCGATAGCATCCCCGCCGCAGTCACTGATTATGTCTTTAGTGCGGTCGCCGAAGAACTCGGTCTCGCGGGTGCGGCCGCCGTTGTCCTGCTCTACCTCACCCTGCTCTACGCCGGACTTCGCGGGGCTCTCGCCGCGACGGACCGCAACCGGCAATACCTCTGCGCCGGGGCTGCATTGCTCCTCGCCATCCAGGCGGGCGTCATCATCGCGGGGAATCTCCGGCTCATACCTACCACCGGCATCACCTTGCCATTTGTGAGCTACGGCGGCTCCAGCCTCGTCGTCAACTTCGCCCTGATCGGCTTGTTGCTGGGCGCGGGCGTTCCGCCTCAGTCGGAGGAAAGCTGAAGCTCAACACCTCCAACGGTGAGCCGTTCTCCCCCGCGCACAAGCGCCCCGTTTCCGTCGATAACCCTGCCGTCCACGAACGTCCCGTTAGTGCTCCCAAGGTCAGAAACCTTCCAACCGCCCGTCACGCGCTCGATCGACGCGTGCCGCGTCGAGACGGATGCGGCCGGGATGACTATCCCCGCGCGTGGGTCTCGGCCAACGACCATCGTCCCTGCGAGTGGAAACGCTGACCCACGCTTCAGCCCCGAATCGCCCGGCGCTACGACAACAAGGCGCCACGCTGCGCGAGGTTGGGCCTGGACCCGTCCCCGGACGGAAGCGGCCCGCAGTCCGCCGCGCAGCGTCAGGGCGACGATCGCAACGAACAGGAGCATGACCGCGATCAGGCCCAGGCGGAGGATGAGCAGTTCCGTTGGGCCCGCGCTCACGACGATTCCTCCAGCCAGACTGTCGTCCCTCCGAGCGTGACCCGAAGCCCCGCATCAAGGATGACCTCATCCGTTTGGGCGCTGTCGACCACGAGCTTGTTGCGACTGCCAAGGTCCCGCATAACAAGCTGACCGTTTGTTGCTTGTTCGATTACCGCATGGCGGCGTGAGACAGCGAAGTCCAGCAGCGTCAGGTCACAATCAGTGGATCGTCCGATGGTGAACGGCGTATGGCGCAACGGCACGCGGCCGGAGCCGTCGACCACAAGGGACCTGTTCCGCTGACGCGTCAACGTCTGAGTCCCCCGCGGATCCACACGCCGCGAGTTGGCCGATGGCAACTTGAAAGAGCCGAGCACCCGCACCGCCCCAGGCGCCACGGCCGATGACGCTGCGAACTCAACCGATAACGGCCCAACCACACCGACGCCATAGGTGCGCCCGTAGTCGTCCAGCATGCGCTTCGCCGCCGCCTCCAGCTGCGCGATGGACCCCGAGAGGGCGCCCGCGTCCGCCGGCGCCAGTTCAACAAGGTAAGAGTTGGCGATATTGCCCTCCGAGGTGCTGCGTCGCGCTTCCGTCTCAATGGCCTGCAGAAGTGACACCGGATGCACGCCCGAGCCCGAAGCGACCCGTGCCACGCTCACAAGAAAGCGTTCCAGCCGTGAGCCCTCTGCTGTCATTTCGCCAGCGCCGCCCGGATCACCTGCCCGGCAATCGGTGAAGCCACAACGCCTCCCTGCCCGCCGTGCTCGACGATGACGGCGATCGCGATTGTTGGCGCCTGCGCCGGGGCGAACGCGATAAACCACGCATGCGATGTCCCGTCGCCCGCTTCAGCTGTCCCGGTCTTGCCCCCCACGGCGATGCCGGGGATCTGGACGCCGTTAGCTTGCCCATTAGCCACCACCGAAACCATGAACTCATTCATGGTTCGGGCCAACTGCTCGCTGATGACCCGCCGGGATGACGCTGCTTCAAGGGCGCCCAGGGGCCTGCCATTGTCAGACTCCCGGAGCGTGAGATGCGGTCGCGCGAGGACACCCGCGTTCGCGATGGTCGCGGCCACCACCGCCATTTGCATCGGCGTTGCCAACAGTTCGCCCTGCCCAAAAGCAGTCGAAGCCAGCAGCGTCCTCGTCGCTTCGCTCTCGGGGGCGTGGATCTGGCTCTTCGCGGTCTGCAGCGTGAAATCGAGGTTCGAGTCGAAGCCGTATCGCCGCGCGATATCAGTCAGACCCGTCCAGCCGAGCTTCACGCCCAACTCCGCGAAAATAGCGTTCACCGAAAACGTAAAGGCGTGCTTGAAAGGATAGGTCCCCACGCCCTGCGAGGTGTTTGCACAGGAAATCGGAAACCCATCAATCACGATCTGACCCGGACACTCGACGACCGTGTCCGGCGTGGCGACGCCTTTTTCGAGGATGCCGCTGGCCGTCACCGTCTTGAACGTCGAGCCGGGCGGGTACAGCCCCTGCGTCGCGCGGTTGAGGAGCGGCGAGTTCGGGTCACTGAACAACTGGTCGCCAACCGTGCCCAGCGAACCGGGGTCATAGGTTGGCACACTCACCATCGCAAGGATTTCCCCATTGCGCGGGTCGATTGCGACGATCGCGCCGTGGCGCGAGCCAAGGGCGGCAGCAGCGGCCTGCTGGATTCGCGGGTCAATCGTGAGGACCACGTCATGACCAGCGATCCGGCTGCGGTCGAACTCTGCGCGTATGGCGGCCGCCCAGCCAGCTGGAGCCGTGCCGGAAAGGACATTGTTAAAGGCGAGCTCAATTCCCTGCGAGCCGTAACGGGGGTCCAGGTAGCCCACGAGGTGAGCTGTGGACGCGTCCGTGTAGTGCCGCGAGCCATCGCCAAGCGATTCCGCGAGCACGTTACCCTCGCGGTCGAGGATGCGGCCGCGGTGTGGGTCGGAAAACGCGGACAGGACTCTGGGGTTCCGGTCCGCTGTCGCCAGGTCAACGCGAAAGGCTTGCCAGTATGCCAGGGCGCCGAAGAACAACAGCCCAACGAGCAGGGCGGTGGTACCGGTCGCGTTCAGGCGGCGTTCGAGCCCGCCGGGTGCCAGCATGAACCCATTCTAAGCGCGGAAACAAAACGGGGAGCCTCAGTCGGCTCCCCGTTCACGTGCAGTTCAGCGAAGGGCTTAACCCCGGGGAAGCCCGAGACCTCGCGTGGCGATGATGTTCCGCTGGATTTCGTTGCTGCCGCTATAAATCGACGACGGGACGGCCTGGAGGTGGTTTTCCGGCATCTCGCCGCCGAGCGGTGCTCGCGACTCTTCCGGCATCATCTGACCAGAAAGACCCAGCATGTTCACCGCGAAGTTGTAGATTCTCTGCCCGAGCTCGGACTGGAAAATCTTCACCACCGAGGCCTCATAGTTCGGGACCATCCCGTTGGCCTGGATGTAGCCAATCCGGTAGCCGAGGAACCGGCCAACGTTGTTCGCGACCACGTGCTCGGCCAGGCGCGTCCGGTACTTGTCGCGGCGGTCCTTGGGGCCGCTGCGCAGGTTGCTCGCCAGCTCCTCGAGTGTGCGCTTTTGCGACGCCGTCGTCCCGATGCCCGACCGCTCGAAGTCGAGCAATGTCATGCCTACATACCACCCGCGGTTCTCCTCGCCGATGAGGTTCCGGGCCGGCACCCGGACATCTTCGAAGAACACTTCGTTGAAGTGGTGGCGGTTGGCCATGTTGATGAGCGGCCGAATGGTCAGCCCCGGAGTGTTCTTGATGTCGTCGATCAGCAGGAAACTGATTCCACGATGCTTCGGTGCTTCGGGATCGGTGCGGACAAGGCAGAACATCTGGTTCGCGCGGTGACCGCCTGAAGTCCAGATCTTCTGACCATTGATGACGAACTCGTCGCCGTCGCGCTGGGCGCGCGTCTGCAGGCTCGCGAGGTCCGAGCCCGCGCCCGGCTCGCTGTAGCCCTGGCACCAGACGTGCTCGCCGCTCGTGATTTTCGGGAGGTAGTGGCGCTTCTGCTCCTCGTTCCCGTGGATGATGAGCGTAGGGCCGATCATTCCCACGCCGAAGCCGCGCGTGCCGGTGTCCGGGGCGCCCCAGTATCCGAACTCTTCGTTGAAGACCATCTGCTCGTAGATCGAAGCGCCAAGGCCGCCGTACTCCTTTGGCCATGCCGGCGCGATCCAGCCGCGCTGCGCAAGCTTCTCATTGAAGCCCTTCGCAAACTCGAACTCTTCGTCGCTGCGGCTGCCCAACGAAGCTCCGCTTGCTTCACCGTTGCGGCCGTTGTTCTTGATCAGAAAGTCCCGCACTTCCAGTCGAAGCGCTTCCTCTTTTTCGCCGAATCGCAGTTCCATCGACACCTCCGGGGCGGCAGCTGCTCGTGCAGCCGCAACGCGCCTCTATGCGCCCTCGATTCTGCCAGAATGATTCGAACGTGGGAAATGCGGTGACAGCCGTGTCACTCCGCGGCGCCGGTCTCCTGCTCCGGTTCTCTCGCTGCGTCCACCGACTCGTTCCAGACCTGCCGGGTGGCGTCCGCTGTTACCTCGTAATCGAATCCCCGCCGCCGTAAAAAACCGCCTACCTTGGAGAAGAACGCCTCGTAGCTGGTCAATGGGGCTCGCCGTGCACGGCCACGGGCGAGCAGAAGTGCTGTTTCCCGGTCGTCGATGTTGCGGGTCGCCAGGTCCGCTGCTGCCGGGTCGATCCCGCGGCCGAGCAGCTCGTAGCGGATCATACGGCGGCCGCGAGGAGAGAGCCGCTTCCGGTCTTCGACCCACGCATCCGCGAACTTGTGGTCGTCTAGCAAGCCCGCAGACCGTAGCCGTTCGATTTCATCGTCGATCGCTGCCGGGTCGACTCCACGCATCGCCAGGCGCGTGCGCATCTCATTCTCGCTGCGGGGGCGTGAAGCCAGCAGCCGGAGCGCCGCTTCATGCGCGTTCACCCGCCGCTCGGCGCGATCCAGCTGCTTCAGCGCTTCGGCGCTCGCTTCGGACCCCTCGCCCACCGCGCAGCGCTCACACGCCTCATCGCTGAACAGGAACTCCCGTCCATCTGAAAGCACGAGCAGCTTCTGCCGTCCCCGGGCAACGTTCCGGACTTCAACGACAACCGGACTGGGAGGTTCGTCCATACAGTACTAGCGGGCCGCTACCGGCTCCGGCTGGCATTGTCCGGCGGACGGCGCGGAAAGGCCAGCCTCCCGCCGAATGTCTCCCTCGATCGTCGCCGCGAGCTCCTGGTTATCCTCCAGGAACTGCTTCGAATTCTCCCGTCCCTGCCCGATGCGCATGTCGCCGAAGCTGTAGAACGCGCCGCTCTTGGTGAGGACGTTGTACTCCACGCCGAGGTCGATGACGTCGCCGGAGCGGCTGATGCCGCGAGGCGTGGTGAACATGATGTCGAATTCTGCCTGGCGGAACGGCGCCGCCACCTTGTTCTTCACGATCTTGGCCTTCACGCGCCGGCCTACCACATCCGTCCCGCGCTTGATCGACTCCACCGGTCGGATGTCGATGCGTACCGATGCGTAGAACTTCAACGCGCGCCCACCCGGCGTCACCTCTGGGTTGCCGAACACAATGCCGACCTTCTCGCGCAGCTGGTTGATGAAAATCACCGAGGTGCTCGTGCGCGAAATCGTCGCGGTCAGCTTGCGTAGGGCTTGCGACATCAGGCGCGCCTGCAGGCCCACATGCGCGTCGCCCATATCGCCCTCAATCTCGGCCCGCGGCACCAGCGCCGCCACGGAGTCCACGACGATCACGTCAACCGCGTTCGAACGTACCAGCGCCTCGCAGATTTCGAGCGCCTGCTCGCCCGTATCTGGCTGGCTCACCAGCAGGTCTTCGAGCTTGATGCCGAGGTCCCGCGCGTAGCCCGGGTCCATCGCGTGTTCCACGTCAATGTATGCAGCCGTCCCGCCCATCTTCTGGGCCTCGGCCATGATGTGCTGTGCCAG
>CAYTBM010000103.1:0-10093 GCA_964436025.1 uncultured Anaerolineaceae bacterium
TCACCATCCAGGCGCCGAGTAAGAAGAAGAGCAGAAGGCCGCCGCCGCCCAAGGCAATCGACCCGGCGAGGTCCGCCGCCGTGATCGCGCCTTCCCAGCCGCCACGGAGCAATGAGGCAATGACCAGGGCTGTTAGCCATCCGGACACCGCCAAGATGGCGAGTCCGCCGACGAACTCGCTTCCGTTCACGTCATGATGTTCGACTCGCCGGATTAGTCTGGCCAGCCCGCGGCGGCTTCGGCCACGAGCGGCTCCACATCTCGTGGCAGGAGCACTCCGGCCGCGACCGAGCGAGCTGCCGCCTCGCGGAACCGGTCGAGGAACGCGCCTTTCGAGCCGTAGAGGCCGTGGATCTTCTCGCGGGAGAACGGGTGGCTCGAACCGCCGAGGTAGGCGAAGACGTCGTCCTTCAGCGGGATGGCGCTGTTCTGGGCGATCGGGACCTCTGCCTGTGGCAGGCGGATCCCGCCCCTGGCGATGCCGTGTTCGTCGCGCACAACTTCGGCCTCTTCTCCGGCGAATTCGACCTTCGGCTGAGATGGCGGCGGCGTGCCTGCGGTCAGCCATGTCTGCATGTGGTGGTAGGCGGCGTCGTAGAGCGGCACCATCGGGATGCGGTTGATGCCCTCCGCCAGCGGCAGCGTGCGCACCTGGTCGCGATCGAGTCGCGCCTGGCGGTCGCGCTGGTTCTGGGCAGAAACGTGGCAGGTGCCGGCCGACTCCCAGTACCGGAACAGCGGGCCATCGGGCTGGCGGACGTCGTGGCAGGCGATCGCCTCGAGTTCGGAGTTCACAACAAACACCGGTACGCCGAGGTCCTGGCGGAGCAGGTTCGAACCACGGAGCATGCGCCGCGGAGATGTCGCCTGGGGAAGGTTGATGTTCACGACGGTGTCGCCGACCTCCAGCGCCGAACCAGTGCCGAAGTAGATGGTGAGGATGAAGCCATCGAACGCCTTCGTGAGCGGCTGGATGGCGTTGACGTAGGTGCCGAGGCGTCCAGCAGACTGCGAGGCACCCTGGGCGACGACGTGTTGTACATCGAGGCCGCCCATAGGGTCGACGCCGGCGCGGTCACGGTCCCTGCCGACGGCCAGCGCACCCTGGGTGAAGATATCGTAGGAGTAGTCGTCGCTGGGGATAGAGAGCGAGCCGTAGCGCTCAGCGTCCCAGGCGGCGAGCCCTTGCGGCACGGGTGGAAGGCCCTCGATACCAACTTTCTGCGTGGTGAGGCAGGCCAGCGCGAAGCCGCCTTCGAACAGCTCCAGGCTTTCAGCGCCGAAGAGGTCGTAGCCGGCGGTGACGTTGTTCCACGTGAGTACGACTGTGCCGTTGAACTTCGTGGGGTCGGTAGGGCGGTAGATCAGGATCCGCGTCTTGTACGGCGCTTCGCCGGCTGAATCGACGTTCCAGCGGCCGTCACGGCTGAGTTCGGCGCCTGGGGCGAGCTTGTAACGAGTGGCGGTACCTTCGAGGAAGTACTCGGCTTCCTCGTAGCCCAGGGCTTTGATGTCGAGCATCGAGGCTGCGAACGGCCATCCACGGGCGCCTCCGGTGATTGGCCCAGAGACTCTTGGACGGGAAACGACCTGCGTCATGGTCTCACTCCACGGGTTGCTTTGCGCGCAAATTAGACGCGATCCGCCATCGCGAGTCGACCACGCGGCTATGACTACTTGCCGAACGTTCACGTTCACGGTAGACATTGTGACTGCATTCACAGCCGGAACCCTCACGGGGGCCCGGACTCCACGCACTGGCAGGTTCGTTTGACCGATTACACGCGTTTGGCCCCGAAGGCCACGCCCGAAACCGCGCCCTATTGGGCCGGTTTGCGGGAAGGAAAGCTGATGATTCAGCGCAACAAAGCCACCGGGAAAGCGTACTTCCCGCCGCGCCCCTTCGACCCGTCCGACCCTTGGGCGGAGGTGGAATGGTTCCAGGCGAGCGGCAAGGGCACGCTCTTGAGCTACGTCATCAACCACCGGCCGCCTCCAGGCTTCGACGGCCCGACCGCGATCGCCGTCGTGCAGTTGGAGGAGGGCGTGAAGATGGCAACGAACATCATTGATTGCCCGCAGACGCCGGAAGCGTTGCAGCTCGACATGGCGCTCGAACTGGCGCCGACCAAAGTGAACGACGAAATCTCGCTGCCGACGTGGCGGCCGGCGAAGGGAGCGTAATCCAGTGCCGAAGCCAGGATCTGTAGCAATCGTTGGCGCGTCCGAGATGGTGAGCCCACTCGGCGTGTTCCCGGAATACTCCCAGCTCGGCCTCCACGCCGAATCGGCCATTCGCGCCATGAAAGAAGCCGGCCTTAAGCCGTCCGACATCGACGGCGTGGCCTGCGCGGGCGCCAGCCCGACTGAGACGGCATTTTACCTGGGCATCACCCCGACCTACGTCGACGGCACACAGGTTGGCGGCTGCTCGTTCATGCTCCACGTCCGCCATGCTGTCGCGGCGATCGAGTCCGGCCTTGCCAGGACCGTCCTCATTACCCACGGCGAAAGCGGCAAGTCGGGCATCGGCCGCGGCGGCTGGCCCATGGGCGGCGGCCAGGCCATCGGCGCTCAGTTCGAGCAGTGGGTGGGCACCATGGGCGCCCCGTCCACGTTCACCATCCCGGTGATGCGTTACCTCAAGAAATACAACGTCACCGAGGAAGACCTCGCGATGGTCGCGGTTGTTCAGCGCGAATACGCTGCGAAGAACCCCAACGCGATGATGAAGGACCCGATCACGGTTGAAGATGTCCTCAACTCGCGCATGATCGCCTACCCCTTCCGGCTGCTCATGTGCTGCCTCGTCACCGACGGGGCTGGTGCCCTGATCCTCACCTCGGCGGACCGCGCCAAGGACTTCCCGACGAAGCCCGTGTACATCCTCGGTACCGGCGAATCGGTCGAGACGCCGATGGTTTCGCAGATGGAAGACTTCACCTCTTCACGCGCGTTCCGCGTCGCGGGTCCAAACGCCTTCCGCGAAGCAGGTATCACCCATGACGACGTGGACCACCTGATGATCTACGACGCCTTTGCGCACCTGCCGCTCTACGGCCTCGAGGACCTCGGGTTCGTCGGCCGCGGCGAAGCGGCTGCGTTCATCAGGGCGGGCAACACGCGGCCGGGTGGCAAGCTCCCGCTGAACACGAACGGGGGCGGCCTGAGCTACACCCACTCGGGCATGTACGGCATGTACGCGCTCCAGGAGAGCCTGCGGCAGGTCCGCGGCACCGCGCCAGCGCAGGTGCCGAACGTAAAGATCAGTGTTGCGCATGGAGTCGGCGGCATGTTCGCCGCTTCGGGCACGGTGATCATGTCCAACGAGCGGCCGTAGTCTGGCACGCTCTGGCCGAGGCCCGACTGTAAACGAGGGCAAAGCGGGAATGTACCAATGAGAAGAGCCCGGGCCGTCAGCCCGGGCTCTTTGGTTGTTACGAGTTCCGGTCGCTTCCGCAGGTGGACCGCCTGACCACCCGCCGGCGTGCGCGGTTCGGATGGCCGTGCCAAGAAGTGCGTCAGGCCGCGTCGTATGCACTTCGTAGCTCTGCGATGTCGAGTTTCTGCATCTGGAACATCGCATTGATCATGGCCTGGACCTTTGCAGGGTCGTCGCCGGACATCATGTCTTCGAACTCTTTGGGGACAATCTGCCAGGACAGACCGTACTTGTCTTTGAGCCAGCCGCACTGGCTCTCCTCGCCGCCGTCAGCGGTGAAGTAGTTCCAGTAGCGGTCAACTTCTTCCTGGCCCCGGCAGCCGAGATAGAACGAAATGGACTCGTTGAAGCTCCACGCCGCAGGCCCGCCCGCAAGCAGCATGAGCTTCTGGTCGGCGATGACGATGTCCGCGGTTACTACGTTGCCATCTGGCATCCGGCTCAGCGAAGTAGTCTGCAAGCCGTCAAACACACCCGAGTAGTACGCGATGACTTCGTCGATGTTGCCGGCAACCCAGAGGCAGGGACGAATGGTGGTCATGGGGTCGAACCTCCCGAATTTGCTGGAAAAGTATACTTAGTCTACAGACCTGTCAAGATCAGCCTGCGCCCCGAGTGCGGTCTGAGAGTTGCGCTTCGCCATCCCGTCCGCCAGATTTTCGGCACACGAACAATGACAGGTGAACTGTGACCACTCCTGCTTCTACCCCGGCTCCTGAAGTACTCAAAGGGCCTCTTGTCATCGGTCTCGCGGGCACCATCGCGGCCGGCAAGTCCACGGTCGGCCAGCTGCTGGTAGAGCGCGGGGCCCACCACTGCGACGCCGACAAGCTCGTGCACCGGCTGTACGACCCCGGGACCCCGGGTTTCGACCGTGTGGTAGAGGCGTTCGGCAAGGAAGTCGTTGGCCCAGACGGCTACGTCGACCGGAAAATCCTCGGCGCGAAAGTATTCGGCAAGCCCGAGGAGATGAACAAATTGACCCGGGCCATGGGCTCCATCACCGAGGCGATCAAGGGCGAAATCGACAGGTGGCGCGAGACGCTGGGCGACGGTGAGGTTTGCGTCATGGAAGCGGTGAACCTGATGGAGCCGGGGTACGCGCGTTGGTGCAACCAGACGTGGCTCATCGGCGTGGACGATGACATTGCGCGTCAAAGGCTGATCGAAACCCGGGCCATGAACGAGACCGAAGCGAACCAGCGTCTCGCCTCGATGGTCCCTTTGCAGGTTCGCGCACCCGGGGCCGACTGGGTGTACAAGAACAACGGCACGATGGACGACCTTCGGACGGCCGTCAACGCCGAGCTCGACCGCATCCTGGCGGTACGGAAGGCGGGCGAGGAGTTGCCCTCTGTGTTCCCCGCGTGGTGGGCCGACTTCCTGGAGAAGAACAAGGAACGGCTTGCGAAAACGGGCGTGACGATTGAAGGGGCGAAGAAGGGCTGAGACGGGGTTTCGTGGCTGCCGCAAGACTGTGCTTGTTTCGGCCGCGGGTTAGGCCCGGTAAGAATTGGCCTGGATCGCGTACAGCTCCGCGTATTGGCCACCCTTCGCCATGAGCTGCTCGTGGCTGCCTGACTCGACGAGCTTCGAGCCGTCCAGGACCACGATGAGATCGGCCATGCGGACGGTGGAGAAACGATGGGAGACGAGGACGGTGATGCGCCCGTCCGGCGTCTCATGTGCGCCTTCGCGCCCACGTCCGCCGCGCGCCGCTTCGGCGTAGCGCTCGAACAGCGCGTGCTCGGTCTCGGCGTCGAGCGCGGCGGTGGGTTCGTCGAGCACGAGCAAGAGCGGGTGGTCCCGCATGAAGCCACGGGCGAGCGCAAACTTCTGCCACTGCCCGAACGAAACGTCGACGCCACCCGGCCAAGAGGGGCCGAGCTGCGTATCGAGTGCAGACGGCAGGCGCGACACGACGTCGTCGGCGCCCGCCCGGCCCACCGCGGTCACGACCGCTGGCTCGTCGTCCAGGCGCGGTACGTCACCGACACCCACAGACTGGCGGGCGAGGAACTCGAAGCGAAAGAAGTCCTGGAACGCACCCGCGAGCCGTTCCCGCCATCGTTCCACGCTGATGCGGCCGAGGTCCTCGCCATCGACGAGGATGCGCCCTGACGTTGGCTCATAGAGCTTGCAGAGCAGCTTCACGAGGGTGGATTTGCCGGCTCCGTTTTCCCCGACGATGGCCACAACGGTGCCCGCCGGAATGCGAACGCTCACGTCGTCGAGCACGAGACGCTCGGTCCCCGGATAGGCGAACGAAAGGTGCTCGACGGTGATCCCGTCGCGCAGTCCGCCCGGCGCATCGAGGTCTTCTTCCGACGAGACAGCAGCGGCGTAGTCTTCCAGCCAGGCAAGGCGACGCGAGCCGTCCATCCAGATGCCGCGGAGGAACCCGATTTCGCCGACCGTGGCGCTGATGTAGGACGAAAGGCGCGACCCGGCCGCGAGCACCAACAGGACGTCGCCAGCGGGCGAATCCAGCCCGGAGGCGACGAACACGACAGAACCGACGAACGCCCCGCCGAAGATCGCCCAGGCGAGCGTGTGCCAGACCGCCGAACCCCAGCGGGCGCGCGCCATCTCTGCGTACCAGCTCTCCCAGGCTACGCGCCGGTCACGCTTGAGGCGCGGTCCGATGCCGGTGACGCGAACTTCCTTGCCGGGCGGCGCGGTCGTTGCCGTTTGGAAGAGGTGGCGGGCAAGACGCTGGTATGGCGCCGCGCGTTCCTGGGCTTCGCGTTCGACGGCAGGGCGCCAGGTAGACGTCAGGACCGTGGGCAGCGCGAAAACGGCGAGGAGGCCAAGCGCCGGGTGGATCGACACCAGCAGGCCGACAGTCACCGCCAGGCGGAGAATCCAGCCGGCCGTGCCGAATAGCGACATGTACATGTGGTCGAGGACGAAGACCTGGTCGCGGAGGACAGCGAGACGGTCCAGGTAATCCGGGCGCTCCTGGTGAGCAATCGTGGCGACCGAAGCCTGGAGCCGGGCGACATGGGCCTCCAGGGCGATGGTGACCTTATCGCGGAACCGGCGCTGGATACGGGTGCTCACGACCATCAGGAACCAGGTGGCGGTCGCCGATGCGCCGAGGCCGAGCGCGGCCACGAAGAGAAGGCGCCGTTCGCCATCAATGACGCCCTGGCCGAGGAGCTTGAGCCAGACGGCGATCAGGGCATCCGGGATGGCCTGGAGCAGCGTAAGCACGAAGGCGGCGACGAGCAGGCCGGGCTCGTGTTTGAACCCGAGCTTGCAAAGCCGCCACATAGATGGGATCGCGGCCGGGACATCGTCCGGAATCTGGCGCTGGCGGGGGAGTGCCATGTCAGGCGAGGACATCGAACACCATCCCTTCTTCCTCTTCTTCGCTGACAAAGCGCTGGGCCTGGAGGTCGAACATCGTGCGGTAGCGGCCGCCGAGCGCCATCAGCTCGTCGTGGGTGCCGAGTTCGATCACCCTGCCGTGCTCGACCACGCAAATACGATCGGCATGGCGGACCGTTGAGAAGCGGTGGGAGATGAGTATGGTCGTGCAGTCGCGGGTGGCTTCGAGAATCCGCTCGAAGATCTCGGCTTCGCCGCGCACGTCGAGCTGGGCGGTTGGCTCATCCAGCAGCACCACGCCCGCGCCCATTTCGACTTTGCAGAGCGCGCGTGCGAGGGCGACACGCTGCCACTGCCCTCCGGAGAGGTCGGTGCCACCGGCGTAGCCTTTGGCCAGCACCGTATCGAGGCCCGCGAGGTTGCCGGCGCCGGCGGCCCGCAAGGCGGCGACGACGTGCTCGTCATCGGCGCCGGCGGGCGCAACGTTATCGCGCAGCGGCAGCTCGAACCGGATGTAATCCTGGAAGACAGCCGCCACGCGGTCTCGCCAGGAGGCGAGGTTGAGCGAGCGCAAATCGGCGCCATCGACTTCGATCGCGCCGGATTGGGGGTCATAGAGACGGCAAAGCAGCTTCGCCAGGGTGGTCTTACCGGCCCCGTTCTGGCCGACGATCGCGAGTGAACTCCCGGCGGGAACGGCGAGATCGAACCCATTGAGGACGTTTCCGCCGCCGGCCGGATACTGGAAGGTGACATCGCGGAAGCGAATCTCAGAGGCAGGCAAGCCGGCGGCGGATTTCGTACCTGAGGGCAGCGCGCCCGCCGGGCCCATTTTCGCGTCGAGGCGCAACGCCGCCGCGACAGGTGCGGCGGCGCCGTCGAGCGCCCAGTTCAAGCCGCCGAACGCAAGCATGCTCGTGCTCACAGCCACCTGCCCGTAGACGACCACCTGCTGGAGCGAAAGACGGCCGTCCGCGGCGTCCCGTCCCAGGGACCAGAACACCAGGACGTTCGCCGCGACAACGATGAGCATGGACCAGACGACGGGCTGTTCCCGCAGGCGGGTCGCCTGGTACTGGAGTTGATGAAGCCGCGTTCGCCTGGCGATGAAACGGTCCAGCGTCCAATCACCGAGCCCGAACATCCGCAGCTCCTTGGCGGCCGGCGGGTCCACGGCCATGCGGTAGGCATAGTCGGCGTCCCGCTGCGCCGACTTTACTTCGTCCGTCTGGCGGTCGAACCAGACGGAACTTTCGCGCAGCAGGTAGTGCGTCGCTATCCAGCCCGCAGCGAGGACGATCGGCGCCCACCACGTGTAGCCGAACAGCACGATGGCGGAAACAACCCCCGTGATGATCTGGATCAGACCCGTGGCGATGAAGTCCATAGAGATGTAGAGCGGCGGGCCCGTCATCCCCAGGTCAAAGTCACGCGCCACGGTGAGGTCCGCCGTAAGTGAGCCATCCTCAAGGTGACCCATACCTGGTGGATCGACGCAGGCAGCGGTCAGGCGGTCGTAAAGCAAGGCGGCAGTGCGGTCGCCGAGGTTTGCGCTGATGGCCTGGTGAACGGGCGTAAGCATCTGCAGCGCCACGAACACCACACCAACGCCGATCAGCGGCCCGGTGAGTGTGCCGCCCTTCTGGACAGCGCCGACGAGCACGCCCATTGCTATGGCGAGGAACGCTGGCAGCGCTCCCCGGAGCAGTACTGCCGCCCACCACGACCAGGCAAGCCCGCGGTGCGCCTGCGGCAACACGCGGAAGAACTTCCATTCCTGCCGTTCTTTGATTCGGTCCAGCATGAGTCGCCCCCAACTTCGTGCTGCTTGTACACCAACGATTGTGGAGCGCGAACTATGCCATGACACACCACGCTCGGCCACGGTCAGGTGGCGGAGCGAGCACCTAACCGGAAGACACGGCCGGAAGGCCCGGGCTCCCCCGCTAAACGGCCGGAATGACGGACATGCCCATGTAGGGCTGCAAGGGCTCCGGGACCTGGATGCTGCCGTCTTCCTGCTGGTAGTTCTCCATCACGGCGATGACGGTACGCGGCAACGCGAGGCCGCTGGCGTTGAGCATATGCGGGTACTTCGTCGGCTCATCCTGCGCGCTTCGGTAGCGGATATTAGCGCGGCGTGCCTGGAACTCCAGGCAGTTCGAGGCGGAACTGACCTCGAGCCACTCACCCTGGCCGGGGGCCCAGATCTCGAGGTCGAACGTCTTCGTCGAGTTGAACCCGATGTCGCCCGAACAGAGCGCGATGACGCGGTAGGGCAGGCCGAGAATCTCCGGGATGGCCCGTGCCCGCGCGACGAGGGCATCGAGTTCGGCGTCGCTGTTGTCGGGTTCGCAGTACACGAACATCTCGACCTTCTCGAACTGGTGGCCTCGCTTGATGCCGCGGACATCGCGGCCGGCGCTCATTTTTTCGCGGCGGAAGCACGGCGTGTGACCCACGAAGCGCATCGGCAACTCGCCCGGCGGAATGATCTCGTCCCTGTAGAGATTGACGAAAGCGACCTCGGCCGTGGGGATGAAGAAATAGTCTTCCTCGGCGTCGCGGTAGAGGTTGTCGCGGAACTTGGGGAGTTGGCCGGCGGCGTAGAGCGATGCTTCACTCAGCATGTACGGGAGGTACGCTTCCGTGAACCCAGCACGGCCGTGCTCATTCAGCATGAACTGGATAAGCGCACGCTGGAGCCTCGCGAGCGGTCCACGCAGCGTATAGAAGCGCGACCCAGACATCTTCGCCCCGCGCTCGATGTCGAGGCCGCCCACGATTTCGCCGAGTTCCCAGTGCGGCCGCGGCGTGAACGGAAACTGCGGAATCTCGCCGATCACTTCGATGACTTTGTTCGACGTTTCATCCGGGCCCTTGGGGACGTTCGGGTCGAGAATGTTCGGGACTTCGTAGAGCTTTTCCTGGAGCTCGCCTTCGATCCTCTTGAGGCGACCATCGAGGCGGTCGATCTCGTCGCCAACGAGGCGCATCTCGGCAATGCGGATCTCGCGGTCAGCCGAGTCTTTCGAGGCGCCGATGGCCTTGCTGACGGTGTTCCGCTTCGCCCGGAGGCCCTCCACTTGCTGGAGGATCTCCCGGCGGTCTTCGTCCAGTTGCAGGATGCGGTCGATTGGCGCCGTCGTGTTTCGAAGCAGCACGTCGCGCTTCACGCGCTCGACGTTCTCGCGGATGTACTGCAGGCTCAGCATGCGTCAGGGCTCCCGGTTGGCGGCTTGAAGTGCGCGAAGGCCGAGGATCCGTACGTCCTCGGCGACAGGCACGAGCGTACCATCGGGCGCTGGCAGCGAAAAC